>JBMOGG010000209.1:0-4968 GCA_049318505.1 Sphingomonas sp. | reverse complement strand
AGGCCTTCGGCCGACGTCTGGAATACCGCTTCGTAAGTAAGCGTCCCGGAACGGGACACAACACCGACGCTGCCCTTCGAGAAGATGCTGCCTGGCATGATGCCGATCTTGCATTCGCCGGGCGTCAGCACGCCGGGGCAGTTCGGACCGATCAGCCGCGACTTACTGCCCGACAAGGATCGTTTCACCTTGACCATGTCCTGCACCGGAATGCCTTCGGTGATGCACACGATCAGCGGCACTTCGGCGTCGATGGCCTCGAGGATCGAGTCCGCGGCAAAGGGCGGCGGCACGTACACGACCGAAGCCGTCGCGCCGGTCGCGGCCACGGCCTCATGCACGGTGTTGAAGTTCGGCAGGCCGATATGCGTCGTCCCGCCCTTGCCCGGGGTCACGCCGCCAACCATCTGCGTGCCATAGGCAAGCGCCTGTTCGGTATGAAATGTGCCAGTGTTGCCGGTCATCCCTTGCGTGATGACCTTGGTGTTCTTGTCGACGAGGATGCTCATCTGTTTCCTTCCAGGAGGCGTGCGAAGTTCAGACGAGCGAGCCGTCGATCGCCTTACATGCGACCAGCAGTTCCTTGACGGCATCGACCGACACCGCAAGGTTTGCCTTTGCTTCGTCGTTCAACTTGATCTCGACGACCTTCTCGACACCGCCGGCGCCGATCACGACGGGCACGCCAACATAAAGGTTATCGACGCCATATTGGCCGGTCAGGTGGACTGCGGCGGGCAGGACGCGCTTCTGGTCATAGAGATAGGCCTCTGCCATCGCGATACCGCTGGTTGCGGGGGCATAATAGGCCGATCCGGTCTTGAGCAGCGCGACGATCTCGCCGCCGCCGCTACGCGTGCGCTGGACGATGGCATCGATGCGCTCTTTGGTCGAAAAGCCCATCTCGATCAGGTCGGGGACGGGGATGCCGCTGACCGTCGAATATTCGATAACCGGGACCATCGTGTCGCCGTGCCCGCCAAGCACGAAGCTGGTGACGTCCTTGACCGAGACCTTGAATTCATCGGCAAGGAAATGGCTGAAGCGCGCCGAGTCGAGCACGCCCGCCATACCGACGACCATGTGATGCGGCAGACCCGAGAATTCGCGCAGCGCCCAGACCATCGCGTCGAGCGGGTTGGTGATGCAGATCACGAACGCGCCGGGGGCGTTGGCAGCAATGCCCTCGCCGACCGCCTTCATCACCTTCAGGTTGATGCCGAGCAAATCGTCGCGGCTCATGCCGGGCTTGCGGGCCACACCGGCGGTGACGATGATCACGTCGGCGCCCGCGATGTCGGCATAGTCGTTGCTGCCGATAATCGTCGCGTCGAAGCCCTCGACGGGGCCGCACTGCGACAGGTCGAGCGCCTTGCCCTGAGGCACGCCTTCGACGACGTCGAACAAAACGATGTCGCCAAGGCCCTTGAGCGCGGCGAGGTGGGCAAGCGTGCCACCGATGTTTCCAGCGCCGATAAGCGCGATCTTCTTGCGTGCCATGACGGGCAGTCCTTCCCTGACGTTGCGGAATTGCGAGCCGCTTAGGCTCCTTATAGCAACGCCGCAACCTTCAGGGATGGATTATCTTTGCAAATAGTTCGCAGTAGCAAAAAGAACTATTTTCCCGCCATTTCTTGCACGACGATCATCCAGTGCTTCACATTGTCATCGAGTGCCGCAACCGGCAGCCGCTCGTCCTTGCCGTGCGCACGAAGATCCACAGGGACCCGCACCCATTCGCCCCCGATGCCATAGACAGGAATGCCTGCGACCCGGAACGGCCGCGCGTCCGACGCACCGGTCGACATCTCGGGCGCAACGGGCATGCCGGGGTGAAGCGTCGTGACCGCCTTGGTGAAGGCACCCATCACGTCGGGCCGCAGCGGCGAGACCAGCGAAGCAACATAATCGTCGTTGCGCGTCACCTTCACGCCCTCACCCGCAATCCTCTGAAGCTCGGCGAGCGTCGCATTCGGATCGATACCCGGGAAGATCCGGCAATTGACCATCGCGGTGGCAAGCTGCGGCAGGGCATTGTCAGCATGCCCGCCGAACAGCCGGGTCGGGACACAACGCGTCCGCGTCAGCCCTACATAGGTCTCGTCTGCCTCCACCTTGTCGGCCGCGCTTTCGTCGCCTGCCAGCCAGGCGTTGATCGCCTTGCCCATTTCAGGACGGGGGTCGATCTTTGCGGCGGCAGCGAAATAGGCGCGCGAGGTTTCGTTGAGCATGGGCTGGAAGCGATAGGCCTCGAGCCGCTCGAGCGCGTGGCTCAACTCATAGATCGCGTTGTCCTTGCGCGGTTTCGACGAATGGCCGCCCCGGTTGGTGACGGTAAAGGTGTAACCCGCAAAGGTCTTTTCCGCCGTCTGCAAGCTCGCGCCCAGCGGCTTGCCGTCCATCGTGAAGCCAATGCCGCCGCCATCCGAATTGAGCCCGAGTTCGGGATTGCCCATCATGGCACGCCATTCGGTCGCACCCTTTTCTGCACCGATGCCGTTGGTTTCCTCGTCACCGGTAAAGAAGACGACAAGGTCGCGTCTGGGTTTGAAGCCCGCCGCTTTCAGCTGGATGAGCGCGCGGCTGATGCCGACAAGCCCTTCCTTGATGTCGGTCGTGCCGCGCCCATAATAATAGCCGTCCTTTTCGGTCAGCACGAACGGATCGGTCGTCGAATCCTCGCGCTTGGCCTCAACGACGTCCATGTGCCCCATCAACATGATCGGTCTGGCCGATGGCTTGCCCGCCGCCCGCCAGATGACCATCAGCGCAGCGGTCTTGTCGCCCTTGGTATCGTAAGGCATCACCATAACATCGGCAGCGGGCCAGCCCGCCTTGGTGAACTCACCTGCCAGATAGGTCGCCATTTCAGGTACTTTGCCGCGCCCGAGCACAGTCGGCGTGTTGATGATCGTCTCGAACATCCTATGCGTGGCGGTGCTGTCGGCCGACGACATTACCGGGGGCGCCGCGAGTGCTGGCGTCGTTGCGAGCGCGGTGGTCAAAATCAGTAAGGCGTTACGCATCTTCTTCTCTCCCTATTGGCCGGTACGCTAGCAGCACACTCCCTCAGGGCAAGCGCGCTTAGTCCGCCTTCACGTAACGCCGCTCGCCAGTCGATGGGTCAAACCATACCTCGACACGGTGGCCGGTCGCATCGTCGAAAAATCGCTCGCCAGTCTGCTGCCACCCGGGGCCGGGAGGGCCGCTTTGGGCGGCCCCATAGCGCGGGCGCTCAAAACTGAGCGCAAGGGCGACGAGCGCCGTCCAGAAGACAAAGGGCCATGCCCTGTGATCGAAGGCTGCCGCGGCGGTCGCGACCACAAACAAGACGACCGCGACAGCAAGGGCAGCCAACCGCAGCACGATCAAAGCGGCTCGATGCGCGCAGCGGTGCCATAGGCAACGACTTCGTTCATTGTCTGGCCGATTGCCCCTGAGTCGAACCGCATCATGATCACGGCGTTCGCGCCCATGGCGCTCGCGTTGCGCACAAGTCGGTCGATGGCCTGGCGCCGGGTTTCCTCGACCAGCGAGGTGTATTCATGGATTTCCCCCCCGATCAACGTCCTGAGACCGGCGACGATGTTACCGCCGAGACCCCGACTACGCACGATAACGCCGAAGACCTGCCCAAGGCTCTCCACGGTCCTATGACCCGCGACATTTTCGGTGGTGGTGACGATCATTTCGCTTTGCCCCCTGCCTTGCAACCTTAGCTCACGCCGTGTCCGGCAGCCAGATAATCCGCGCTACGCATTTCCATCAACCGCGAAACGGTTCGGTCGAATTCAAACCGGCCGTCACCGTTTTCGTAAAGCGCCGCCGGTTCGGCATCTGCGGTCGCAATGAGCTTTACCTTGTGCTCGTACAGAGCGTCGATCAGCGTCACGAAACGTGCCGCCTCATTGCGGTTCTCCGGGCCGAGCCGCGGGATTCCGACGACAAACACGCTGTGATAGCGGCGCGCGATCGCCAGATAATCGCTTGAGCCGCGCGCTTCCCCGCAAAGCCGCTTGAAGCTGAACACCGCGACGCCCTTCAGGCTTTTTGGCACATGGAGCATACGACTGCCGCCAAGATCGATATTGGCATCGGGCACGTTCTTTGCGTCTTCGGGCGGATAGTCCGTCAACTGAAAAAAGGCCTGTCGCACCGCGGCGGTCGACTCCGGACCGTTGGGAATATGCCAGGTCGCAACCCCGGCCATGCGCTCCATCCGATAGTCCGTCGGTCCATTGAGCCCGACAACGTCAAGGCGTTCACCAATCAGGTCGATGAACGGCAGGAAATGCTCGCGGTTAAGGCCGTCCTTGTAGAGATCGGCCGGCGCGCGGTTCGACGTGGTGACGACTGTCGTGCCGGTCGCAATCAGGCCGGTGAACAGCCGTGACATGATCATCGCATCGGCGGTGTTGTTCACGACCATCTCGTCGAACGCGAGGCAACGCGCCTCATCGGCCAGTGCGGCGACAACGGGTGCGATCGGGTCACCGGCTTCCTTGCGGCGCTCGTCGCGTAGCCGGTCGTGCACCTCCAGCATAAATTCGTGGAAATGGACCCGGCGTTTCCGCTTGATGTCGAGACAGTCGTAGAACAGGTCCATGAGCATCGACTTGCCACGTCCGACGCCACCCCAAAGGTAAAGACCGCGCGGCGGAGCCGCCCTGGTCTTGCCGAGCCGCCACAAAATGGATCCCCGGGGCGGGATCGCCTCGAGTTGGGCCTGAAGTCTGTCGAGACGCCCGGCAGCCGCGGCCTGGGTCGCGTCGGAGCGAAGTTCGCCTGCAGTGACAAGGGCCTGGTATCGATCGAGGACTTTCACCCCGCGACGATTCCCTTGCCGACACCCTTGCGCACCGTCCCCGAAAACGCCGCCAGCCGTGCCTCGCCCTGGACCACGAGACCCCGCATGAAGATGAGGTGCCGCGTTTCGCGCAGCACGTCGACCTCAGCATCGAGATAGAT
>JBMOGG010000208.1:0-5090 GCA_049318505.1 Sphingomonas sp. | reverse complement strand
TCTGCCTGCTTGCCATCGTGAACCCTCCTTCTCAAACGGTGAGGTGTCCACGAAACCGGGTCAACTCCACTCCGTGCACCGAGCGCCCGGACCGACGGATCGATCTGGCGCGCACGCGGCATTCAGATGGCGGCGTTGCTCGGTGATCACGCCCCCTTGGCGGGCCACAAAGACTTCAACCTGCCAACGGCGGGAGCCAGCACGTTGCCCGCCAAGGGCGCAACCAGCGCGCCCACGGCCAACCCCACCACCGCATCGATGGCCGCCCGAACCACCCAGGCCACAAAACCGGGGGACACCGGGGCAGCCGCACGCGCCTGGTCGGTCACGCCTTGAACCCACTGTTCGGGCGCTTTCAATCCCAGCTCGTAAGCGCCGAAGATCACGATGTGGCCACCGACCCAGAGCATCGCCACCATGCCGACCGTGCTCAGCACCTTCAGGAACAGCGGCATACCCAGCACGATGCCGCGGCCCAGGGCCCGCACGGCGCCGTTGCTTGTTCGCGCCAGCAGCGCGCCGAAGTCATCGGCCTTGACGATCAGCGCCACTGCGCCATAAACCGCCACGGTCATGCCGAGGCCCACGAGCCCCAGCACCACACCTTGCACCCACGGTGCCAGCCCGGTCAGCGTGGCCAGTGTGATGGCCATGATCTCGGCCGACAGGATGAAGTCGGTGCGGATGGCGCTGCTGACGCGTTCGCCTTCCAGAACCTCGGGTGCCTTGGCCTCGTCGTCGCCCGAGAAGCCGTCGGTATCGGCCTCGGCGCCCTGCCGACCCCGGCCTAACAGGTCAGCCACCCTGTGCCAGCCTTCGAGGCACAGAAACGCTCCACCGAGCATCAGCAGCGGCGTGATGGCCCAAGGCGCCAAGAACCCCAGCAGCAGCGCGCCCGGCAACAGGAACAAGAGTTTGTTCTTGAGCGACCCGAAGGCGATCTTGCCGATGATCGGCAGTTCCCGGTCCGCCGCAAACCCCACCACATATCTCGGCGTGACGGCCGCGTCGTCGATGACGATGCCGGCGGCCTTGGATGCGGCCTTCGAACCTGCCTTGGCCGCTTGTGCCGCGGCGTCGTCCAGCGAGGCCGCGGCCAGTTTGGCTATCGTGGCCACATCATCCAGCAGTGCAATCAGACCCGTACTCACGCTGGCTCCCTATCCATCCCTGGGCTGCCATCATCTCCTAAGAGGCATTAGGCCTCACGTCTGTTGCGGGACGCGGCAATCGGCAACCCGCAGACCTTGGCGGAGTCACGCCACGAGCTGATTCGGCGACCCGATGACCCGTCGGTTCGTCGCCAGCCCATAACCGACGTCCGCCATCTGTCCGAGTTACCGGCGCACGACCGTCAGCAATGACCGCTCGCTCGTAGCGGCGCCTTCGGGACAGCCGAGCCCCTCTTACTCCCCGCCCGCCGGCACCTCGCCCTGCCCCGACGTCGTGACCGCCAATTCCGGCACGGCCAGCTCGACGACCGGCTGGATCACTGGCTTCGGTTTCACCGCGTAGTACCGTTCGGCACGCGGGGCTTGCTTGACCGTCAGCGCCGCTCGCGCGACGCGCGGGCTCGGACTGCGCTTTGCGGAAGCCGCTGGCGCAGAGACGGCCGGCAGCTTCCGCACTACCTTTCTCTTCTTCAGCGTGGCGCCGCTCGCGACGACCGCTTTCACGACCTTGGCCGTCTTCGTGGCCTTCGCCTTTTTCTTCGCGCGCCCCGCCCGCTCCGCCTTCGACGTACGCTTTGCCTTCTTGGCCTTGCCCCGCGCGACCGATTTCACTCGCGCCTTCGACATCGTAGCCATCGCAGCCTCCCCAAGTGATATCGGGCCGACGCTACCCCCGCTGGCCAGAGACGGTCAATGCGGCAAACACGCGGTGCCGGGAACTCTCGGTCGTTCGGGCTCCCTGTCGATGGGCGCAGGTCATATCGCCCCTTGCTTGCGCAAGATCAACTGCGACTAGCGCGTTCGCGCGTACATGAAGCATGCGCGGGGGTGCGGGCTGAGGTTCGGGTGGACGGTGTGGCGCTCCAGTCGCCCCTCCAGCTTGAAACCCACCTTCTCGAGCGTGAGCGCCGACGCGATGTTGTCGACGTCGCAGGTTGCCTGCACGCGAAACACTTCCGGAAGGGAAAGACAAACGGAAGCGAGCTCAGACAACGCTTCTGACATCAGTCCCTGGCCCCAGTAGCGGCGGGCCAACACATATCCAACGTCGACCAGGTGTGCGCGCGGCCGAGCTTCGAGCATACCGATGGCTGTGTCCTTCGCTGCCAAGGTCAGCACATAGGGGAGCCTGGTACGCGCGTCCCAGCCATCCACGCAGTCCGCCAGGAACGCATTTGTCTCGGAAATCGCCTGGTGCGGCCTCCACACCAGGTACTTGGCCACTTCTGCGTCTTGCGTGTAGCCCTCCAAAATTGCCGAAGCATCGCTCAGGCGCGGCTCGCGCAGGATCAGGCGCGCCGTTTCCAATTTGCGGGGCAGTTCCATGCGCAAGAAGTCTAGGGCATCTGCCGGCTCGTCGTTTAGTGAGCGGATGATCTTTTCAGAGGCCCTTCATGCGGCGACGAACTGCCCGCCCTTCACCGAGCGCGAGCGACTCCGCCCCGCTGCCGCTTCGGCGGCGCAGGTCGGACGCTCGATCCCAGGCCGGCGCCTGAGCGTCGGGATCACGTCAGGCCCCTCGATGCTCGCGATCACGCGTAGCCTTCCCTGGCAACGGGCGCAGGTGGCGATCTCGATCGCGAACACGCGCTTCAGACGCTGCGCCCAGCTCATCGCGACACGCTTCGGCACCGCGGGCGCCCCCGGCATCCGGCTTCGCGCCCTTGCCTCCCGCCCCGCGCCCCGCCGGCGTGATCGCCGCGCGCAGACGGCTGTGCGGCGCAAAGACGCCGTGAGAGCGCGTCAGGTGCATCCGCGGCGGCGGCACCAGCGCCTCGAGACGCGCCATCAGGTCCAGCGGCTCGAGCACGACGTGCGTCGTGCCGTCTCGCTACGGGGCCTTGAGTTGGTAGCGCACCTGCCCCGAGGGTGTCAGCGCGAGGCGTTGCGTCGCCACCGGCGGGCGGCTCGCGTAGCGGCACAGGCGTTCGCGCTTCGCGCGTTCGCCGGGCTGGATCTCCAGGCCCGCGTGCAGCGAGAACCCGCCCGCGGGCCGACGGCGATGCGCTGCACCAGCGCCTGCAGGTTGCCAGGGACGGCTGCGGGTGATCGCGAGCATCGAAGAGCCCGAGGTGATCGCGCGGATCCTCGCGCATCGGGAACGGGATTGCGGCGCGGCCGAGCCGGAGCTCGCGCCGATCGTCGCGCGGGCGCCACCGAGGCAGGGCAGGTTGATGTGAGGCCGACGCCCGGGAGCGTCGGCCCCGGCCCCGGCTCCGGATCCCGATACAGACCTGCGCCCCTGAAGCGGCAGCGGGGCGGGGTTGATCACGCTCGGTGCAGGGCAGGCCGGGAAAGAGAGGGTCACGGGAGTGCTGCCGACCGGATCAACACGGCTCGCAGGCTGATCGGGCCCGTGACGAAGGCGGGCATCGACACTTGTCGAACCGTTGCGCAGTGGGCGAGGGCGGTTCGGCGTCGTCGGTAGGGCCTTTGAAAGTACTATCCGCCGCTTTTCGATCATACGGCTGCCGACCAAGGGGTCGAGGGCTGCTTCGACTAAGCACTCGCTCGTGCAGGCTGTGATCCATTGCCTGGGCCCCTGATGCCTGTTCTGGGATAGTGGCGAGCGCGAACCTTCCTTGTCGATAAATCACCCTGGGAGCTACTCCGATGGCACGCCTTCGATACTTGCTGCTGATGCCGATCTTCGTTGCGACCGCCGCCGCTGCGGCCACCACACCCCTGAATGTGAAGCCCGGGCTGTGGGAAATGACCATGCAGATCGATCCGAGCGGAATGCCCGGAATGCCCGGAATGCCGCAGATACCGCAAGCCGTTCTCGACGCAATGCCACCCGACCAACGGGCAAATCTCGAGTCGATGCTGAAGTCACCCGAGCAAAGGGCAAAGTTTGAAACGATGCTGAAGTCTCAACAGTCACAATTCAACTCGCAACTCTCGAAACGCGAGGAGGAACGCATCTGCCTAACCAAGGCGGATCTCAATCAGCCGTTCACCCCCGACGACACCAAGCAGTGCACACACCGCGTGATCAGTTCGACGGGATCGAAAATGGAGATCGAGGCCCTCTGCACGCTGGACGGTGGCGTGAAGACCACGGTATCGGCACGCCATGAAGCCTTGAGCCCCGAGCGCGTCACCAGCATCGTCACGACGAAAACCGAGTCGAAGGCCCCCGGGGACGGACGCCCGATGACGATGACAAGCCGGATGAACGCGCGATGGCTCGGCGCCGACTGCGGCGAGGTCAATCCAGTCAGCGTACCCAAGGCCCCTTAATGCGACGGCTTGAGCCGACAACCGGATACCGCCGCCCGGCGCCTGTTGAAACTGTCTTGTGCAGCGACACGCATCACACTGCGCAAGCACCGGCAGGTTTTCGCGTAAGGGAGAAAACGATGACAGTCCACGATGTCATCCTGGCGTGGTCCGAGAAGGGCGCGATGCCGAGCAGAGTCATCGCGCATGCATAACTGGAACGAGCTCGCCAGGTTCGGCCTGATAGAGCTGGCCATTGTCGCGGCGGTGCTCGCCTACCGGCGCCTGGGGCCGGATCGCGCAACGGGCAAGGCGGCGTTGCTGCTTGCATCACTACTGGTCGGGGTACTGCTTGCGCTTTTCAGCCGGTTTTATCAGACGGATGCCGACATCTGGGAACTCTTTGCGACCTGGGCGGCCCTGATCGCGCCTTGGGTCATTATTGGGCGCCTCGCCGGCCTGTGGATGCTTTGGCTGGCACTTGCCAATCTGTCGATCATTTTCTATTTCAAGACTTACCCCTGGCTGTTCGGCATGTTCTTGAACACCGAGCGCGGCTTGTGGATGTTATTCGCGTTAAATTCGCTCGCACTCCTGTGCTGGGAACTCGCTGCCCGTCGCACCGCATGGCTTGCGAAGCGCTGGGCGCCGCGACTTCTCGCCATCGCCAGCGCCACGACCATCACGCTGCTCACG
>JBMOGG010000207.1:0-5155 GCA_049318505.1 Sphingomonas sp. | reverse complement strand
TTGTCGATCGCCTCAAGCCGCGTCGGGGCCCAGGTGATCAACTTGGCGACCATCGGGTCGTAGAAGCGGCTGACCTCGCCACCTTCATAAACGCCTTCGTCCAAACGCACGCCGCCCACGCCGCGCCGGCTGTTGCCGTCGCCATCGTCGACCCAGCTCTTTTCGGGCGGGTTGTAGCGCACCAGGCGACCCGTCGACGGCAGGAAGCCGCGATAGGCGTCCTCGGCATAGATGCGGTTTTCGATCGCCCATCCGTCGATGCCGATGTCATCCTGCGTCATGGCGAGCTTTTCGCCATAGGCAACGCGGATCATCTGCTCGACAAGGTCGATCTGGGTGATGGCCTCGGTGACAGGATGCTCGACCTGAAGCCGGGTGTTCATCTCGAGGAAGTAGAAGCTCTCGCCCGTGGGATCCGCGCCCGAGACAATCAACTCGACCGTGCCTGCCGAGTAATAGCCGACCGCGCGGGCAAGGGCCACGCACTGCTCGCCCATCGCTTTGCGCATCTTGGGCGTGACGAACGGTGACGGCGCTTCCTCGACGACCTTCTGGTGGCGGCGCTGGATGCTGCACTCGCGCTCGTTGAGGTAGAGGATGTTGCCGTGCTGGTCGCCCAGAACCTGGATCTCGATGTGACGCGGATTGAGGATGAACTTTTCAATAAAGACGCGGTCGTCGCCAAAGCTTGCGAGCCCCTCGCGCTTGGTTGCCTCAAAGCCTTCGCGGACGTCGGCCTCGCTATAGGCCAGCCGCATCCCCTTGCCGCCGCCGCCGGCTGACGCCTTCATCATCACCGGATAGCCGATTTCATCGGCGATCCGCACGGCGTGTTCGGTATCGTCAATCTCGCCGACGAAGCCGGGGACCACGTTCACGCCGGCTTTGAGCGCGAGTTTCTTCGACTCGATCTTGTCGCCCATGGCCGCGATCGCCCCGATCGGCGGCCCGATGAACGCGATGCCTTCTGCTGCAAGTGCTTCGGCAAAGCTCGTGCGTTCGGACAGGAAGCCATAGCCCGGATGCACGGCCTCGGCGCCCGTTTGTTTGCACGCCGCGATGATCTTGTCGGCGATCAGATAGCTTTCGGCGGCGGGCGACGGGCCAATGTGGATGGCCTCATCGGCCATCAGGACATGCGGGGACCGCGCGTCGGCGTCCGAATAAACCGCGACTGTCGCAATACCCATTTTCTTGGCGGTCCGGATGACGCGGCAGGCGATTTCGCCGCGATTGGCGATCAGGATTTTAGTGAACATCAAGCTTTCCTCTGGCGAAATAGGAGCAGGCCGATTGAGTAGATGATGAGACCGACCGCAAAGATTTGCGCCGTCGGGACGTAGAATGCTGGGTATGCTGGGTATGTTGGGTATGTTGGCGTGCCGGCGGGGCCAGCGAGACTGGGAGCAAATAAAGTGACGAGGGCTACCGCAACCACAACGAGCCCATAGGCAATACCGATCAGCGCCGTCTTCACGCCGCCGCCTCGCTCAGTTCTTCTTGCCCCATGTTATGCCCCAGCAACCGCAGCACGCCGGCTGGACATTGGACGATGTTGCGGATCACGCGGCCCTCGCCGCCGGTGCGCCGCGCAGCAGCCCTTCGGTGCTCAGATCTTCGTCAATGCCAGGCCAGTAAATGCCGTAACCTGCACTCGCGCGGTCCCATGTTGCGCGCAGACGGGCGCGCGCCTGCAGAAGCGCTGGATACCAGGCCCGCGGTCCCGCGATCGTACGTCTGTCCATCAGATCGATAATCAGGCTGTGTTCGTTAAAGCGCACATCCAGCACCTGCTCGTCCGCGACCGATTTAGCCAAAACAGCCATGCCACGCCTCCAGAAAGCTCTTGCTGTTCGCCCGCACCATCTCGACCACACCCTTGATTTCATGGGCGCCAAACCCCAGGCTCCATGCCACGTTGAGGCTCTCAAGCCAAATCTTGTTCGTCGCGTCCCCGCGATCGATTTGGACATGCCGCGGCCAATTAGGGTCGTGGCTATCGAAGTAAATATGAAACGCGCCGATCGGCCGCAATGTCGGCTATGATGATTGGCCGATCGAAGACCTCGATGAGATCGAGGCGATTGGCATGTGCCAGGCTGATGAGCGGGCCGCTGTCCGGGATGATGAGATCAACGGGTGCCGCCGTCATGCCGCCTGGAGCTTTGCCTGACCGCGAATGAGATCCGCCACCATCTCGGCCTGCTGAAGCTCATGCTCGTTCGGTTCCGTGCGGATTTCGACACCGCTGTGCTCGGCGGCCTTATAAAGCTCGCCGATCGTGTCGATCTGCGCGAGTTCCATGGCACGAAGATAGTCCATCTTCCCGGCCTGCCAGGCGAGCAGGATGTCGTGTAGCGATAGCACTGCCATGATTTCCTCCCTCAGGGCTCGACCATAGCAGATCGTGTCCGCAGTCGATACGTCTTCAGCCCGTCGAGACGCAGTGGCGAGCGCATCGGTGCGCTCGAGCACATCCCCCCAGGTCCCAAGCCGGCATCCGAAGTGATCCGCGACCTGTGAAACTCCAAGCTTAGGCGGCGGTCAAGGTGACCCGCAAATCACGCGTTGCCATCTCACCCGCCGGGTGTGTCATCAAATCAGCCCTCGAGACCTCTTATCCCGCTGATATTCTTACACTAAAATGCGAAAACCGCCAGATTCTTCCATTCCCATCTGGGAAATGTTGGATAAAATACGGATTACATAGCTGTCCATCAGTCCTCAACCGGCGGCATGTTATGCCCCAGCAGTCGCAGCACGTCGGCGGCGCATTCGACGATGTTCGAACCCGGGCAGTAGATTGCGCCCGCGCCCGCGTGGCGATGCAACGCTTGCCGTGTCATGCGCTTCGTGTTATGCGCAGAATAATGATTGTCAGCTTCGCCAACCGCGCCACTGAACGTTTCGCAAGCGAAGGCAAGTCGAAGTTTTCGGGGCTTGATGTCGCCAAGGCGTTCGCGCGGCTGCAGGTGCTTCACGCGGCGGCATCGCTCGACGACATCCCGCCGCTGAAATCGGTCGGGTTGCACCCGCTTGTCGGCGACCGGCAGGGCCAGTGGGCGATGACGATCAACGGCCCGTGGCGGCTGGTTTTTCGATTCGCCGACGGGAGTGCGCACGATGTCGAGATTGTGGATTATCATTAAGGACGAGACAGCATGACCCAGTTCGCATTTCAAACCTTGCATCCCGGTGCGATCCTGCGCGAGGAACTCGAAGCGCGCGGCCTTTCCGCCAATGCTTTTGCGCTCAAGCTGCGCGTACCGCCGCAACGGATTCAGGACATTGTTGCGGGCCGCCGAGGCATCAGCCCGGAAACGGCGCTACGGCTGGAGGCGAGTCTGGGCACCCCCGCGCGGTTGTGGCTCGATATGCAGGCAGCGTACGACCTGTTTCAGGCCGAAGCCAAATGCGGCGATGCGGTCCGGCGTGAGGTCATGGCGGCGTAGCTCAGGCTGCCGCCTCGACAGGCTCTATCGCTTGGCCCTCTGGTGGCATGTTGTGTCCCAGCAGCCGCAGCACGTCGGCGGCGCATTCGACGATGTTGCTGCCCGGGCCATAAATGCCGACGACGCCCGCATCACGCAGGAACTGGTAGTCCTGCGGCGGGATGACACCGCCGGCGAAAACCTTGATGTCGCTGCGCCCGGCTTCGCGGAGCAGGCGAATGAGTTCGGGGATCAGTGTCTTGTGGCCGGCGGCAAGTGAAGACGCGCCGATGGCATCGACGTTGCGTTCGAGTGCGAGGGCGAGCGTTTCCTCCGGCGTCTGGAACAGCGGGCCGCTGATCGTGTCGAAGCCCATATCGGCAAAGGCGCTGGCAACGACATTGGCGCCGCGGTCATGACCGTCCTGGCCCATCTTGGCGACGAGGATGCGGGGCTTGTGGCCCAGACGACGGCCGGTGGCCTCGACGCCTTCAGTGACGCGCGCCCAGGCGGCGTCGAATTCATGAGCGCTGCCATAGATGCCGCGCACCGGCTCGGGCGTTGTCGCGTAGCGGCCGAACACCCGTTCCATGGCATCGGAGATTTCACCGAGGGTCGCGCGGGCGCGCGCAGCGGTGACGGCGAGCGCCAGCAAATTCGTGCCACCCTTTGCACCTTCGGTCAGGGCATTGAGTGCTGCCTGGCACGCAGCTTCGTCGCGCGCGGCTTTCGTTGCCGCAATCCGCGCAACCTGGCCCTCGCGGACTTTCACATTGTCGACGTCGAGGAAGTCGATCTCGTCGGCGTTTTCGGGCCGGTATTTGTTGACGCCGACGATGACGTCCTCACCCTTGTCGACGCGGGCTTGCCGGGCGGCGGCGGCTTCTTCGATCAGGCGCTTGGGCATGCCTGAGGCGACCGCCTTGGTCATGCCGCCAAGGTCGTCGACCTCGCCGATGATCTTCCATGCTTGCTCTGTAAGTTCGCTGGTCAGCGCCTCGACATAATAGCTGCCGCCGAGCGGATCGACGACCTTGGTGATGCCCGTCTCTTCAGCCAGCACGATCTGCGTATTGCGCGCAATGCGGGCGGAAAATTCGGTTGGCAGAGCAATGGCTTCGTCAAGGGCGTTGGTATGAAGGCTCTGCGTGCCGCCGAGCACCGCCGCCATCGCCTCGACGGTCGTTCGGATGACGTTATTATAGGGGTCGCTCTCCTGCAGCGAGACGCCCGACGTCTGGCAGTGGGTGCGCAGCATCTTCGATCGCTCGTCTCTGGCGCCGAGCCCATCCATGACCCGGTGCCACAAGGTACGTGCAGCGCGGAGCTTTGCGACTTCCATGAAGAAGTTCATGCCGATGCCGAAGAAGAAGCTCAGCCGCCCCGCAAACGCATCGATGTCGAGGCCCGATGCCATCGCGCGTTGGACGTACTCCTTGCCGTCGGCGATGGTGAAGGCGAGTTCTTGCACCGCCGTGGCACCTGCCTCGTGCATGTGATAGCCGCTGATTGAAATACTATTAAATTTTGGCATATTAGACGATGTATATGCGATGATATCTGAGACAATCCGCATGCTGGGTTCGGGCGGGTAGATATAGGTGTTGCGGACCATGAACTCCTTCAGGATGTCGTTCTGGATGGTGCCATCGAGCTTTTCCTGCGCGACGCCCTGTTCTTCACCCGCCACGATGAAAAAGGCTAGGATCGGGATCACCGCGCCG
>JBMOGG010000206.1:0-5180 GCA_049318505.1 Sphingomonas sp. | reverse complement strand
CATCGAATTGGTTGTTTTCTGAACGAGATTGGTTACGCTATCGCTATAAAATCGAGGAGAATCGTGATGCCACGCGTCCATGTGCCCGATGATTTTGCCCACGATCCTTCTGCCTATGTTTGGAGCCAATATGCGCCGGACATTGCGGGCGGTGCAGCGAATTACATTCATGCTGTTTACACAAAATCACGGCTTCAACTTCGCGAACTCGAAGCCGCACGAATGCGAACGGCGCAGATAAACGGGTGCGAGCTTTGCATCGGTATGCGGGCGGATCGGGATTTGGCTGGGTTCCTTGAAGGTGCTGGCGTTGATCCGCGACAAGCGATCAGTGCGCGTGGGAACCCAGTACCCGACGCGCAATTCTACGCAGAGATCGAAAATTGGCAGACCTCGGCCTGTTATTCCCCGCGCGAACGCCTGATCATCGAATATGCCGATCGCATGGGAAACGCGCCCAAGGCGATGAAGCACGACGAAGAGCTGTGGGCTCGAATGCACGCGCTTTTCAGTGATACCGAAATTGTCGATATGACATTTTGCATCGGCGCATGGATGGCGCTGGGTCGACTGACACATGTGCTCGATCTTGACAGCGTCTGCATGCCCACAACCACGTCCGAAGCCGCTTGACCCGACCGCCACGCGCCTTTGAAGACCTGTCTATAGGCGAAAAGCGCCTATCGGCTGAGAAAATGGTTACGAAGGACGAAATCATCGCCTTCGCAAAGCAATATGACCCGCAATGGTTTCACAGCGATGTCGATGCCGCGCGGGAATCTCATTTTGGCGACGTCATTGCGAGTGGGATCCATGTTCTCGCGCTGTGGCGACAGCTGGATCACGAAATCAACGGCGACATCGACTATGTATGTGGAATCGGGTTTGACGAACTCCGGTTGAAGACGGCGTTGCGCCCTGGGGACAGGGTTTTCGTCACATCCGAGATCACCGAACTGACTGCGTCAAAAACCGGAAAGGAACGCGGAACGGCGACGACATTTTATACGATGATCAATCAGGCCGGAGACATCATCGTCAGTTTTACAAGCATCAATCTTGTCTATACTCGCCGAGCGCGCCCCCTCAGCTGATCGATGAGTGCGTCCGCGTCCCCGCGCGCTTTTTCCATTGCGGCTTCCACCAGCGCTTCCGGCCCGAATGTGCCTGCGACACGAACAGCGTGAATTTCGGTCACGCCGATAAAGCCGAGCCACGCGTGCAAATAAGAAAGCTGAAAATCGAGCCCGTCGATTTCGGCATTTTGCCCGAACGGCATTGCACTGGCAGCGACGACAATCGCGGTGCGTCCGGCGGCGAGCCCTTCGACATTGCCAGCGGCATCATTGCGGAACGTCAGACCAGGATGGGTAACAAGGTCGATATACTGCTTGAAACGATATGGCACACCAAAGTTCCACATCGGGACCGTAAAAAGCCAAGTATCGAACGACAGGAAGTGATCGGTGATCGCCCGCAGTGCCTCCCAAGCCTGTGCCTGCTCGGGTGGCACTGGCACGCCCATCAACAATCCATATCGCCCTTCAACCGCCGCACGATCGAAAGGCGGCAGGTCAGCATCAAAGACGTTCAGCGAATGCAGCTCCAAGTCCGAAAACTCGGCCTGCAGCGCCGCCACCAAGTAGAGCCCGATCGCACCCGATCTTGATCGCTCTCCGCGCGGACTTGCGTCGATATGGAGCAGCCGTTTCATGCTCCATTGATTTCCATCATGATCTCCCCGTCGACAATCGACACCGGCCAGGTCCGGATCGGCTTGTCGGTCAGTGTTCCCGATGGGCGTCCGTCACGCATATCAAACCGGGCGCCGTGTAGCGGGCAGAAGATGTGAACGGCCTTCATCTTTCCACCCTCGAGCGATTGCAATGCATGGCTGCATCGATCCTCGATCGCGAAAATCCCATGTGCCGTCCGCGCGATAAGGATGGACTCGCCGTTTACGTCAAACGCGCGATTGGTGCCTACGGGTACATCGATGTCTTTGGCGATTGCGATCACGTCTAGCGCCTCTGATCGAACCGCCGACCGAGCATCGCCGCTGCAATATTGGTTTTCTGGATATCGATCGCCCCCCCGGCAATACCCCAGCCCCAGGCATCGCGCAGACGACGTTCCATTGGGAAGTCTTTCGAATAGCCGTAAGCGCCCATCAGCTGCAAGGCATCACCTGCAACCTCGCGCGCGATCGTGTTCGCAAAGCATTTGGCAACCGAGCTATCGAGAACGGATGGAAGGCCGTCCTCGGCATTGGCTGCGGCGCGCCAGATCAAGAGGCGTGCTGCATCGACCTTCATCTGCATCTCGGCAAGCTTGATCTGAACTGCCTGAAACTCAACGATCGGTTTCCCGAACTGGATACGTTCCTGCACATAGGTCGTCACATCTTCCAACGCACCAGAGGCTTGCCCCAATGCCATTGTGGCGTTGCCACATCGTTCCAAGTCAAAAGCTTCCATCAATTTCTTGAAGCCGCCTGCGGGCACCACGATGTTGCCTACAGGAACCCGGCACATGTCAAAATTGAGATCGCACGAGGGGACTCCGCGGAACCCCATTAACTCCTCCGGGGGACCAAATGACAAGCCGGGCGTATCCTTTTCGACAAGCACCGCACCAATAGCTTTGGCCCCAGGATCATCAGACAGACGACAATAGACCAGATAGGCATCGGCATGCCCACCGCCCGAACACCAGCGTTTTGTGCCGTTCAAAACAACATGGTCGCCGTCGACAACACCTCGCGTCTTGAGGTCGGTCAGGGCGCTGCCCGCATCCGGTTCCGACATGGAAACGGCAACGATCATTTCGCCGCGGCAGACAGCCGGAACGACGCGATCCCTTAATGCTGCTGGCGCGAAATGTTCAATCGCCCGGACTGGACCCACAGACGATTCAAACACGGGAAAGGCCACGGCCGACGAAACCTTGGCAAATTCTTCAAGGACAATCAGCGCCTCCAAATTGCCAAATCCCAACCCGCCCAACGGCACGGGAACATTGATCCCAAGAAATCCCATCTCTGCAAAGCGCTTCACCACAAGATGATCAGGTGGGCAGTTATCGCGCTCCAGCGCCGAGGCGAGCTTGGGAAGCTCCGCACGGGCAAATGTCCGCGCAGTCTGTTGCAATTGCAGCTGATCTTCAGTGAGCTTAAAGTCCATCGTCCGCTCCATTTTTAGCCAATGCGTTGCTAGTCACATTCAACCTGCAACGCGATAAAAAAGTCAGACATGATTGTTTTTTGTTTTTGCAACGCTAAACGGTGGATACGATTAATTGAAGGAGTGCTGCATTGGACGCAGCGGTAACCGAACGGATTAAGAGTGGCATGATTTTCGAGGCGGCGCGTACGGCCCCGCCCGAAGGCTTCCCCAAATTGTCCGATATTCCGGCCGGGCGCTATGTCGATTCCGAATTCCTGTCGCTTGAACGGGATGGATTGTGGAAACGCAGCTGGCTCTATGCCGGACACCATGACCAACTCCCAGAGCCGGGGAGCTGGTTGCTCACAAAAAATACCGGGTCGCCGATCTTGGTCGTGCGTGATCTGAGCGGAACAATTCGCGCCTTTTACAACACCTGCCGCCACCGCGGCGGGCCGCTTGTGAAGGAGGTTTCGGGACAATCGCGCGGCTTTGTCTGTGGTTATCACGGGTGGAGCTATACGCTTTCGGGAGAGCTCACTGCCATTCGGGACAAGCGCGATTTCGTCGATTTCGATTTTGCTTGCAGATCGCTGATCCCGGTGCGCTGTGAATCGCTGGGCAGTTGGATATTTATCAATGAGGATCCAGGGGCAAACCCGTTTCACGAGTCGTTGGGGCCAGTGGCAGGTGAACTCGCTCAGTTCCAACCAGAAAATTTGATGCTCGTCGACTCACGCGGTTATGATGTTGCCTGCAACGTCAAAGTGCTGCTCGATGCATTTCTTGAAGTCTATCATCTCAAATCAATCCATCAGAACACGGTTGACCGATTTCTTGATCATCGCGCCACAACAATCACGTTGTGGCAGGGTGGCCATTCGCGGATGACAACGCCCAACCGGCGACCAGACTGGATTGATCCTGGCACCAAGGGCATGCCCGAGATTGCGACGGTCACAGAAATCCCGTGCAATAACAATGTCAGCTACAATATTTATCCAAACATCGTGATGCCGCCATCAGCGTCCGGCCTGCCGATGCTGGTTTTCTGGCCGCGAACGGAGAAGACAATGCGGATCGAATGCCATTGGTTTGCGCCGCGCAGCGCAAAAGGCGACCTGTCGTCGCTTTGGCAAACGCGCATCGATAATTTCGAACGCATATTGCACGAAGATACGCAATTTGCGCCGCAGATTCAGGAGTCTGTCGAATCGCCCGGTTTCAAGGGCATACCGCTCAACTATCAGGAGCGGCGGATCTATCATTGGCACGAAGAGCTGGACCGGCGGATCGGGCTCAATCGCGTGCCGCCAAACCTGCGGGTTGAACCACTTTTGGAAGATTGGGTCGAGGCGGCATGAACGTGCATCCTGACATCAAGGCCGAGTTCGGGGACCGTCCACGCTTTGGCTTTACAAACGAAGAACTTGCGCAGCACCCGACTGTCTATCGTGACGATCTGCTGATGGACCAAACGATCATCATATCGGGCGGCGGGACGGGTATCGGAAAGGCAATGGCGTTCCTTGCGACGCGCTTGGGCGGCAATGTTGTCCTATGCGGGCGAACCGCCGCCAAACTTGAAGATACCCAAAATGCCCTTGAACAGCTCGCTGGACGGCGACCAATGGCCGTTCCCATGTCGATCCGCGAGCCGGATCAAGTCGAAGCAATGCTCGACACCGTACTGGATCGTTATGGCAGGATCGATACGCTGATCAACAATGCCGGTGGACAATTTCCTCAGAACGCGATCGATTTCAGTCGCAAGGGCTGGCTCGCGGTCATGGACCTGAATCTTAACGGTACTTGGTGGATGATGCAGGAAGCCGCCAAGCGCTGGGTCGCTTCTGGAACGCCGGGCAATATCGTAAATATCGTGGCCACTACCGAACGCGGTATGCCGCAAAGCGCTCACTGCACCGCTGCGCGATCTGGCATTCTATATTTGTCGAAGACTGTGTCGACCGAGTGGGCTCCGCACAAAATACGCGTCAATTGCGTCGCGCCGGG
>JBMOGG010000205.1:0-5224 GCA_049318505.1 Sphingomonas sp. | reverse complement strand
TTCTTCGTGCACAACGCTGTAATTATTCGACCCGGCCAGCCCCGCCTCCACCTGTTGGCGGAACCATTTGTCGCACGCTGCCGCGTTCCCTTCGGTCTCGAATTCGGAGATGATCGGATCGAGCTTTGCGTTGCGGCCAATATGCCGCCAAAAGCGCGAGATGGCTAAGTTCGATGCTTCCACCGCCCGCGTCCTCGGGGCCTCGCTGACGGGGACGGCCGTCGAATTCTATGATTTCTATATCTATGCGACGGCGGCGTCGCTGGTGTTCGGGACGGCGTTCTTTCCGCCGAGCGATCCCGGCGTCGGGTTGCTGCTCTCGTACGCGACGCTGGCCGTCGCGTTCGTGGCGCGGCCAGTGGGAGCGATCGCCTTCGGGCATTTCGGCGACCGGATCGGGCGCAAGTCGACGCTGGTCGCCTCGCTGCTGATCATGGGGCTGTCGACGCTCTTCATCGCTTTCCTGCCAACCTATGCCGATATCGGCTGGATCGCACCGGCGCTGCTATGCCTGTTGCGCTTCGGCCAGGGGTTCGGGCTGGGCGGCGAGTGGTCGGGCGCGGCGCTGCTTGCGGTCGAGAATGCGCCGCCGGGATGGCGCGGGCGGTTCGGCTGCGTGCCGCAACTCGGCGCGCCGGTGGGGTTCATTGCGGCAAACGGGTTGTTCCTCGTGCTGGGGCTGGTGCTGTCGCCCGACGATTTCAGGGCATGGGGATGGCGAGTGCCGTTCGTGCTGTCGATTGTGCTGGTCGGCGTCGGGCTGTGGGTGCGCCTCAAGCTGCACGAGACGCCTGCCTTTGCCGCCGCGCTGAAAGAGGCGCCACCGCCGAAGGTGCCGCTGGCCGAAGTGTTCCGCACGCACGGCGGGGCGGTGCTCGCGGGGACGCTGGGCGCGGTCGCGTGCTTTGCGGTCTTCTACGTCACGACGGCGTTCGCACTGGGCTATGGCACGACAACGCTTGGCTATGCGCGGGCTGAGTTCCTGCAGCTGCAGCTCGGCGCGATCCTGTTCATGGCGGTCGGGATCATCGCGGCGGGGTGGCTGTCGGACGTATGGAGCCCGGCCCGCGTCCTGATGATCGGGTGCGCGGGCGTGCCGGTGGTGGCGGCGCTGATGCCGGTGATGCTGGTCTCGGGTGCGCCGGGCGCGGTCTTCGTGTGGCTGTCGTTCGCGCTCGTCGTGATGGGTTTCGTCTATGGGCCACTGGGGGCGTGGCTCCCCAGCCTGTTCGCGCCGCGCGTGGCGTACACGGGAACGGCGATTGCGTTCAACGTGGGCGGTGTGATCGGTGGCGGCCTGACCCCGCTGATCGCCGCATGGCTGGCAGGGCACGGCGGGCTGGCGATGGTGGGCGTGTATCTGGCGGGGGCGGGGGTTTTGAGTTTCGGGGCTTTGGTGGCGGTACGATCGGGGAGGGGGCAATCCTGACCGTCGACATAGCTGTGATGGCCCCGGAAGACCGCAAAGCCTTTGCCGCGATCTGATTCGCGTGGCTCGGCTCGATGGGATGCGCGCTCGATGATCTGGCGATCATCGCCGACCCGGCATGCTCCTATCGTGACGCAGGGGGACGAGGCTTTCCTCGCGAAAATCGAGGGCAAGACAATGGGGGCCGTCGCGATCAAGCGGCTGGGCGACGCGGGCGTCGAATTCTGCAAACCTGTCGTCACCGAAGATGCGCGGGGCGCCGTGCTTTGGCCCCGCGTTGGTGCAGAAATGCCTCGATTTCGCGGCAGACCATGGCGGCAAACCACTCAACCTCCCGTCGCCCAACGCGCTCGACGTCGCGCTGCGCCTTTACCGCCCTACGGGCTTTGTCGATGCATATCCGCCAGGCGCCATGAAAATGCTGGCGCAGACCGAGGCGATCATGATCAAGACGAGCGGCAGCCGCGTGATCGGTGCTGGACACCCTTGACCGCCGGTCGTATTGTAGCGATCGCTACATAAGGAGTCCGCGATGACCGATGCCCCGTCACTGCCCACAGAGATCGTAAAACCCACAGAGATCGTAAAACCCATAGAGATCGTAAAAACGTTCCTTACCGCCATGATGAACAAGGATTATGCGGCCGGATTGAAGTTTGTCGCCGATGACTGCGTTTACGATAACGGTCCGCTCGGGAAGGTTTCTGGCCCTGCCGGCGTGCGCGGCGTGCTCGAACCCTTTTTCGCGCCCACGCTCGAAAACACCTATGTGATCAAGCGCGCCGTGACCGATGGCGCGGTGGTCTTCATCGAGCGCGTCGACCGGCACCGCCTGTCGAACAAATGGGTCGAGCTGCCGGTGACCGGCGTGTGGGAGGTTCACGACGGCAAGATCACCGTCTGGAACGACTATTTCGACCTGGCGACGATCCTCAACCACTGGCCGGTCGCCAGCGCCTGAAGTCAGGGGGCGATCCGCAACAGCGTGATCATCGCTTTCCCGTAGACCCGTTCTGCCTCAGCCTCGAACCCTTCAACGGCGACGGCTTCGCCCTTGGCTGTCTCAACCGTAACCAGGGCGCCGGGCGCGAGCCAGCCGAGGCGCAGGCAGCGTTCGAGCGCAATGACGGCGGCACCGCTGCGATACGGCGGGTCGAGCATCACAAGGTCATAGGGCGCGGCGGCCGGGCCAAGCGCCGTTACAGACTGTGCGCGGACATCGCTCAGGGGAGCGGCGTTCATTTTGGCGATATTGGTCCGCAGCGCCTCGAGTGCGGCGGCGTCCTGTTCCACAAAAGTACAATGCCCCGCACCGCGCGAGAGCGCCTCGAGCCCGAGCGCGCCGCTGCCCGCAAACAAGTCGAGCACACGCAGCCCCTCAAAACTGCCGAGGCGGCTGACCAGCATCGAAAACAGCCCCTCGCGGGTACGATCGGCGGTGGGGCGGGTCTCTCTACCCTTGGGCGCGACCAGCAGGCGCCCGCGCCAGTTGCCGGAGATGATCCTCATGATTTGCGCGGGCGGCTGTTGGGTTTAGGCTTGGCCTTGGCCCAGCTGGCTTTGGGTTTGGGGCGGGCGGGCCGCGCCTCAGCCGTTGGTTCGCGGGGCGGAGTCGCGGTAGCGGGACGGGGTGGCCTCGGTGTTTTGGGTGGATCGGGGCGGTATTGGGGTATGGGTGTCCTGTCAGCCGATGATGCGGTCCGCCCCTCACCGCGCCGCGCCGGGGCGCGTGCCGCCTTCTCCCCGGCGGGAGAGGGGAAAGCAGGGCGTGCAATCTTGCTGGGCGTAATGCGCCAGTGTTTGCGCAGCGCAGTGCCCTTGATGCCGGCCTCTGGCGCAGGTTGCGGTTCTGCCGTGCCGAGTTCCTTCAGGAATTCGACCAGCTCGTGCTGCTTGACCTCCTCGACTTCGCCCGGCGGCAGATCCTCGAGCGCGAAGGGGCCATAACGGGTGCGGATCAGGCGGCTGACGCGGAGACCTAAATGCTCGAGTACGCGGCGGACTTCGCGGTTCTTGCCCTCTTTCAGGGTCATCTCGATCCACACATTGGTGCCGGTGCGGCGTTCGAGGTTGGCGTCGATCTGACCATAGCGAACGCCGTCGATCTCGATGCCGTGGATGAGTTCTTCGAGCTGTGCCTGCGTCACCGGGCCATAAGCGCGGGCGCGGTAGCTGCGTGGCACCCCGGTCGAGGGAAGCTCAAGGCGGCGCTTCAGCGCGCCGTCTGTGGTCATCAGCAACAGCCCCTCGGTGTTCAGGTCGAGGCGCCCGACGGGCACGGTGCGCGGCATGGCCGACGGCAGCTTGTCATAGATCGTCGCGCGTCCCTTCATGTCGCGTTCGGCGGTCAAGAGGCCCGTCGGCTTGTGATAGCGGAACAGGCGCGTCGGCTCGGCGGCAGCAACCGGATTGCCGTCGACCGTGATTCCTTTAAGCGAGGTCACGATCGTCGCCGGCGTTTCGAGCGGGACGCCGTCGATGGCGATGCGGCGGTCCTCGATCATGCGCTCGATCTCGCGCCGCGACGCGATTCCGGCACGGGCGAGCAGTTTGGCGATGCGTTGAGGTTCGGACATTAAAAGCCGATACGCGACTCCACCTCGTCATGAAAGGCGCGGATGCCGGTTTCGAGCGTGCCGAGGGTCACGCGGTCGATAGCGCCCGAGGCCAGCCCCTGCTGGCCGAGCTCTGCGGCGTGGAAATCCTCCTGCGAAAAGACCTTGCCGTCGAGCAGGTCCCAACTGCGCTGCCAGTGGTCCCGCGCCTTGTCCGTCGCAGGCGGTTCGGGGATCAGCATGAAATCCTCGACCAGTGTTCGTCCTTCGCTTTGCGGCATCAGCACCATCAGGTTGACGTAGTCGGGACTGAAGATGACGACCGCGTTGGGGAACAGCGTGTAGGTGAAGGTGACCGTACGCCGGAGCGCAGCCAGATCGTCGAGATCGCCCATATCGGCCGCACGGCCGACCGCAGAGCGCCGGTGCGGGCCGATGGTGTCGCCCGAGGTGACGCCGTCCTTGAAGAAGGGCCCGATGCTGCCCGAATGCAGGCGCAGGACGTGATAGCTTTCGAGGAAAGCGTCGTGGATGAGCTTCCAATTGGCCGCAACGTCGTGCGTGCGACGCGCGAACAGGTGCAGATCGGGCAGGCCGAGCGCGGTGAAATCATGGCCGAGGGTGAGGGCGTCGGAGAATGAGTCTCGGGTGCCCAAGTTGCGGGCGGCCCCGGCCTGCGCCGGGGCGACGACGTGGGGCAGCACCCAGATGAGGCCGCCCGCCTCGACGCTGGGCAATGCGCGCAAGCCAAAGTCGGTTTTGTCGAGCCCCGGAAATGTCTCAGGTCGCGGCATCGCCTTCAGGCTGCCGTCGAGGCGATAGCTCCAGGCGTGATACGGGCAGACGAGCAATTTCGCGCAGACCGGCTCCACCCCCTCGACCAGCCGCGTCCCGCGATGCTGGCAGACGTTGAGGAAGACATGCGCCATGCCTTGCGCGTCGCGGGTCAGCAGCAGCGGACGCCCAAAGCTGTCATGCGGCACGGCGCTGCCGGGGCTGAGCAGCGCGGACGGCGCGATTACCTGTGGAAGATTGTCAAACAGCGCGGCGTGTTCGGCAGCATAGCGATCCGGGCAGGTATAGGCGCGCGCATCGACATGCGTGATCCGGCCCGGTGCGCGCTGCACATCATCGGCGATCTCCTGCGCGAGGGCGCGTTGGCCAAAGGTGAGCGCGTTCAAGTCTCTCTCCGTCCGGGCCCATCTTGTCGGGCGCCGCTTCTCGGTTAGAAGGCTAGGCC
>JBMOGG010000204.1:0-5243 GCA_049318505.1 Sphingomonas sp. | reverse complement strand
CGGCCGTAGAGCGCGTCCACGCCGCCGCCACCGATCCGGCGCGCATCTGCACCCGGAAGGGCTTGCGCAGCGTCGAACCACTTCTTGCCGCCTTGGCGGTTCGTCTGCGCAGGCAAGGGACGCCGCTCGACACGGGCAGCAAAAAACGCGGCGTTGAAACGCTGGCGCAACTCTTCGCGGTACTGGTCGCGCACGTCACTGTCGGCGATCGTTGCCGAAAGCTCGGCCAACCGACGCTTCAGCCCGGCGCGCGCCTCGGGCGTCTTTAGCGGCAGCGCACCAAATTCGTGGTCCCACAACAAGTCGACGAGCGACAACGCACCGTCGACCAGCGGTTCGAAGGCGGCAGTCCCCGAACTGCGCACCACGTCGTCGGGATCCTTGCCTGCCGGCAGCATTGCAATCGACAGCGAACGGCCCGGCGCCAGCAGGGGCAGGGCGCGCTCGGCCGCCCGCACTGCCGCCTTCTTGCCCGCGCTGTCGCCATCGAGGCACAGGACCGGCACGTCGACGACCCGCCAGAGCCGCTCGAGCTGCGCCTCGGTCAGCGCCGTGCCCAGCGGCGCAACAGTCTCGGCAATGCCGGCCTGCGCGAGCGCGATCACGTCCATATAGCCCTCGACCACCAACAACCGCCCCGACTTACGTGCCGCCGGGGTGGCCCGGTCGAGGTTATAGAGCGTCCGCCCCTTATCGAAGAGGGGGGTATCGGGGGAGTTCAGATATTTGGGCTCGCCCGCGCCCAGGATACGCCCGCCAAAGGCGATTACCCTGCCGCGCGGGTCGCGAATGGGGATCATCAGCCGGCCACGGAACCGGTCGTATGGGGTTTTCTCCTCGACATTGATCAGCAGACCCGCCTCGATGAGAGCAGCATCGCCGAACGCTGCGAGCGCCCCCTTGAGCGCGTCGCGACGATCAGGCGCAAAGCCCATGCCGAACGTCTCGATCGTCGCAGGCGCAATTCCGCGCCGCGCCAGGTAGCTGCGCGCCTCCGCGCCGCCCTCAGCCCGAAGCTGTGACGCGAACCATTCGGCCGCTGCCGCCATGACGTCATGCTGCTTCGATGCCTGCTCGTCGCGCTCTGCGGCACGCGGGTCGGGCGCGGGCAGGACGAGCCCCGCATTATCCGCCAGTTCCTTGACCGCATCGAGGAACGACAGCCCCTGCTGGTCGGTCATCCAGCGAATGGCATCGCCATGTGCCGAACATCCGAAACAATGGTAGAATCCCTTGTCGTCGTTGACATAGAAACTCGGCGATTTCTCATGATGGAACGGACAGCACGCCTTCCACTCGCGCCCCGCGCGCGTCAGTTTCACACTGCGCGCCACCAGCGCCGACAACAATGTGCGCCCGCGCAACTCGTCAAGAAACTGGGGAGAAAAGCGGCTCAAGAATTAGGCAATCGGTTGCGCGCGCAGTGCGGCATCGCTCCATAACCGGAACGATCCATTTCGAACGAGGTTTGGCGCGACATGCCTGCGGCTGCGGCATCAGAACATTCCATGAACGAAACCATCCTCGCCTCAACTGGCGATCCGGTCGGGCTGACCTTGTCGATCGCGCCCTGGCCGTGCTCAGGGCCCGCAGATTCTACTGCCATGTCCGGACTTCAAAGTCGAGTGGATAGCGCGAACTGCCCGCTGGCGCCGTAGATTGCCCTGCCGTAGCCACATACGACCCCGTTTGGCAGTTTACGCCGCCTCATGAAGGCAAAGTTGCCGATCCTGCGCAATCTCGAGCACGGGAAGACGACGCTCACCCGTTCGGGCATCACGCTCGATCCCGATCGACTTGCCGACGCGCTCGACGGCTGGCCCGATGAAGCTGCCCCCCTTGCACATTTTGATCGCCTTTGGCTTTGCAGTGCGCGGCGGGCCACCTGGAGTGCGCTCGATCGGCCTGGAAGCCCTTGTCGGTCAGGAAATCGTCACCGGGCTGCCGGATGGAATACTCAGACTGATTTGCGCGCGCATGGTCGTACCACTGGCGCCCGATCATGCTGTTGCACGGGCCGATCATCAGCAAGCGTGCCTTTGCGGCGCCCGAAACACCGAGAAGGACAGGTCACGCTCATACCGCACGACGTGCCCAAGCCAGTGGTGCAAATCCGCTTCTAGGCGACAAACGGCAGTCCGAGCGCATCGGCCACGGCCTTGTGACGGATCTGACCGCCCGACACGTTCAGCCCGGCTGCCAGATGCAGGTCAGCCGCCATCGCGCCTTCTGCGCCCAGATTGGCGAGGCGCAGCACGAAGGGAAGGGTCGCGTTGTTGAGCGCGAATGCAGAGGTCCGCGCAACCGCGCCGGGCATGTTCGCCACGCAATAATGGATCACGCCTTCCTCGACGAAGACCGGATCGTCGTGCGTCGTGGGGCGCGAGGTTTCGAAACAACCGCCCTGATCGATGGCGATGTCGACCAGCACCGACCCACGCTTCATCGTCTTTAGCATCTCGCGCGTCACCAGCTTTGGTGCGGCCGCACCGGGGACGAGGACCGCGCCAATGACGAGATGCGCCTTTTCCACAGCCGCCGCGATGGCTGCTTTCGATGCATATTGCGTCTTGATCTGGCTCGAGAAAAACATGTCGAGTTCGGCCAGCCGGTCGTTGTTAATGTCATAGATCGTCACATCGGCACGCATGCCCACAGCCATTTGCGCCGCATTCACGCCCGAAATGCCACCGCCGAGGATCGCGACTCGCGCCGGCGCCACGCCGGGGACACCGCCGAGCAAGACACCGCGACCGCCCTGTTCCTTTTCAAGATAATGGGCGCCGACCTGTACCGACATACGGCCGGCCACTTCGGACATTGGTTTCAAAAGAGGCAGAATACCCGATTTCGAGGTCACCGTCTCGTACGCAATGCAGGTCGCACCCGACGCCATCAACCCCCTGGCCTGTTCGGGATCCGGCGCCAGATGGAGGTAGGTGAACAGCGTATGGCGCGGCTGAAGCATTGCGATTTCGGAAGATTGCGGCTCTTTCACCTTCACGATCATGTCGGCAGCCATGAACACTTCGGACGCGTTGGGCAGAATGCGCGCGCCTGCATCCATATAATCGCGGTCGGTGAAATCGATGCCGTTGCCAGCCAGCGCCTCGACCAGGACTTCATGG
This sequence comes from Sphingomonas sp., assembly GCA_049318505.1. Taxonomy (GTDB): domain Bacteria; phylum Pseudomonadota; class Alphaproteobacteria; order Sphingomonadales; family Sphingomonadaceae; genus Sphingomonas_O. The sequence goes on along the minus strand of JBMOGG010000204.1, from coordinate 2,115 downwards.
CCCGCCGCCGTCAGTTCGGCGACCGAGGCAGGCGTCAGGCCGACCCGATATTCGTGGTTCTTGATTTCCTTGGGTACGCCGACGCGCATCGCGCTTCTCCTGTTATCATGACGAGTAATAATGTTACCGAGACTCGTAACATGACACCTCTTGTTTGTCTCGATTGCGTGGCACTTTGGCTGGTGCTAGGGGCGCGCGTCCGGCGTTAGGCCGCACCCTTGGCAGAGAGGCTGGGTTCCGCCCGTCCATGACGACCGCCGATCCACAAACGACGCAGCACGGCAGTGACGAAGAGAGTCACGAAGGTCACCATATCGAGGGTAGCCTCGCGAAACTCACCGTTGGCGCCGTTGGCGTCGTGTTCGGCGACATCGGCACATCGCCGCTCTATGCCGTCAAGGAAACATTTCGCGGCCATCATCCCTTGCCGGTCGACCAGCTGCACGTGTTCGGCGTGCTCAGCCTAATCTTCTGGTCGCTGATGCTGATCGTCACATTCAAATACGTTCTGCTGGTCACCCGCGCCGACAACAAGGGCGAGGGCGGCAGCATGGCGCTCCTCGCGCTGATCACGCGCAAGACGGGTGGCGGCAAGCGGTCCGGCCTGCTGGTCATGCTGGCCGTGACGGCTACCGCGCTGTTTTTCGGCGATGCCATGATCACGCCCGCCATGTCCGTGCTCTCAGCCGTCGAGGGGTTGACCGTGGTCGATGCCCGTTTCGGCAGCATGGTGCTGCCCATCGCAGTTGCCATTCTTGTAGGTCTTTTCATGGTCCAGTCGCGCGGGACAGAGGCGATCAGCAAATTTTTCGGTCCGATCGTGCTGCTGTACTTTGCCACGCTCTCGGTTCTGGGCATCATTCAACTGGTGCAGCATCCGCAAGTGCTGAAGGCGCTATCGCCGCTCTATGCCGTGCTGTTTTTCGAGAATGACCCTTTGCTCGCTTTCCTTTCGCTCGGGTCGATCGTGCTTGCCGTTACCGGGGCCGAGGCGCTTTATGCCGATATGGGACATTTCGGGCGCAAGCCTATTGGCGTCGCCTGGCTGTGGATCGTGTTGCCAGCGCTCACCCTCAACTATTTCGGGCAGGCAGCACTACTGATGCGGATGCCCGAGGCGGCTGAGAACCCGTTCTTCCTGATGGCGCCCGATTCGATGCGCCTACCGCTGGTCATCCTCGCAACGCTCGCCACGATCATTGCGAGCCAGGCAATGATTACAGGCGCGTTTTCGGTCGTCCAGCAATCGGTGCAGCTGGGGATGATGCCGCGCCTGAAGATCGCGCACACCAGCGCCAGCGCCTATGGCCAGATCTATGTTCCGGTCGTGAACTGGGTGCTGATGATCCTGGTCCTTCTGCTCGTGCTCACCTTTCAGAAGTCGAGCAACCTTGCGGCTGCATATGGCATCGCCGTGATGGGCACGATGTTCATTTCCACCCTGATGATCGGTGTGCTCACGGCGAAAGTCTGGAACTGGCCGAAATGGCGGGTCTACCTGGTCACCGGGACCTTCATCGTCATCGACGGCGCCTATCTGTCATCGAACCTGATCAAGGTACCCGAGGGTGGCTGGCTTCCCCTCTTGGTTGCAGCGGTCATCTTTGTCCTGCTGACGACCTGGGCCAAAGGGCGCGAACTAATGATCGCACGCCTTCGCGAGGCAGCCATGCCGGTAAAGGTGTTCATCCAGTCGGCGGCAAGCTCGGCCACCCGCGTGCCGGGCACGGCGGTGTTCATGACGTCCGCGGCTGACGGCGTACCTCATGCGCTGCTCCACAACCTAAAGCACAACAAGGTCATCCACGACCGTGTCATCCTGCTAACCGTCAAGATCGCCGATATGCCCTATGTCGAGGAAGAAACGCGCTGCCGGCTCGAGGACATGGGCGATGGCTTCCACCGCCTGATCGTCAAATATGGCTTCATGCAGGAACCCGATGTTCCCGCCGCGCTCGCCCGGCTCACCGGCTGCGGTCCGGCGTTCAAGATGATGGACACCAGTTTTTTCCTGGCGCGTCAGACCCTGCTGCCCTCGTCGCGACCGGGCATGGCGATCTGGCGCGAGAAGCTCTTCGCCTGGATGCTCAACAATTCCGAAAGCGCGATGGAGTT
>JBMOGG010000203.1:0-5257 GCA_049318505.1 Sphingomonas sp. | reverse complement strand
GATCGAGATCGAAGCGATCGCGGCCAAGGCACCCAAGGGTACGTAAAGCCCCGCGTCCGGACGATCGTTTTGGTCATCTGGTCGCGCAAATTTCGCACTTGATATGATGTATCATCAAGTTTAGAGGCGGTGCAGCATTTCAGGAGTTTCCATGCGTAAAGCCGCCTTGCTCGCCTCTGCCGCATTCGCCTCTCTCGCCGCCCCTGCCTTGGCCGATGAGGCGCCCCCCGCCAACCACAGCGAGGCACCGCCCGAAATAATTGTCACCGCGCCGTTCGAGCGCGACCGCGCCGATGTGCTGTCGGGAACTTCGGTCGTTACCGGGACGGCACTGGCGCGCGACCTTCGCCCGACCATCGGCGACACGCTGGCGCACCAACCGGGCGTCTCGGCCACGTCCTTCGGTCCCAATGCCTCGCGGCCCATTCTGCGCGGCTTTCAGGGCGAACGCGTCCGCGTGCTCACCGATGGTATCGGCAGCATCGACGTGTCGAACACCAGCGTCGATCACGCCGTCGTCATCAACCAGCTGACCGCCGACCGCATCGAAGTGCTGCGCGGGCCCGCGGCGCTGCTCTTCGGCTCGTCGGCGATCGGCGGTGTCGTGAACGTTATCGACAGCCGCATCCCGCGCAAAATGCCCGACGAGGTCGTGCATATCGACGGCATTGCGACCTATGCGTCGGCCTCGGACGAGCGCTCGGCAAGCAGCACGGTCGACGTGCCTGTCGCTGGCAAGCTCGTCTTCCATGTCGATGGCAGCTATTCAAAGACCGGCGACCTCGCGACAGGGGGATTCAGCCTGTCACCTGCCCTTCGGCTACAGGCTCTGGCCAGCCCCGACGCAGACATTCGCGACCTCGCCACGCTGCGCGGCACGCTTGCGAACAGTGCGGCGCGCACATGGAATGTGGGCGCAGGGGCGGCGCTGATTACCGATGGCGGCAACCTCGGTTTCAATGTCAGCCATTACGACAGCCTCTACGGGGTCCCGCCCCGCTATTCGCTCGACCCGAACGTCGTGGCCGAGGAAGTGCGCCTGCAGGTGCGCCAGACGCGGGTCGACGGCAGGGCCGAAGTGAATGTCGGTGGTGCGCTGCTCGACAAGATCCGCTTCCGCGGGAGCTTTGCCGATTACAAGCATTCGGAAATCGACGAGACCGGCGCGGTCGGCACCACCTTCCTCAATAAGGGATGGGAAGGCCGCCTCGAACTCGTCCAGGCCAAGCGCGGCGCCTGGCAGGGCGCAAGCGGTGTGCAGGTCGCGATCCGCGATTTCAACGTCATCGGCGACGAGGCCTTTGTGCCGAAGAACACCACGAACCAGACCGGCCTGTTCACACTCCAGTCGTTCGACCTCGGCCCATTCAAGGCCGAGGTTGGCGCACGCTACGAGCATACGGGGATCGAGGCGGACGCCAGCACAATCATCGGCAATCCGGCGTATAAGCGCAGCTTTGATGCCTTCTCAGGCTCGCTCGGCGCGAGCTACGCGCTGAGCCCGTCCCTCAGGATCGGCCTGTCGGGATCGCATACCGAGCGCGCGCCCGCCGCCGAGGAGCTGTTTGCCAACGGCCCTCATGCCGGGACGCAGTCATTCGAGATCGGCAACCCGGATTTCCGCAAGGAAACCAGCAATGGTATCGAGGCAACCTTGCGCGGCGAAGGCAACGGCTACAGCTTCTCGTTGGCTGCCTATCACAACTGGTTCGACAATTACATTTACGAGGTGCAGACCGGTGCCGTGCAGGACGACCTGCCTGTGTTCGAGTTCGCCCAGGCGTCGGCTCGCTACTACGGCATCGAGGGCGAGATATCGGTCAAGCTGGCCGAGGTCGGTGACTACATCCTCAACCTCGATGGCGTCGGCGATTACACCCGGGCGACGATCGCCGGCGGTGGCCCCGTCCCGCGCATTCCCCCGCTGCGCCTCCTCGGTGGCCTCGAGGCGCAATCCGACAAGATCGACGCGCGGGCCGAAGTCGAATGGACTGCCGATCAGAGCCGCGTCGCCGCTTTCGAAACACCGACCAAGGGCTATACGCTGGTCAACGCCAGCCTCGCCTGGCACCCGCGCGGCAAGGGCGACCGGACCAGCATCGTCCTGTCGGCCAACAACATCTTCGATGTTGAAGCGCGGCGCCACGCCAGTTTCCTGAAGGACTTCGCACCGCTTGCCGGCCGCGACATCCGGGTCAGTGCACGGTTTGCGCTCTAGGAAGTGATGGCCCGGAAACGGGGCTCGAACGGGGGGCAATTAGTCCTTTTGCTCGCGTCGTTACTGAGCGAACAGAGAGGTCAGCATCCCTTCCATTTGGGCGTGCGTTTCTCAGCAAAGGCGCGTGGCCCTTCCTGCGCATCATCGCTCATATAGGTGTATTCGGATGCGGCCCGCGCCGCCTGAAGCGCGGCGGCCCTGCCCATTTCGGTCGCAAGCATGACTGTGTCACGCCCGGCCTTCACCGACAGCGGCGCACCGTCGAGGATGTCGCGGGCAAGGTCCAGCGCGACATCCATCAGTGCTTCGGGTTCGGCGATCCGGTTGACCAGCCCGATCTCATAGGCGCGCTGCGCGGTAATCGGTTTGCCCGTGAGGATGATTTCCATCATGATACGCTGCGGAATCATGTGGATCAGAGGGGCGGCCCAGGGCGAGCTGCGCCCGACCTTTACCTCGGTGATTGCGAATTTTGCGGTCGTGCTGGCAACGCACAGATCGCACGCCTGCGCGATCATCCAGCCGCCGGCGAACGCAACGCCATTGACGGCCGCAATCGTCGGCTTCGACAATTCGATGCTGTCATAGGGTACCGGAAAAAAGTCACGTGGTGGCACCTGCATGCCATCGGCTACCATCGCCTTCAGGTCCCCGCCTGCGCAAAAAGCCTTGTCCCCCGCGCCGGTCAGTATAGCGACGCGCAGCGACGGATCGCGTTCGAACCGGTCCCATGCCGCGCGCAGTCCCTCGCGTATTTCAACGCTCAGCGCGTTGCGCGCATCGGGCCGGTTGAGCGTGATGATCGCAATACCATCGGCCCGCGCGTCGAAAAGAACCGCATCGCTCATTCAATATCCCCTTTGACGGATGACGTGCGCCGCACGGTCGAGTTCCTCGCGGAAATCAGGATGCGCGATGGCAATGAGACGGCGGCTGCGCTCGGCGAGCGTCTGCCCTTTCAGCTCCGCTGCGCCGAATTCGGTGGCGATGACATCGACCTCGCTGCGGGCCGTCGTGACGGGCCCGGATAGCGCAACCACGATGCGGCTCACTGTCCCGCCCTTGGCCGTGGCCGGCAAGGCGATGATCGACCGCCCGCCCGGCGAGCGGCTGCCCGCGCGGACATAATCGACCTGCCCGCCCGTACCGCCGAAATAGCTGCTGCCGCTCTGCTCAGCGTTCACCTGCCCGGTCAGGTCGACCTCCAGCGCCGAATTGATCGTCACCATCTGCGGGATCTGGGCGTGGATCGCCGCACTGTGCGTATAGGCGGCGCTGCACATGCGGATCGCGGCGTTGCGATGGGCAAAATCGTACAGCCGTTTCGTTCCGATCAGCGCGCCGTTGATCGACACGCCGGCATCGATCGGCTTGCGCGCATTGGTGATGACCCCGGCCTCGACCAGGTCGACCAGCCCGTCCCCGAGCATGCCCGAGTGGACGCCCAGATCCTTACGGTCGGCAATCAGGCGCAACACCGCGTCGGGCACAGCGCCAACGCCGGTCTGGAGCACGCAACCATCCTCGACGTAGCGCGCAACATGACGGGCGATGGCTTCGTCAGTCGGCCCGATCTTCGCCGGCGCAACCTCCACCGGCGCGCGCACAACATGGACCGCGACATCGATCTTCGACGACGGCAGGACGCCGTCGCCATAGACGAAAGGCACCCGCTCGTTGACCTCGGCAATCACCACCCGAGCCTTTCCTACGGCATCCGCGACATGGTCGGCGATCAGGCCGAAGCTGTGGTTGCCGTCGCTGTGGGCCGGGCTGACCTGCACAAAGGCCACGTCGCAGCCGATTGTGCCGTCGGCAATCATCGGACCGATCTGGCCGATATGACAGGGAATAATGCCCAGCTTGTGCCCAGCAGCCATCGTCCGCAGCGCACCGATCGCGCCCATGCTCGAGAGCGCGAAGCTGCGCGCCGTGTCGGGCGCGAACAGGCCGGAAAAACTGGTCCCGATAAACGCGGACAGGTCACCAATGCCGGCCCCTTGCGCAATCAGCGCCTCGACCAGGGTGGTCGGCTCGCCGCAGGCCTGCCCCAGGACAATGCGGTCGCCCCGGCGCAGATATTGGCGCAAGTCGAGCCCGGCAGCATCCGTCGTGACCGTCATTGTCCCAACGCTTGCGCCAACAGCGCTTGCGCGCGCGAAAGATAGGGCCGGTCGAGCATGCCGCCCTTGTAGCCGATGGTCCCGACGCCCGGATTGGCGGCGAACAGGTCGACGATGGCCTGCGCCTCGGCGATCTCTTCTGCCGTCGGCGTAAATGCCGCGTTGATCACATCGACCTGCGCGGGATGAATGGCGAGCATCCCGCGATAGCCGTCGCGCCGCACCTTGTCTGCACGCACGCGCAACCCCTCGAGATCGCGAAAGTCACCCTGGATCGTCTCAACGGCCGTGACACCAGCCGTCGCCGCGCCAAGCAGGCACAGGCTGCGCGCGAGCTCATACGTAAAGCCGTAGCTGCCATCGGCATTGCGGTTCGCGCTCGCTCCGATCGAGTCGGCCAGATCTTCCGCCCCCCAGGTGAGCGCGACGACGCGGGGGGCACCCTTGTAACTGCCCGTGTGGAACATGGCCTCGGCGGTTTCAGTGACCAGCACGATGACGTGCGTCGACCCGGCCGCAATGCCATGCGTCGCCTCGAACGCTGACAGATAATGGTCGAGCCGTTCAACATCGGCGCGGCCATAGACCTTGGGCAGCATGATCCCGCCCGGTCGTGCGGGCATGACGGCAGCCAGATCTTCCAGCGTCCATGGCCCGTCGAGCGGATTGACCCGCACCCACAGGCGACGTCGATCCCCCGCATAGGCTTGCAGAAAATCGTGCACCATCGTCCGCGCCAGCGGCTTGCTTTCGGGCGCGACGGCGTCTTCGAGATCAAAGATCGCGATATCGGCAGCGCTCCCGGCGGCCTTGCCCATCTTCTTGTCGCTGTCACCCGGCGCGAACAGCCACGACCGCATTTTATAGGGGGGAGTGCCAGACATAGGTTCGGTCATTCTTTCGTATTAAAGCGATT
>JBMOGG010000202.1:0-5295 GCA_049318505.1 Sphingomonas sp. | reverse complement strand
GGGTAGACATGGCTTCGCGTAACACGATCAGTGACGTCGCTCGCGCGGCTGGTGTCTCTATCAAGACGGTCAGCCGCGTGCTGAACAAGGAACGCTATGTTCGCGCGGACACGCGGCACAAGGTCGAGGCTGCGATGACGGCGCTCGCCTTCAGCCCAAGCCTTGCGGCCCGGTCGCTGGCTGGCAGCCGATCGCACCAGATCGCGCTCATCTACGACAATCACTCCCCGTACTATATCCACGCCGTGCAAGAGGGCGTGTGGGCGCGATGCCGCGAAGCAGGCGTGCGCATGCTCGCCCAGCCAGCCGATGTCGCCTCGCCCAGCATTGCCGGTGAAGTCGGCGGGCTGATCGACGAAACGCATGTTGACGGCATTATCCTGTCTTCGCCGGTCACCGACTGCGCGCCGGTACTCGCAGAACTCGAAAGGCGCGGCATTCCGTTCGTGCGCATCTCTCCCGGCACCAACCATGCGCTGACATCTTCGGTTTACATGGACGACGTGCAGGCGGCGGACGATATGACGACGCACCTGATCAACCTCGGTCACCGGGTCATCGGCTTCATCGTCGGACACCCGAACCATATGGCAAGCGAGCAGCGCCTGTTCGGTTACCGCCGCGCGCTCGACCGGGCGGGTATCGCCTATGAGCCCGGCCTGGTTCACCCCGGTGAATTCGACTTCGCCAGCGGCGTCACCGCCGCATATGCGCTGCTCTCCTACCCACGCCGTCCGACGGCAATCTTCGCATCGAACGACGACATGGCGGCGGGCGTCCTGACTGTTGCGCACAGCAAGGGGATGAGCCTGCCAAACGACCTTTCGGTTGCCGGGTTCGACGACACGCCGCTGGCCCAACTCGTGTGGCCGCCACTGACGACGATCCGCCAGCCTACCCGCGAACTCGCTTTCGCCGCCGCCAATCTGCTGTTCGAAAAGGTCGACGGTGTTGAGCACCGCCGATTGCAGCATGAACTGATCGAGCGGGCAAGCACCGCGCGGGTGGGTTGACCCGCCCCCCTGTCGCTGGCGTATAAGATAGCGTTGTCATACGCCGGAGCCGTAACGTTCATGAGCAGTCTTCCTCCCGTTCCCCCGACGCGCCTTCTCGGCAAGAGCGGGATCGTCATATCGTCGATGGCCTGGGGAATGTGGCGCTTTGCTGGACGCAGCGTGGCCGAAGCGCGATTGCTGGTGGAAGCCGCGCTTGGCGCAGGGATCACCCTGCTCGACACCGCCGACATCTACGGGTTCGACGGTTCGCGCGGGTTCGGCGATGCCGAGGCCCTTTTGGGACAAGTCTTTGCAGAGGCGCCTGGTCTGCGCGACCGCATCGTGCTGGCAACCAAGGGCGGTATCATGCCACCGCTGCCCTATGACAGTTCTTCTGCCTATCTTGAGGCCGCCCTCGACGCGTCGCTCAAGCGCATGGGGGTACCGCGCGTGGACCTGTACCAGATCCACCGCCCCGATATCCTGACCCACCCGCACGAGATCGCCCGCTTTGCCGAAAAGGCCTATGCACTCGGCAAGATCGGCGCATTCGGCGTGTCGAACATGACGCCCGCACAAACCTTGGCGCTCCTGTCCTTCATGCCACGCGACCTGCCACTGTCGACGATCCAGCCGGAACTCTCGCCGCTGTGCCTCGACACGATCATCGACGGCACGCTCGACCTTGCCCTCCAGCACAACTTCGCCGTTCTCGCCTGGTCGCCCCTTGGTGGCGGACGGATTGCGCGCCCGACAAATGCACGCGAAGTTGCCGTAGTGGCGGCACTCGACGATGTGGCGCGCACGCACAGCGTATCGCGCACGGCCGCCGCGTACAGCTGGATCATGGCGCATCCGTCCCACCCGATCCCCATTGTCGGTTCGCAAAATGTCGAACGCATTCATGAGGCGGCCGACGCCCTTAAGGTAAACTGGACACGCGAGAACTGGTACGCCGTACTGGTCGCCTCGCGCGGCGAGAAGCTGCCATGACGCCCTCTGTAGAAGTCAGCTGGTTTTCCGCGCTCTGCGACGACGATTATGAGTTCCTTGGCCAGCCCGACGCTGCACTTGCCTCAAGCTGGGAGCATTGCCGCAACATCGTGCTGACCGCCGAGAAAGGCGGCTTCGACAACATCCTGTTGCCGAGCGGCTATCAGCTTGGCCTCGACACCACCGCTTTTGCGGCAGCGATTGCAGCTCTGACCAGCCGGATCCGCCTTCTGATGGCTGTGCGTGTCGGCGAGAGCTGGCCACCCCAGCTGGCACGCCAGATTGCGACGCTCGACCAGATCACCGGCGGGCGGATGACGGTCAACATCATCTCGTCCGACCTCCCCGGCGAAAAGCTGGCCAGCGCGCCGCGTTATGCGCGCACGCTTGAGGTGATGCAGATCCTAAAGGCCCTGCTGAACGGCGAGCATCTGAACCACCAGGGCGAGCATTATAAGATCGAGATCGACCCGCCGCGCATGACGACGGTCAGCGGCAAGTGCCCGCCGCTTTACTTCGGTGGCCTGTCGGAAGACGCGCGCGAGGCGGCAGCAGCCGGGTGCGACGTTTATCTAATGTGGCCCGACACAATGCCTGCTGTTCGCGAAATAATTGCAGACATGCGCGCGCGCGCCGCCAAACGCGGACGCACGCTGAAATTCGGCTACCGCGCCCATGTCATCGTTCGCGATACCGAGGCAGAAGCGCGTGCCTATGCCACGCGGCTCTTGTCGAAGCTCGATGCGGAGACCGGGGACGCGATCCGCGCCAAGTCGCTCGATTCGACCAGCGTGGGCGTGCTGCGCCAGGCCGAGCTGCGCGCCAGCTCGGGCGACGAAGGCTATGTCGAGGACAATCTTTGGACGGGAATCGGTCGCGCGCGCTCGGGCTGCGGCGCCGCCATCGTAGGCGATCCCGACCAGGTTCTGGCCAAGTTGAAGGCCTATCAGGCAGAGGGTATCGAGGCTTTCATCCTATCCGGCTATCCACACGCCGCAGAAGCAGACCTGTTCAGCCGACATGTGCTGCCGCATCTCGACCATGCAACATTGATGCTCTAATCACTGATATATGAAAGCCGCCGTCGCACTCGCGCTGCCTGCATTGTTATTGGGTGGCTGCATTTCGACGGTCGCCTCCGTTGTGACCGCGCCTGTCAGGGTCGTTGCACAGGGCGTCGACTGGGCGACGACGAGTCAGTCCGAGGCCGATCGCAACCGCGGCCGCAAAATCCGCAAGGCCGAGGAAAAGGCCCGAAAGGCATGCCGCCGCGAGGTCGACGGCGATTATGAGCGCGAACAATGCGTCCGATCCCGTCTGCGCGAAGAAGGATATTAATCCCGCGAAGGGTCGCAGCTGCTCGACCGTTTGGTGTGTAAGATCGAAAAACGAAGTGCTTAAGCCCGGTGTTAACACGGATCTTAAACCCTAAGTTAACACGGCTCTGATGTTTTAGTATGGGGGGAAAAGGGACAAAGCGCCCCTCCGAAATAGGGACAGACATGCGCGACGAAATGATAGCTCGGCCCGAGCCCGAGCAGTTGGCTGAAGCCCGCAACAGGGACGACGTCATCGTTCCCTCATCGCTTGCTGGCCTTGTCACGGCCACCCTCCCGATGGTGGCGCTAGCCGCTTGCGGTGGCGGCGACGGCGCGATTTCCGCAGCCCCTCCGACTCCTACACCGCCCCCCCCGGTCGTCATTGTGCCGCCAACCCAGACACAGGCCAGCCGGTTTCTTTCCCAGACTTCGATGGGGGCCACCAAAGTCGAAATCGATAAGGTCGTGTCACAGGGATATGATGCGTGGATCACGGCCCAGTTTGCCACACCACGCGCGACCAGCCACTGGGACTGGCTCGTAGCTGCGGGGTATAATGTCGCCGCGAACCAGAACAATCAGAACGGGTTCACCAACACGGTCTGGCGACAGGTCATCAGCGGCGAGGATCAGCTGCGCCAGCGGGTGACGTCGGCACTGTCGAACTTCATCGTCGTGGGCATCGACGGCATCATGGGCACGAGCTACCAACAGTTTGCCGCTGCCGCCTATCTGGATGTCCTCGCCGACAATGCCTTCGGCAATTTCCGCGAGTTGATCGAGCGCGTGTCGCTCAATCTGGCGATGGGTTATTACCTGACCTTCATCAACAACAAGAAGGCGAACGCCACCACCGGAGCGCAGCCCGATGAGAATTATGCGCGCGAGCTGATGCAGCTCTTCACGCTCGGCCTCTACAAGCTCAACGCCGACGGCACGCTTCAGCTTTCAGGCGGCAATCCCGTTGAAACCTACGAGCCGGCTGATGTGAGCGGCCTTGCCCGTGTCTTCACCGGCTTCGTCGCTGACGGCAACGACTTCACAACACCCGACCGGGCGCGCCGTCCCATGATACAGAAAGCAACGGACCATGAACTTGGCACCAAAACCTTCCTCGGCGTGACCATTCCTGCCGGGACTGACGGATTTGCCAGTCTCAAGATCGCGCTCGACACGATCTTCGCGCATCAGAACCTGCCGCCCTTCGTGTCCAAGCAGCTGATCCAGCGCCTGATAACCAGCAATCCGTCGCCTGCCTATGTGGGTCGCGTTTCGACCATCTTCGCAAATAACGGGTCGGGCGTTCGTGGCGACATGAAAGCGGTTATCCGCGCGATACTGCTCGACACCGAAGCACGCTCTGAAGCCAGCCTGACAAGTACCAGTGCGGGCAAGCTCCGCGAACCGGTCATTCGCCTGACGAACTGGGCACGCGCTTTCGGCGTAACGTCTCCCTCCAATGCCTGGGCCATTGGCGACACAAATAGCCAGACAACGCGCCTAGGACAGACGATCGGCAAGTCGCCATCGGTCTTCAACTTCTTCCGTCCCGGCTACACGCCGCCGAACACGGTGATCAGCACGGGGCAACTGGTCGCACCCGAGTTTCAGGTGACGAACGAACTCAGCGTGGTTGGCTATATCAACTATATGCAAACGCTGATCCAGTCGGGAACCGGCGACGTAAAGGCCGATTATACGTCCATCCTGACGAAAGCGACCGACAGCGCGGCGTTGATCAGCGAGATCAACCTCGTGCTGGCATCGGGCAATCTTTCGACCACGACCATCGCAACGATCAAGACTGCGGTCGATGCCATCGGCACGACCACGCCGGCACTGCTTGCGAACAGGGTCTATACCGCCATCCTGCTGACGATGGCTTCCACCGATTATATTGTTCAGAAGTAGGAGAGCGGACATGTATCACCGAGATCAGTCGCGCCGCGCCTTTCTGAAGCGGTCGGCAGCACTCGGGATTGCCGGTG
>JBMOGG010000201.1:0-5336 GCA_049318505.1 Sphingomonas sp. | reverse complement strand
TCGGCAGTCACATCGTCCTTCCTTGTGGGAGCGCTTTGCCGATGCGCCCCCGGCACCCGATGACCCGACCCCACTTGCGGCAATGCTCCATCGTTTCCAGACACCTGAAGGCAAAAAACAATACGCCTTGCGCAAGCACACACCCGAACCCGTTTTCGGCATCATCAAATCGGTTATGGGCTTTCGTCAGTTCTCATTGCGCGGGCTTGACCTAGCCCGAGGTGAATGGAACCTCGTGACCATGGCATGGAACATGAAGCGCATGTTCGCGCTTAAAACCGCATAAATCCCAAGATCGCCAACCAAACTCTCGCCCGGGCACCGGCGACTTGGCCTTATTCAGCGACCCGCCGCTACAAAGGGTGACCCAGCCATGCCACCAGCCCGAAACCCAAAAACTGCCCACCGGCGCCACATCAAACGGTCTGGATGACGCCAGTCCGACAGGCTGCTAGACTTCAGACGGCGGCCCCGAAAAGCCGCCCGATCCCGGCGGTCAGCGCAAAGGCGAGCGCGCCCCAGAAGGTCACGCGCAACGTGGCGCGCCAGACGTTTGCGCCGCCCGCCCGCGCGCCGACGACACCGAGGATGGCGAGAAAGATCAGTGACGCGATCGCGACCGCCGGGACCAGCAGTTTGTTCGGCGCAACGAACACCATCAGCAGCGGCATCGCCGCACCGATGGCAAAACTGGCAGCCGAGGACAGCGCTGCCTCGATCGGCCGTGCCGCTGTCGTCTCGAACAAGCCCAGCTCGTCGCGCAGGTGGGCGCCGAGTGCATCGCGCGCGATCAGCTGGGCCGCGACCTGTTCGGCCAGCGCACGCTCGAGCCCGCGCCCTTCGTAGATACGGACGAGTTCCTCGTGCTCCACCTCTGGCGCGGTCGCCAATTCGACCGCTTCCCGCGCCCGGTCGGCTTTTTCGGTGTCGGACTGCGAACTGACCGACACATATTCGCCTGCTGCCATCGACATCGCCCCGGCAACGAGCCCGGCTACGCCCGTGACGAGAATGGATTGCTGCGTCGCATTGGCCGCCGCGACGCCGACGATCAGGCTCGCGGTGGAAACGATCCCGTCGTTCGCGCCGAGCACGGCGGCGCGCAGCCAGCCGATGCGGGCAATGAGGTGTCGTTCACGATGCACTGAAATCGATTCCCTTCGCCGGAGATGAGGTGAGGCCTCCAGATTGCGCTAGTCATCACCACCACGGTCACGACCTTCGCGACCCTCGCCGCCTTCACCATTTGAGCTGCGATGGCATCGCACGCAATTCGAAATGTTGCCGATGCCTTCCTCGGAATGTTCGGCTCGGATCCGCGCGGGTTGATGCTCATGGCACCCGTAGCAGGTGTACCTCTGATAGGTTGAAGCGACGTGGCACGTCGTACAGGCCACGGCATGATTACGATCAAGCACGAAATACCGGGCATGATCGAAGCGCGCCGGTTTCCAGGCGCGGTCGCTGTGGCAAGTCGAACAGTTTGCGCGGTTCTGGCGGTGCAGTGGCGTATCGGGCGGGACGTGGCACCCCGAACATTCAGTGCGTAACATAGGCTTGAGCAGAACGTGCTGAAACGGCTTTTCCACGCGCCGGGTCAGGCGGGGTTCGGCATGATCCGAATGGCACGCCATGCAGTTCGGCACGGTCAGCGCCTGATGAAACACTGGCATTTTCGCGGCGTGCAGCACCGGTACGCCCATTGTGGTCAAGCGACCGATATCGGCAAGCTTGTGGCACGCAATGCAACGGCCGGGTGAGGCCGAGCGAAAGGGCACGTGGCAAGCAAAACAGTCGTTCGCAATAGCGGCGTGCGCGGGCCTGACCGGGCCGGGGGCGACCATGATGTCGGGCCTGAAGAAGGCAAAAGCGATAATCCCGATCAACAGGGCACCGATTGCCGAGAGGAGGCGGCGGTTGGTCACCACCACCTCCAGAACAGAAATATCGACAGGAGATGGGCCAGAGCCAGGACGCCGAAGGCAAGCGTGATCGGCAAGTGGATCACCCTCCATTGTTGCATGACGTTAAGCGCAACGGCGTCCCAATAGGTCCGCTCGTCGAGTTGCTGCGCCGACAGGCCCTCGGCAACCAGCCTTGCCTTCGTCGCGAGCAGCCGCTTGCGTGCCCGCTGCAGCAGGAATTTACCGGTCAGCCCGCTCCCGATGTTGACCGCCATCGCCCCGACCGCCAGCCAGCCGAGCCAGGCATTGAAATGGATACCGGCATGGACAAGGATCAGCAGCGATCCCGTCCAGGCCAGCCGTTCATGCTGGCGCAGCAGTTGGGCGGGCTTTCCCCATGTGATCAGCTTGCGCTTGCGGGCTGAGTAGACAAGCGACACGAGGATCAGGATGACGCCGGGAATGCCAAGGTAGCGGCGGATCCAGACCAGGTTGAAAACATGCAGCAACGCGTCGACCGCCAGCGTCGTCGCGGCGAGCCCGAAAAGCATCGCCGCAAAAGGAATGACTTCGTGGGCAAGAAGGTCTGCCTTCGCCGTTGTACGGTGTCCAATTCAGATGGGCTTGACCGCGCGGGCTCGCGAGGTCAGGCAATCAACCGCTCACGGCATGTACCGTTCCATTTCGGCCGTCATTGATCCTGGTCAATAGGCAAGCATAAGCCCCGGTCGTGCCCATTGCCGCTTCATCAGCCGGCCCGTGCCCGACAGCGTCACATAGGCTGTCCGCAGGTCCTCCCCGCCCCAGCAGATATTGGTCGTGAACGGGTCGTCGGTCGCCACGAACTCGACCAACTCTCCGGCGGGCGAAATCACGCTGATGCCGCTCTCGCCGATCGTCGCGACACAGATGTTCCCGCCCGCCTCGACACCCAGCGAGTCGAAGAATTTGTAGCCTTCAGGCCGGTATAGCGGGATGCCCACGCCACCGAGGCCGACGCTCAGGTCGACTTTGCCCGGCGCGGTCACGGCGAACGTCATAAGGCGGCAGGTGTAGGTCTCTGCCGCATAGAGTATGGTGCCGTCGGGCGAGAGGCCGACGCCATTGGGGTTCTCACTTGGCCAAACGACCTCCTCAAGGTGGCTGCCATCGGCCTTGGCGTAGAAGATGCCGGTAATGTCGCGGGTGCGTGCCGCGTGGTCGTTCTTGCCATGGTCGGTAAACCAGAAGCCGCCCGCACCGTCGAACACGATATCGTTTGGCCCGCGTAACGAGCAGCCGAAGTCGCCCGATTTATAGAGCACCTCGACCTTGCCGGTCGCGACGTCGATCCGCTCGATCCGGCCTCCCGAGTAATCCGAGGCAATGCAATGCGGGATCAGCAAGCCGCCTGCCTCGACATAATCGAACCCCCCGTTGTTGCAGCAGTACAGCATCCCGTCGGGCCCGAAGGCGAGCCCATTGGGCCCGCCGCCAGTTTCCGCCACCACCTGCGTCGTGCCATCGGGCAGGCAGCGCGTTACCCGCCCGGCCGCGATTTCGGTGACGAAGACGCTGCCGTCGGCGCAGGCCACGGGCCCTTCGGGAAAGCGCAGTCCCGACGTCATCAATTCCCAGCTCATCCTGCTCTCCTGCTGTTTGCATGCAAGCTAGCAGGTCCTACATGCGCGTCACCCCATCAAAGGATGCCGCATGACCGACTACACTGCCGACCTCGCCCTGTTCGTCGATGGCAGCTGGCGCATCGGCGAGGGGCGCGACGCGCACACTGTCGTCAACCCGGCGACCGGCTGCACGATTGCCGAATTGCCGCTGGCGAGCGCGGCCGATCTGGACGAGGCCCTAGCAGCGGCAGAACGCGCCTTTGCGGTGTGGCGCGCAACCGATGTCGAGATGCGCGGCGGCATCCTGCGCAAGGCGGCGTCGCTGATGCGCGAACGCGCGGACGTGATCGCGCAGACACTGACTCTCGAACAGGGCAAGCCGATCAGCGAAGCGCGCGGCGAAGTAATGGGCAGCGCCGCGATGTTCGACTGGTATGCCGAAGAGGCCAAGCGCAACTATGGCCGTGTCCTTGTCCGCCCCGCTGGTCAGCGCAGCATTGTGATCAAGCAGCCGGTCGGGCCGGTCGCCGCCTTCAGCCCCTGGAATTTCCCCGTCTATCTGATGGCGAAAAAGCTGGCGCCCGCGCTCGCCGCCGGATGCTCGGTGATCGCCAAGCCGCCAGAGGAGACACCGGGCTGCACCACCGCCGTGATGCGCTGCCTTGCCGATGCGGGGCTGCCCGCCGGAGTCGCGCAACTCGTTTTCGGGGTGCCCGACACCGTCAGTCGGCACCTGATCGGATCGCGCGTCATCCGCAAGATCAGCTTTACCGGCTCCGTACCCGTTGGCCGCCACCTGATGCATCTCGCCGCCAACGGTATCAAGCGCATGACGATGGAACTCGGCGGCCATGCGCCCGTGCTGGTGTTCGACGACTGCGATCTCGAAAAGACGCTGGATATGGTTGTCCCGCAGAAATTCAGGAACGCCGGCCAGGTCTGCGTCTCGCCGACGCGCTTCTATGTGCAGTCGGGGATCTACGACGCTTTCCTGGACGGCTTTGCGAAACGGACAGCGCATGTGAAGACTGGCAACGGGCTCGACCCTACCACCAAAATGGGGCCGCTCGCCAACGTCCGGCGGCCTTCGGCGATCGGCGCGCTGGTTGAGGATGCGCGGTCGAAAGGGGCGCGGGTTCTGGCGGGTGGCAAGCGCGGCGACAGCGGATTCTTTTTCCAGCCGACCCTCCTCGCCGATGTGCCCGACAGCGCCGACATCATGTCGAACGAACCCTTTGGTCCGGTCGCGGTCACAGCGCGGTTCGACGCGCTCGATGAGGCGATCGAAAAGGCCAACGGCCTTCCCTATGGACTTGCCGCTTTTGCCTTTACCGAAAATGGGCGGCGCGCCAATCTGCTCGGCGATGCGATCGAAAGCGGCATGGTCGGTATCAACACCTTTGCCATTTCAGCACATGATGCGCCGTTTGGCGGCGTGAAGGATTCAGGCTTTGGCAGCGAAGGGGGCAGCGAAGGGCTGGACAGCTATCTGGTCGTGAAGGCCTTGCATACCGCCTGATCAGACCAAGATTACGGATAACATCTTAGCCGGGTTGCCTGGCGCTGCGCTTGTCAACCACAAGATGTCTTAGTAATTCAGGTGCATGTTTGATAGATTTATGTGTAGTCGTGCTGACTCACTGAAGTGCGATTTGTTTTCACATTACTAATAGGTCGGAATTGTGGGTAAATAGCGCAGTCACAAACATGTCGATCGCAGCGCACTTCGCAACATCGAGCCAGACCGCACGCCCACACAGCGACCATCAAAAACAGCTGATCGGCGTGCCAAAGCCGCTCTGACAGCGCCAGTGGCGATGCGCGCAGC
>JBMOGG010000200.1:0-5343 GCA_049318505.1 Sphingomonas sp. | reverse complement strand
AAGGCGGGAGCTGGTGGCTATTCCGGCCTCCCGCGCAGCTTGGCGCGATTAGCCTGTTCGCACCAAACAGGAAAACAGAAGCGCGGCGCGCATTGCCGGAATTGGGTCAGTTCCCTGAGTCTGGCTGGTGTTCGCTCGATGGGTTGTCGAATATCGTCGTAGTCTACGACAATTCAAAGTGATCCCAGCTTGGTCGTGGACTTACTTCGCCGAGCTACCGGCGGTCCGCGCTCGAACAATTTCGCATCGTTCGGCAGCTCGCCAATGGTCGGCAGTTTGAAGACACGCACGGTTCCGCTTGGCCGATCGATCGCAAAGATCCTCCGTGCGTCGGTTGGGTCGAAGGTAAATGCCTGCCCCTCCACGGCGATCTTGATCGTTGCGACGTGGATCAACTCCGCACCAGATTTTGGTCGCGCCAGGACGTACATCTCCGGCAGCGTGTGGCCAAACAGATAGAGCAGCCCGTCGTTGCCAATAGCCCCTCCCGAAGCCGCCTGCGGGGCCATGCGCTTGCGGATCGCAGGCGGGATCAACCAGCCCTCGCGACGGCGCCATTCGCTGTCGGTGCTGATCAGCTGCGAATAGTCATGCCCCTTGAACGGCACGCCGGTCGCGTCCGAATAATGTGCGAAGCCGAGCAGCCAGCCGTCGCCCATCGGCTCTACGATCGTAAGCGATCCCTCGTCGCGATTGCCGAGGCTGACGCTGCCGATATGGTTGAGCGTTGCGGTGTCGAAGATCTCGACCGACGAGCCGTGCGGCACTTCGGGATGGTTAGAGTGCGCGCACATCAGCTGAGAGGTCACGACAGTGCAGCTATTGAGATGGCGGATAAGCCCGCCACGCGGCCCCGCCCAGCGGGCAACCAGCCGCCCGGTCGCGCGTTCGTACTTGCCGATCACGGTGTTCACCACGGCATAGAAGTGCGTCGCGTCGACCGCGACCCCCTGCCGCGCCTCGGGCGCACCGTAAACCTGCTCAAGCACGGCATCATGCTGCGCCACTGGACGCTCCGTCTTCGGAGGGAGCAACGCACCAAACCGCACCGTCGCAGCCAGCCCGTCGGCGAACACGCCGAGGTGATTGCCCACCGGCCGTTCGCGCCCCGGTACGCCGGTATGGATCGGACGACTAAGCACTATCGGGCCCGACGGGCCCTTTGCCGCCATCGTCGCAGATCCGCCGCCGTCGAGGCTCATTGCCTGCGTCGCGCCGACCTCACGGAAAAGCGCGAGCAGGTCGGCATTCGACGCACCTTCGCTATAGCCCGGTTGCCGCCCGTCGGCGACCACCAGCCACAGCCGTGTGCCAGCGTCGTTCAGACCGAGTGCAGTGCGCGGTCCGCCGCCGCGCCCCGGTGGGGGTGCTGCTGCCTGCGCCGCGGCCGCTGCCGCGCCGTCGAGCGGCACAGCGCCGTGGAACACGCCGTCGCGCCCCATCGGCCGGCGCGGCACCTCGGTCCCGCCATTGAGTAGCCGTGGGCCCGCCGAGACACCCTCGGTAAACTCAGCCGGGCAAGCCTGACCCTCGACGATCACAGCGCGGCCTGCGGTGAAACAAGCCATTGAGTCGACTCGCGCGTCGACGGCATCGGCCTTCGACACATAGGCACCGCCTGCTAGCACTGCGCCCGACGCATCTGCTGCGCCGCCGGGCTGCGGCACGAAATTCTCACCCGCGGGCGATCCGCCGACGAAAGGCAAAAAATAGCTGGCGTTGACTGCTAACACTGCGCCGCTGCGCGCAACGAAGCTGCTGACCGGCGTCGCGCGATATTCCATTCCCGCCGAGCGATCGGCCGGCGTCATCGCGACGCGAACACCCGGCGCGGCAAGGTCGACTTCGGCAACATGCATCACAAGCGGCGCCGGGCCAGTACGCACGATTCGGCGATAGGTGACGCCCGGTGCCACCGTGCAGCGCTCGCCGCCGCTACCGACGCACAGCTCGGCCCCCACTGGCCCGGACACCACCGCCTCGGCGGGCTCGCGCTCCCGCGCACCGGCTGGCGCCGACAGCGCGAGCGCCGCGACCAGCGCTGCGCGCGACGCGCTCACCACGTGAACGTCGCGCCCAGCCAATATTGTCGGCCGAAACGATTGATGTCGCGCGCGATATCCTGGTTCGGCCCGGTTAGAATCAGGCGAGCGGCGTTGGTGAGGTTGCGTGCCTCGGCGATGATTTCGACGCCTTTGAACAGCTTGATCCGTGCCTGTGCGTCGATCTGCTCGAATGCTACCGTCGTCTGGTCGTTCGCGGGCGTGGAGGCACTGACTGAATTGCGGAATTTGCCGACATGCGAATAAGTCAGCCGCGCACGCAGCGGCCCGCGCTCGTAGAACACCGCGGCATTGGCTAGGAAATCGGCCTGACCTGGCAGCTGGTCGAGCGAACGACGGGCGGTCGCGTCGCGGATATCGATCGTGCCGTTCAGAAACGTCACGTTGCCCGAAACGCCAAGGTCGCTGAACACCCATGGCAGAAAGCTCAACTTGTTGAGCACGACATTGGCCTCAAACCCGGTGACTTTGGCACCTTCGGAATTGCGCGGCTGGCTGACCGTGCGTTGCACGCCGTCGATCGTTTCCTGCGACGCGAAGGTGTAGATTTCGCCTTTAATATTCTTGTGGAATGCAGCAACCGCGACGATGCCGAGGTTGTCAGGCAGATAGTATTCGGCGCTCGCCTCGAAGCTGTCGGCGCGACGTGGGCCAAGATCGGGGTTGGGCCGGCTGATCGAATCGTCGGCGTTGATCAACTCCTGCCCCGCCACCGAATTGGGGTTCGGACGGCCGATGCCCTTGAAATATGCCGCGCGCAGCCGCAACCGGTCGGTGACGTCGTAGAGTGCGGTAATCGACGGCAAAAAATCGTCATAGTTGCTGTTGCGCGTCACTGTTGTGAACTGGTCGACCCCCGCGACGGTTCGCCGTATGACGCTGGTCGCGGCGACCTCGGTCTTTTCGTACCGCACGCCGAGGATGATCGTGTGCCGCTCGCCCTTATGGCGGATTAGGCCGTATCCTGCGCCGATATCCTCCTTGAAGCGCCAGTCGCCGCCGATGTTCTGCCGGTTGCTCGCCACGACGTCGCGCGTGAAGCTGGCCGGGTTGGCGTTGAAAAACGTCAGAAAGCTCTGGAAATCGACGAACAGCTGATTGAAATCGGCGTAAATCGGTCGGTAGCTTTCCGCCTGGTTGAATTGGCTCAGCCGCAGATCGATACCAGCCGCAGGGTTGAAGAGGTTCTGCGTCCGCTGGTTGTCACGAATCGTCCGGCGGTATTTGAACCCCGCCCCGATCCCCAGCCCATCGTCGCCCTTCGCGCGGTTCCAGCCATAGTCGAACTGCCCCTCGGTCACCTTGTCGGTCGAGTCGTCCTCATAGGGGCGATACTGGGTAAACCGGTATTGGCTGGGATCGGCAACACGCGGACTGGTACCGCTGAGCACCGGGAAAGCGCCGTTGAGCCCGAGGTTGAAGGTTGCCGCCGGCGCGATCAGGTTGAACGCGGTCTCGTTCGACGGCTCGAGGAAGGTCGCCTGCGAATATGACCCGCGCAGCGCGAATTCGTGGCCGTCATCGGTCTCATAGTCGAGCTTCGCCTGGCCGACGCGCAGCGGCTTGCGGATCGGAAAATCGTTGAAGCGCACAAAGCTGCCGCCGCTGGTGTTGAGCAGCTGCTGAGAATGGCGCAGCTCGTTGTCGTCCTGCGCGAAATAGGTATAGGCGAGCGATGCCTCGAGGCCCGGCGCAGGCCGCGCCTCGAGCTTTACGGTGCCGCCGTAGCGATCAACCGAATTGGGATAGGTTGACCACAGCAGGTTGGTCCCTGCGCCCGCCGGGGCCGTCGCCAGGCCTACGCCGACCTGCGGCGTCGTCACCGGTACCACCTGCGGCAGCAGCCGTTCTTGGTCGCGGCGCTTGCGGCTGAACGAGCCCGACACGACGACCCCGAACATGCCGTCGGGCCCGAAGCGCGTCGAGAGCGTGCCGTCAGCGCGGAAGTTGAGCCCGTCGTCGCTTTTGCGCCCGAAGCCTCGGCCCGGAACCCCCTTCGAATCCGACGTACCGATGAAGGCGTTACCGAATACGAAAAGCCCCGCCCGGTCGAACGCCGAGCGCGTGACGAGATTAATCGACCCACCGATCGCATTGCCCTCGATCTCGGGCGTGCGCGACTTAAGGACTTCGAGCGAAGCGACCGCAGTCGAGGGTATCGCCTCGAGGTTGAGTTGGCGATTGCCACGCTCGGCACTTGCCATCGTCGCGCCATCGAACGAGCCGACCGTGTAGCTCGGGTTTAGTCCGCGCACCGACACATAGCGGCCCTCGTCTTCGTCGAACACCGTCTGCACGCCCGGCAGGCGGCGAAAGCTGTCGGCTATATTGTAGTCAGGCTGCTGGCCGATATCGTCGCTTTTAAGGAATTCGGCAACCAGTTCGCTCGACCGCTTGGCATCGATCGCAAGCCGGTTTTGCGCGCGAAAGCCGGTGACGACAATGTCATCCTTGGACTCCGTCGCCGGGACGCTTTGCGCAACCGCCGGCATCGCCGCCAACATCGAAACTCCCGCCAGCGCACTCAGTTTCAACCGTGCTCGTTGTATGCTCATGATTTAGCCCTGTTGCCTTGCACGGCATGACGCCGTCAGCGGGGCCCCTAGGGCGAAATTAAGTCGTATCGGTGCCAGCGGTCTTACAGAATGGAGACAGACAGGTTGAGCTTCGATTACAATATGCAGGGCTGCGTTGTCCGGCAGACATTCAGAATCGAGGTCAAAGTTTTGTTCCGCCGACTGGGTCTGGGGAGGCGTCGATCCGACACTTTCAGTGATTGTGATGCATGTTTCGAAAACAACAAGGCGGGAAAGCGGCCTGTCGGCTTTGGGGAGAGGCGCCTTTCTTCCGGAACGGCAGAAAATGACAGCGGAAGCCTTCAGTTATCAATTTCACGTTCGAATGGATTGACTAGCCTGACGCCCATATCGGCAAAATCACCGATGTTGCGCATCACAAGCGCCAGATCGGCGTCGACCGCAGTCGCAGCTATCCATGCATCGCGTTCGGACTTGGGATCGGGGATGTGCAGACCGGCGCAGATCAGCGCCACCGCGCCTGATAGTGGCCTGATGCGGGTCTCATAGGTCACTGTGAGGTGGTCCCGGGAAACTGGACAGGGTGTTGAGCTATTCCTGATCTGAAGGACGAACGGGAATGAAGACGACAAGAAAGCGCTACAGTGCGGACTTCAAAGCCAAGGTTGCGCTGGAAGCGATCCGCGGGGACCTGACGAAAGCCGAGCTTGCCAATTCGATCTGGATAACGGCCTTGGTTCCTT
>JBMOGG010000199.1:0-5359 GCA_049318505.1 Sphingomonas sp. | reverse complement strand
AAGTCCGATCGGGCGAAACCTGCTGGTCGTCGCCGGCGTTTTACTGATGATCCTGGCCGTCATCGTCGGCCCTCTGCCGGGGCCGGGCTTTATTCCGCTGTTTCTCGGTGGCCTGACCCTTTTGCTTCGCTACGCGACCTGGTCGAAGCGGCTGTATGTCCGCCTGAAGCGCCGCTGGCCAAAGCACGGGGCGTTCGCCGACAAGGGGTTGCGCCGGGCAAGCGCGAAACGCCGCGCGCGGCTTGCCGCTACGCGCAAAGCCGATTGACTTTTGCAGGTCTCGCTCATAAGCGCACCGTCATTGGCGGTCGTCCGTTTGGCGGGCGGCCTTTTTCTTGTTTCGATTTCGAAGGCATGAGCGATGAAGCGCACTTTCCAGCCCAGCAATCTCGTCCGGGCTCGTCGTCACGGTTTCCGTCACCGGATGGCGACAGTGGGCGGCCGTGCCGTGATCCGCGCGCGTCGCGCCCGCGGGCGTCACAAGCTGTCGGCCTGAAGACACTTACCCGGCGCGCTGACTTTCTCGCGGCGAACGCGGGAAAGCGCGCGCCGATGCCAGGGTTCGTCCTCATTGTCCGCGACCGTGCAGACAACGACGAAACACGCCGTATCGGCTTTACTGTCACCAAGAAGATCGGCAACGCCGTCGTCCGCAACCGGATGAAACGCCGCCTGCGCGCCTTGGCGCGCGAGGTGCTGGCCGAACAAGGCGTTGCTGGTGCTGATCATGTGCTGATCGGTCGGGCTGGCGGCATCGAGCGCGACTATGCGGTGCTGAAGGCCGAGTTTCACAAGGCGCTTGCCAAGGTAAGGCAGTGATTGCCCGCCTGCTCATCGTCGTTGCCCGCGCCTGGCAGATCGGCCCCTCGCGCATCCTCCCGCCAAGCTGTCGTTATGCGCCGTCATGTTCGGCCTATACGATCGAGGCATTGGGGCGCTATGGGGCGCTCAAGGGGGGCTGGCTATCGGCCCGCCGCCTCGCTCGCTGCCACCCCTGGGGCGGTAGCGGCTACGACCCGGTTCCCTAAAAAAACATTCCCTAGAAGCAACCAAGCGAAAGCAACGCACTCGTGCAGTCCGAACAGCGCAATTTCATTCTCGCCATCGTCCTGTCGGGCCTCATCCTATTTGGATGGAGCACGCTTGCCAGCCGCTGGTTCCCGCCCGCCAATCCGCCCGTGACCAAAGTGCAGGGGGGCAAGACGATGCCCCTGCCCGCCCCTGGCGCGCCGCCCCCGGTAACCGCCCAGGCCGCCAAGCAATCGCGGGAGGCCGTCCTCGCTGCCTCTCCCCGGCTGCCGATCCGAAATGCCAAAGTCAGCGGCTCGCTGAACCTTAAGGGCGCGCGGATCGACGACCTGATGCTGACGTCGTACCAGGAGACAGTCGCCAAGAACGCGCCCAACGTGCGCTTGCTGTCCCCGCAAGGCGCGCCGCAGGCCTATTTTGCGAGCTTCGACTGGATGGGCACAGGGATCGCCGTGCCGAACGCCGACACCGTCTGGACCGCAGACAAGGCCGAGCTGACCCCGTCGTCACCGGTCACGCTGCGCTGGAACAACGGCCAGGGCCAGATTTTCGTGCTCAAGATCGCGGTCGATGACCAGTATATGTTCACCGTCGACCAGCGTGTCGCCAACGTCGGCGGCGCGCCGGTTGTCCTGCGCCCCTATGCGGTGGTCAACCGCGCCGAGAAACCCGCCGATCCTGATAACTGGATCGCGCATATCGGACCTTTGATGGCCGTCGGCGGATCGGTGAACTATGACATCGACTATCATTATCTGACTGCGACCGAACCCGGCTTTTGGGACCGGATCTTCGGAACAAAGGCAGTGCCGGGCGTCAACAGCACGAACGGTGTCGGGGGATGGCTGGGCTTTGGCGACAAATATTGGCTCACCGCGCTGGCACCGCAGGGCAATGTCCGCGTCGATGCCGCGTTTCGCGCTGATCCGGGAAGTTTTCAGGCCGATGTCGTCCGCGCGCCGGTAACGGTCGCGCCGGGGCGCGCCGCTGCCGTGGTCACGCACTTTTTTGCAGGCGCAAAACAGATCAACGCGCTCGACGGTTACGAAGCCGACCTGAAAATCCCGCTGTTCGGCAAGGCGATCGACTGGGGCTGGTTTGAGATATTTGAAAAGCCGCTGTTTCATTACCTCCACTGGCTCTCTGGGCTCATCGGCAATTTCGGTCTGGCGATCATGGCGCTGACGCTGACTGTGCGCGGCCTGATGTTCCCCATCGCGCAAAAGCAATTCCAGTCGATGGCCGCGATGCGCATTGTGCAGCCAAAGATGAAGGCCATCCAGGACAAGTGGAAGGACGACAAGGCGCGCCAGCAGCAGGAGATCATGGCGCTGTACAAAACCGAGAAGATCAACCCGCTCGCGGGCTGCCTGCCGGTCTTCATCCAGATGCCGATCTTCTTTGCGCTCTACAAAGTGCTGATGCTGACCATCGAGATGCGCCACCAGCCGTTCGTCGGCTGGATCCAGGATCTGGCGGTCCCCGATCCACTGACGCCGGTGAACCTGTTCGGCCTGCTGCCGTTTTCGCCGCCTGCGATCATCGCCATCGGCGTGCTGCCGATCATTCTGGGCATCACGATGTACGTCCAGTTCAAGCTGAACCCGCCGCCACCAGACCCGGTGCAGGCGCAGATGTTCTCGATCATGCCCTGGGTGCTGATGTTCGTGATGGCGCCGTTTGCCGCTGGCCTGCAACTATACTGGGCGACGTCAAACCTGCTGACGATCGCACAGCAGAAATGGCTGTATTCGAAATATCCAGAGCTCAAGAATTCGCCTGCTGCACCAACCGTCGCATGAGCGAGGACGTCGTCGACCCGGACCTGACCGAGACTGCGCGCAAGATTTTTGCCGGCCCCATCGCGTTTCTGAAGTCGGCGCCCTCGCTCGTCCACTTGCCGGACCCCGACGTGCCCGAAGTCGCGTTTGCGGGGCGGTCGAACGTTGGCAAGTCGTCGCTGCTCAACGCGCTCACCAACCGCAACGGCCTTGCCCGCACGTCGAATACGCCGGGGCGCACGCAGGAGTTGAACTTTTTCAACATCGGCGAACCGCTACGGTTCCGACTGGTCGACATGCCCGGCTATGGCTTTGCCGAGGCGCCCAAGGATGTGGTCAGAAAATGGCGCTTCCTGATCAACGATTATCTGCGCGGACGGCAGGTCCTTGGCCGGGCGTTCGTGCTCATTGACGCGCGCCACGGCGTGAAGGCCGTCGATGAGGAAATCATGGACATGCTCGATGCTGCTGCCGTCAGCTACCGGATCGTGATAACCAAGTCGGATAAGATCAAGGCAACCGACCTGGCCGATGTGACCGCCCGGACCGCCGCGGCCGTCCGCAAGCGGGCCGCTGCTCACCCCGACATCATCGCGACGTCGAGCGAAAAGGGCATGGGCATGGCGGAACTGCGCGCCGCCGTTTACGAAGCAACGCTGCGCTAGACGCGCCGCTCTTCAGCCTGGGCGACAAGCCCCCGTCGCGCGACGTCGGCAAAGCGCGCCACCGCATTGGTCTGCGGGATGGCGTCGAGGTCGCGTTTTGGCATAGGAGGCAAGCATGACCGATGCCATTGCCCTCACCAAGGCCCTGATCGCCGCCCCCAGCGTAACGCCGGCGACGGGCCCCGTCTTCGCCGTCCTCGAGGCTGCGCTGGTCGCGCAGGGCTTTACGGTTGAACGCTTTGTCGTTGGACAAGCGCCTGACGGGCCGGTCGAAAACCTGCTGGCGACGCGGGGGAGCGACGCCGGGCCGCATTTCGCCTTTGCGGGACACCTCGATGTCGTCCCACCGGGCGAGGGGTGGGTCTCAGACCCGTTCGAGCCGGTTGTGCGTGGCGAGCTCCTCCACGGGCGCGGGGCGGTCGACATGAAGGGAAGCATCGCGGCTTTCGTCGCTGCCGCGGCGCAAAACACAGACCACAGCGGGCGCCTGACGCTCATCATCACCGGGGATGAAGAAGGCCCGGCAACCTATGGCACTGTCGCCCTGATCGACCGCATGGCGGCGCGCGGGCTGCGCCCCGATTTCTGCCTGGTCGGCGAGCCGACATCGGCACAACGGCTGGGCGACACAATCAAGATCGGACGGCGCGGTTCGGTCAACATCTGGATCGAGGTGGCAGGAACCCAGGGGCATGTCGCCTATCCCCATCTGGCCGACAATCCGCTGCGCCCGCTCGTCGCCATATTGTCTGAAATCAACGCGATCCGTCTCGACGACGGGACCGACTGGTTTCAGCCTTCAAACATCGAAGTGACGACAATCGACGTCGGCAATCGCGCAACCAATGTTATTCCGGCCAAGGCAATGGCGCGACTGAGCATCCGCTTCAACGACCTGCAGCGGGGCGAAGATCTCGTTCTACATATCCGCGAACTGGCAACAGCGGTGACGCCGCGCGCCACGGTGACGGCAAAGGTTTATGGCGAAGCATTCATCACACCGCCCGGGGCGCTGAGCACATTGGTCGCCGAGGCTGTTCACCAGGTAACGGGCATCGCGCCCGACCTGTCGACGACGGGTGGCACATCCGACGCGCGTTTCCTGTCGAAACTCTGTCCCACAGTGGAGTTCGGCTTGTGCAATGCAACGATGCACAAGCTCGACGAGGCCGTGGCGCTCGACGACCTGACGGCACTAACCGAAATCTACGCGCTCATCCTTTCGGGCGTATTGCCGACCCAGGCCCGATAATCCGCTTCTGCCATCGGGGGCGCGATCACCTGGCCCTGCGCGCCGTCGCATCCCATCACTCGCAGCATCTCATATTGCGCGGCAGTCTCGACGCCGTTGGCGATCGCCTTGGCCCCAAGGCCATGCACAAGCGAGATGACCGCCTGAGCCATCCCACGCGCGGCGGGGTCGCTTTCGATACCCGCAACCAGGCTCGCATCGAGCTTGACCAGGTCGAAGGGCAGCGACCTCAGGCGCGACAGGCTCGACGATCCCGAGCCGAAGGCGTCGATGACGATCGTTGCCCCCTCGCGCTGGAGGCGCCGGATCTGCTCGAGCACGTCGTCGCGGCATTCCATCAGTAAGGCCTCGCGCACCTCGAACTCGATCAGCGAGAGGCGCGCTCTGGAGCGCGCAAGGGCATCGTGCAGCCTGCCAAAAAATTCGGGCCGGGCAATCTGGCGCGCGCTGAGATTGACGGCAATCCTTGGCGCAAGCGGATCGGTTGGCCAGTCGGCAATGCGGCGCGCCAACGCATCGATCGCCCAGTCGCCAAGTTCGACGATAAGGCCACTGTCCTCAGCAGCTTCGATGAAGCTTTCCGGCGTGCGCAGGCCGTCGACAGGGTGGTTCCACCGCAGCAGCCCTTCGAC
>JBMOGG010000198.1:0-5379 GCA_049318505.1 Sphingomonas sp. | reverse complement strand
GCAACGAGCACCGGCCAGCCCGCGTGCACGACTTCCATGACAAGCAGATCGGCCATTCGGTCTTCGAGCGAAACGATGCGGTCGACCGGGACGGCGAGTTGGTCGATCAGCCATACCGGATAGTCGCGACCCGCATGTGGCACCGTGAACACAACGGCGCGGCTGGCCCCTTTATTGAAACTATCGAGCATCGCTGCCATGCCTGAGGCATAGGGCCGAAAATGGATGCTTGCACTGGAATTTCTTAACCGCTGTCGGCATACAACTGGCGCGCGAAGTCATCGGGACGTCGCCTGCGCTGTTTGGGACTGACGATGATCCGCATTCTCCTTGCTGAAGACGATGGCGCGATGCGTTTGCATCTGGCTCGGGCGCTCGAGCGCTCGGGCTATGCCGTGGCATCAGTGGAATGCGGGACCGATGCACTTGCCCTGGTCGAAGGCGGCGAAAGCTACGACCTGTTGCTGACCGACATCGTGATGCCGGGCATGGACGGCATCGAGCTGGCGCAGCGGGTGTCGGTCATTGCGCCGACGACTCGCGTTATGTTCATTACCGGCTTTTCCGCGGTGACGCTGCGCGCGGGAGAGGCGCTGCCGCAAGCAAAGGTCCTGTCCAAGCCGTTTCATCTTCGTGACCTCGTCCTCGAAGTGGATCGCATGTTCGAAGGGGCAAACGCCGGCCGTCTCTGACTGCTTGCAACCCGCGTCCTGCATCGCTAGGGACGCCGCCTTACCCCAATCGTGTGGGCGTGTAGCTCAGTGGTAGAGCACTGTGTTGACATCGCAGGGGTCGCAAGTTCAATCCTTGCCACGCCCACCATTTTCTCCTTGATTTCAAAGACAAAATAGACCGCGGTATCCAGCTACTCGTCAATTTTGTCGCTGCACTGTCGGGGCAGTATTCCTGAATAATTCGCGAAAATCTCGTCGATTATGTCTTGAAGGGGCCTCATCACGGTTGGATATAGACTGGTGACCGCGTAGGTCTCTGTTTGTCCTGGCATTCGATGCCCCATAAACCCTGATAAATCCCAAGGGCTGGAACCGCGTTCGCGCGCCATCGTCGCCAGGCTGTGTCACAGAATATACGGCGTCCATTCTCGCTCAATTGGCAAGTTGAGGGCGACAAGCATCGGTTTCTACGCCTTGTCGCCTGAACGGCCGGTTCGGCTCCGACAATTTCTTCGACGGCGGCGACGCAGGAACCCTGATCAAGCCCGCTCATCATCAAAAACGCCGCTGTCAGCGGGCACGACGTTCATAGGCCGTTCGTCCATATAGCTTGCGCTATCGTTGACTGTCTCGGCAACTTCAAAAAATCGGACCCATGCAGGAGCGCCGGGCTTGCTTGGTGGGTTCATACCGCCGCTGTTCGCCTTGCTATTGATGGAGATTTCCTCCCTTCAAGCACCGAAAGATCGAGCGTTCATTTGGACTCCCTTCCATCGCACATACGACAAAGACTGTCGATCTTTTCAGATCGCGAAACGCTCGCCTTAGGACAGTTGCCGGGTAGTCAGATCTCGTCGTTGTAACCGATCCTCGCCGACCTCAGATTGTGGGCGACTAGTTTTTCACCGATTCAAATTAAACCACTCTGTACGCCTTGAAGGCGCACACTTTGACAGAGCGAGCAAAACGGCTCAAATGAGTCTGCCTCAGCAATAGGGACGATAGTCATGCCTCACCCAGTAGTCGAAGATAGCGAGCGAATGAACCTTCGTGTCAAACCCGGCGTGAAAGCGCGTCTCGTGCGTGCAGCTGCGCTGCGCAATACCGATCTCACCGAATTCGTAACACGAACAGCGCTGCGCGAGGCTGAAGCTGTGATCGAGGCGGCCGAGCACGTGAAACTTTCCGAGCGTGACAGTCTTCTTGTTCTCGACCTGCTTGAAAATCCACCTCCTGCAAACGCACGCCTACGTGCTGCCATCGCAGCCCTGCCAAAATAGTCATGTCGACCACGAATTGGCACGAAGAGCCGATAGCGCGGACGCATGATCGCAAGGCATTCGATTGCGGCGACGATAAACTGAATGATTTTTTGCGGCGTTACGCGCGTCAAAGCCACGACCAGGGCGGCTCAAAAACCTTCCTAGCCGTCGACGATGAGGATCACAGTTCGATCCTTGGCTTTTACAGTTTGGCGCCGGCATCGCTCGATTTCGCGCGCACGCCTCCCGTCTTGCGGCGCGGACTGGCACAGTATGATGTTCCCGGTTTTCGGCTTGCTCGAATTGCAACGCATGTGAGCTTGCAAGGGCAGGGTCTTGGCGGTCAGTTGCTCGCCGCTGCGGCGAGACGGTGTATTCGCGCCGCGTCCGAAGTCGGCGGGGTCGTTCTCATCATCGATGCAAAGAATGATCGGGCAGCCGCTTGGTACGCGTCCTACGGTGCAATACCGCTGTCCGGCTCGCCACTGACGCTGGTGATGTCGCTCGCCAGGCTCGAAGATGAACTGAAATCCGCAGATCGCATTTAACTTGGAATTCCGCGCTCTGTTGGTCTCCGAATGGCGATGGCGGTGCCGCAGAGCGACACCGCTAAACGCATCACGCCGCTTCGATCTGCCGGGCATGGAGTTTCGGATTGGTGCCGAGGGGCCCACGCCTATCGACGACAGAGATGCGCTTGGCTTTGGCATCGATGACGAGCCGCTCGAGTACGCCGTTGCCGGCAAAAGCGATGACGTAGCGCGGATTGAGCGAGAGCATTTGTTCGTTGCGCCGGAACCCGGCACGGGCACCGAGCCGTGTATCGAGACCAAAAGCGATTTGCGGAATCTTGCGCTGTTCGGCCCAGGAGGCGGCGGGCCGGTCGACGCCCTTGCTGTCGCCGCCATGGACGAGAACCATGTCGGCGACATGCGCGCGGACCTTGTCCAGCGTTGCAAAGACATTGGTCCCGAAAGCACTCGCCTCCTCGTTCGTCGCAAAGCTGTGACGGCCTCCGGCAAAGACGACCGGGGTGCCAACCGGCATCGTGGCACGACGCCGGGATTCCACGCGCGCCCGCAGGAAGTCGCGACCCTGGACGACGGCCGATGTGGTCTTGGCATCGTGATTGAGACACGATCCACCGGCAGGGCGCCAGGACGAGCCGGTCTCGGCGAGGTAAAGCGCAGCTGCCGTCTCGCGCAACGCTTCGAGCGCCAGCATGGCGTTCTCGGCGTCCTGTGCGCGTTCGATCTGCGCTTCGAGTTCGCCGTTGTGGATCTCCGAGCCATCCGCATTGGCGAGCAGCAACCGGATTTCGTCGGTGGCGCGGTCGATTTGTCCCGAGGCCTTGGACGCGGCGCGGTGGAACAGATTGACGAAACCCCAGCCGAGTTCTTCAGCCCGTGGTTCGAGCACGGTATCGTTGAGCCAGGCGAACAGGTCGGACCACACAGCCGTCAGCGTCAGCGTCTGCGTGACGGCCTCGGCAGTCGGTGGTTTGAGACCGCGAACCGCTTCGGCGGGGCTAACGGTCAGATGGCCGAGTTCGAGGGCCGCTAGCTGGGCGGCGAGAGTCGTTGGCATGGCATGTCTCCACTGGGGACGCGAGCGGGACGATCCCGGCGTCGGGAGGCCAAAAGCCCGGCACTCGAGGCAGCCCGCGCACCCGCCCCTCCGGCGGGCTTACCTGCGCAGCCGAGGCTGGCGCGGGCAGGCGCACCGGCACGGTGCGACCACACGGGCCGAGAGCTCGCGCGGGTTGCGCGGGCTGCCGTTGCCGGGCATGGCCACTCCCGCGCCGTGATCTGTCGCGTCGTCAAAGGTAGACCGCCTCAGGCGACGAGGCGCGGTGATTCCTCCTCGGGCAATTCAAGGCCCAGCTCGCGTGCGATGCGAGCGGCAAGGAGCGCCGGATTGAGCAGGTCTTCGATGCGCGCCCAGTGGTTGCGCTCGCCACAATAATCGGACCGGTCGCGGCAGCGCCGGAACATGATATCGTGACTGCCAAAGCTGCCGACCGAGACCTTTATGTAGAGCCGGTCGGCATGAAGAATGACTTCACCAGCAACGGCCGGTCCGCCGGCACAGATGCGGATATCGAAACTGCCTGCCGCAAGCCCGAGGGCGTCGGCAAGCAATCGCAGCGCCTTGCGCGCCTCGGCATGAAACGCCCGCTTGGCATTGGCATCATAAGCGACCCCGCGTCGCGCGAGGGCGACCAGTATCAGCTTGCTGCGCACCTCGGCGAGGGCTTCGGCGCAGAGACCGCGCAACGCCTGACCATCGGGAAAGGTGCGGGCCGCAACCGAGCCGAGATGGCGCGCAAGCAGGACGACAGCAGGGTCGCTTTCGAACGGGAGGCCTGCGTTGCGGCAGTCCTTGGCTGCGGCCCGGATGGCGTGAAGGCAGGCAGCGATCGTGTCGAGGCCGCTCGGGTCGAGCGCCTGCGCATGGCGGAAATGGGCGTCATAGGTCATGATTGTCTCCGGCTGGCGAGACGCTCAAGCGTCTGCGAAACCGGCCCGCACGCTCTCCTCTTTCGAAGAAGGAAGCGGCGAATTGGAAGCATGCTAGTGAGGTACGGCGAGCCCGAAATCTTGGGCGCGAAATGCGATCTGTTCGCTCGACGGAAAGGCGGCGAAAGCCGTCAGGCGGTCGCCTTCGAACCGCAGGTGCCAGGTCTGTCCATAGTCAGGCTGGCTGCTGGCAAAGGCGGCTGGATCGAGGATGGCGAGATTGGCGCGGGCGTGGGGATCGCGCGCCGACGTTGACCGGATGATCTGGGTCTCGGCGTCCCGTGCTTTGGCTGCAAGTTTCTGGCACGCGGCATAGGAGGTCGGATCGGTCCAGAGAGTGGCTTGTGCATCGAAGGGCGGTGCCGTCAGGTCAAGGCAACGGGTCGCTTTGACCTCGGCGCGAAAGCTCAGATGTTCGCTCACCGTGGTCGAAGGGACGAAGTCGATCGAGCGCAGATAAAAGCGCAGCCGCCAGTAAATGGTTTCGATGACGGCGGTCGCCTCGACCTCGCTCGCATAGAAAATGCCCGGCCGGACGTTGGCGGCGCGAAAGCGCGATGCGACGCTGTGCCCATAGCGAAAGGGCGAGGCCAACAGATAGTGCAGGCCTTGGGCCGAAAGCGGCAGATCGGGTTTGACCGCGTCGGCGAGGTTTTCGAGCCGCGACTGATCGCCCAGCCCGTCGGCAAGACGGTTGGTCGAGATCCGGTGCTGTGCTTCGACGACGCGCCAGACGCCCGACGCATAGGCCCGGTGCTCAGACGCGAGCGCGGTAGGCGTCCACATAGTCACAAACGCTGCTCAATCCTTTGAACGTGTCGAGCAAATCGACCGGTCGTGCATGAAGATCGATGTTGGTGCTGACCAGCCAGCGCTTGGTCGCTGTGTCATCGCTGCCCATCAAGGCGTCGAGACCACGAAACA
>JBMOGG010000197.1:0-5461 GCA_049318505.1 Sphingomonas sp. | reverse complement strand
TACGCCAGCCGCGTCGGCCGATCCGCCGCATCGCCCAGTCTGCGCCGCTTATCTTCTTCATAAGCGTCGAAGTTCCCCTCGAACCACTCGACATGGCTGTCCCCTTCGAACGCCAGGATATGCGTCGCCAGCCGGTCGAGGAAGAAGCGGTCATGGCTGATGACGACCGCGCAGCCCGCGAAATTCTCGATCGCTTCCTCCAGCGCGCCCAGCGTTTCGACGTCGAGATCGTTGGTCGGCTCGTCGAGCAGCAGCACATTGCCGCCACGCTTCAGCATCTTGGCGATGTTCACGCGGTTGCGTTCGCCGCCTGACAGCTTGCCGACGTTCTTCTGCTGGTCACCGCCCTTGAAGTTGAACGCGCCGACATAGGCACGCGTCGACTGGTCGTGGCCGTTGACCTTCATGTAATCGAGCCCGTCGGAGATTTCTTCCCAGACGTTCTTCTTGTCGTCGAGGTGGTCGCGGCTCTGATCGACATAGCCCAGCCGCACGGTGCTGCCCTTTTCGATCGTGCCAGTGTCGGGCGCCTCGCTGCCGATGATCAGTTTGAACAGCGTCGATTTACCCGCGCCGTTCGGCCCGATGACGCCGACGATGCCGCCGGCGGGCAGCGTGAACGACAGGTTTTCGAACAGCAATTTGTCGCCATAGGCCTTCGAGATATTCTCGACCTCGATCACCTTGCCGCCCAGCCGCTCGGGCACCTGGATGACGATCTGCGCCTTGCCGGGGGTGCGGTTCTTTTGCTGTTCGACCAGCTGTTCAAACTTGGCAATACGCGCTTTCGACTTGGTCTGGCGCGCCTTGGCCCCCTGCCGGATCCATTCGAGCTCGTTCCTGATTGCGGTCTGGCGGCCGCTTTCCTCACGGTCCTCCTGCTCCATCCGCTTGGCCTTCTTCTCGAGATAGGTCGAGTAATTGCCCTCGTACGGGAAATAGCGCCCCCGATCGATTTCGAGGATCCAGCCGACGACGTTATCGAGGAAATAACGGTCATGGGTGATCATCAGCACGGCGCCGGCATATTCCTTCAGATGGTTTTCCAGCCATTTGACGCTTTCGGCGTCGAGGTGGTTGGTCGGCTCATCCAGCAACAGGATCGACGGCTTCTGGATCAGCAGCCGGGTCAGCGCGATGCGGCGCTTTTCACCCCCCGACAGATTCTCGACCGGCCAGTCGCCCGGTGGGCAGCGCAGGGCCTCCATCGCGACGCCAAGCTGGCTGTCGAGCGTCCAGCCGTCGACCGCGTCGATCTTGCCCTGAAGGTCGCCCATTTCCTCCATCAGCGCGTCGAAATCGGTGTCGTCGGTGGGCTCACCCATCTCGGCCGAAATGGCATTGAAGCGATCGACCAGATCGGCGGTCGCGCGCGCGCCTTCCTTGACGTTCTCGAGCACCGTCTTGGTGGTGTCGAGCTGCGGTTCTTGTTCCAGATAGCCGACGGTGATGTTCTCGCCGGGCCAGGCCTCGCCGGTGAAATCGGTGTCGACCCCGGCCATGATCTTCATCAGCGTCGATTTACCCGCGCCATTTGGCCCGACGATGCCGATCTTGGCGCCTTGATAGAATTGCAGGTTGATGTTGCTCAGCACCGGCTTGGGGGCGCCGGGAAAGGTCTTCGTCATGTCCTTCATGACATAGGCGTATTGCGCGGCCATTTTCGGGAGCTTTCGGGGTCTGGTGTTGCGGGATTTCGGCGCGCGTTTAGGGCGAACGGGGCCGGATGGAAAGCCTTGCGCCACATCGGTGGCACGTTAGTCAGGGGATATGAAGTCCAGCACCCTGCCCGCCGCGCTTGCCGCCGCCCTCGCCATCTCTGCCCTGAGTGGTCCCGCCCCTGCCCAGCGCCCGACGCCGTCAGTGCCAGCGCCACTCGACCCACAGGTCGCAGCGCTTCGTGACGCTGCGCTGAAGGACGACGTTGCCTATGACATCGTCGAGGGCATCACGACCGAAGTCGGCCCACGCATGGCCGGTACCGAGGCGGAAGCACGTGCCCGCACCTGGGGCGCTGCCAAGCTGTCCGCGCTCGGTTTCAAAAATGTGCGGATCGAAACGACCCAAATGCGAACCTGGGTGCGCGGGGTCGAGACGGCCGAGGTCATCAGCCCCTTCCCCCAGAAACTGCGTCTCACAGCGCTCGGCAGTTCGGGCGCAACCAAGCCGGAGGGGCTAACCGCAGAGATCGTCTATTTCGCCAATTTCGGCGAGCTACAGGCGGCACCCGAAACAAGTCTCAAAGGCAAGATTGCCTTTGTTTCCAATGCCATGGTCGCGACACAGGATGGCTCGAGCTACGGCGCCTTTGGTTCTG
Source organism: Sphingomonas sp. (assembly GCA_049318505.1). Lineage (GTDB taxonomy): Bacteria > Pseudomonadota > Alphaproteobacteria > Sphingomonadales > Sphingomonadaceae > Sphingomonas_O. The sequence goes on along the minus strand of JBMOGG010000197.1, from coordinate 3,144 downwards.
CGCGCTTCGTCGGCCCGAACCTTGCCGCCAAGAAGGGTGCGGCAGCCATCATCATCCGCTCGATCGGCAGCGATCACGGACGTGGGCCGCACGCGGGGCAGACCAATTTCGAAACGGGCGTGACACCCATTCCCGCCGCGGCGCTGTCGGTGTCGGACGCCGACAATCTGTCGCGGATGGTCAAGCGCGGCAAACCGATCACCATCCACCTGACGCTGACACCGCGCGATCTGGGCATGACCGAGACCGGCAACGTCATCGGCGAAGTGCCTGGCACTGATCCGGCGGCCGGTCTCGTCATCGTTGGCGGGCACCTCGACAGCTGGGACCTGGGCACGGGGGCCATCGACGACGGCGCTGGCCTTGCGATCACGACAGCGGCCGCAAAGCGGCTGCTCGATGGCCCGCCCCCACGCCGCACGATACGGGTCGTGTGGTTCGGCGACGAGGAAACCGGTGGTGCCGGCGCGCAAGCCTATTTCGCCGCACACAAGGATGAGCCGCATGCACTCGCCGCCGAATCCGATTTTGGCGCCGACCGGGTGTGGCGGTTTGCGGTGAATCTTCCGGACACGGCGACCGCCATCGGCGACCGCCTGGCGACCGCGCTTGCGCCGCTCGGCATCGTGCGCGCACGAGAAAAGGGTGGCGACGGCGCCGACATTGCACCGCTGGTGAAGGCAGGCGTGGCCGCGGTCGACCTCAACCAGTCGGGCACACGCTATTTCGACTATCACCACACGCCCGAAGACACGCTCGAGCGCATCGACAAGGAACAATTGCGGCAAAATGTCGCGGCATGGACCGCTATGCTCGCTGTGGTGGCGAACGCGCCGGAGGCTCTGGTCAAGCCCAAATGATTGACGGACAAATTGTGGCCGCTATGTGGCAATAAATCATTCCGGGACGATATCGATGACCAAGACCGCCATTGCCCTTGCCGCTCCAATTGCTCTGGCTGCACTGCTGGGACTGGGCGCCTGCAGCAAGACGCCTGACGCGATCAATGTTGCCGATACTGAAAACAGCGCGGGCGCAGCTTTGGAAAACTCGGCGGCAGAACTCGATGCGACGACGGACAATCTGGTCGACAACGAAGTCGCAAATATGAACGCCGAAGCAGCCAATACCGCCGTTGAAGGCAGCACTGCGGACAATTCAGCTACGAATTGAGAGAGTTGGTCGGACAGACCGGCTAACCGCTCGATCTGTTTCGAGCAGTCGGCGCTCGCCTGCGACAGCTGGTTTGTCAGGCTGAATGCATGCCGAGATGCTCGAGGCACGCATTGAGGGCGTTGCGTTCGTCCAGCAAGCGCCTGCGCCGTTGAGTTAAGCGCCTGACCTCTTAGCCAACCCAGCCGGAACTGGTCCCAACCGGAACTGGTCCCAAAGCGCGTCGTTCAACCCGTGGCTGTAAGTTCGGGGAATTGCTGTTCGTTATGCTGATCGCGCGCGATTTAAATTGCGCGCGTCATTGTTCAGCAGATGGCGCTGCACGTCGCGAAAAACATTTCGTTCCTGATAGGCACCTTTTTTGCCGAAAATTGCCTATATTGAGGAGTATGGTTAATGTAGCTGACCACTCGCAATCCTCGATGTCGAACAGCTCGCGGCGTGGGCTAAATCACAAGGGTTTCAAAATGCCGCAGGGACGGAACACAGCTGCGACTTGGCAGCAAGAGCTGTTCGCCGAAATCGGCCAGTTCCTGTTTTCAAACGGCCTTGATCCGACCCCAAGCAATTATGACCTCGCCTATCAATTTTGCGCGGCACATAACCTTGATCTGGTCAAAGCTGTCCGTAGCGAGATCGAAGCGACTGGTGAATTGGCGGCCGATGCTGCCGAGCGTATCCTGGCAAGCTCGGCCGGCCCGATCGGGGTCGAAGCCCTCTCCGCGCTTGCCGAGCAGATCCAAGTGCAGGCAAAAGGACTGACAGACATAGCGATCCAGTCTGCCGAGGATGCCGGGACCTTCCACGCCGAACTCGAGGGCAATTGGATTGCTGGGAATGACAATCCCCAAATTCTTGAGCTGACCAAGACAATGGTGTCGCGCACGCGCCTTGCTGAGCTTCAACTTCGCGAGGCCCATAAAGAGCTGAGCTTACTCAAATCCAGTCTGGCTGACGCGCAACAAGCGGCGGACACTGATCCGTTGACCGGTCTTCTCAATCGTCGCGGCTTCAAGCGACAGCTCGAAAAGGCGCTCGAACCGGCGATCAGCAACGGCGATCCGGTCTCGATCGCGTTTTGTGACATCGACCATTTCAAGCGCTTCAACGATCTGCACGGCCATGCAACGGGCGACCGCGTGTTGCGATATGTGGCATTGAAGCTTGAAAAAGAAACCGAAGGCGCCGCCTTTGTTGGCCGCTTTGGCGGCGAGGAATTCGTCGTTGCCTTCTCAGGTTTATCATTAGGCGAGGCTTGCAACGCGATTGATCAGACGCGTTTGGAACTCAGCAAGCGGCGGCTCAAATCCGTGACTGACAATGCCGACCTTGGCTGCGTCAGTTTTTCGGCAGGGGTATCGACACTGGGGGTGGCAGACTCAATGACTGAGATGCTGCGACGCGCTGACGACGCTCTGTATAGAGCCAAATCCAACGGACGAAACCGAGTTGAAAAAGAATAAAAATCGTCTCGTCGCCGTTAAGAATCTCCCGCGCGGCCTAAGCTTGCGCGCGTTTACCGGTGCTGCATTCGCGCATCAAAAATACGTCTGCTTTTAAAAATTGCCGGAACGTATCGGTTAAGAGCCTGGTCCGAAACGCGTTGAGCAATATCAGTATGTTATGATTCAGCCGTCTTTGCGAAAAGATGGAGGAAGCCATGGGATGGACTGGTATTACCCGGCGCGGGTAGTGTGCGGGATTGAGGGGGCGCGAGGCCCACCCAAACGCGGGCGTGATTGACAATCAGATTATAAAAACCACCGAAAGCGGCAGAATTTGCGCTTATGACGCGGGTAAGAAGATCAAAGGTCGCAAGCGCTACATCCCCACCGACACCTCCGGCTTTCTGGCCCGCATTATCGTCCACGCCGCCGACATCGAGGATCGTGACGGGGCTGTGGATGGAGTGAAGGCAGCACGCTTTCGCTTCCCATGGCTGCGGCATGTCTTCGGCGATGGCGGCTATGT
>JBMOGG010000196.1:0-5467 GCA_049318505.1 Sphingomonas sp. | reverse complement strand
GTTCGCTTATCCAAGCTGTGGTTGTCGCGGTTGCGTCGCCCAATTCGCCTCTTACGCCGACGCCAGGGCAAGGTTTGATTATTGGCCCTTCGCGCACAGGCGCGTGGGCGGGGGCGGGGCGGGCGCTGGCAGTGTGGACAGCTGGGAATTTTTCGTCCTCGCTTTCGACGGCATGACGATAACGAGCCTGAGCGTATCATAAGGAGCCTGAGCCTATCATGGAGTCGGAGCGACTCGACCGCAGGGAGATGCGGCTTGAGCGGTTGAGGGAACGGGATTGAGACCGGCAAGTCGCGTGCGCTCGATCGCGCTCTGCTGGTCGGTCATCGTGCTGCGGCGATTGTAGCGCCGGTGGGCGGAACCATCGTGGGTGCGCAGGCAAGAGCTGTAATTTCTTGTTTTTGCCGTCATTTCTGTGCGGCTGGCATATAAACGCATCGCTGCTTGACCATCGATACTGGCGGCCCGGAACCTTTTGCGCGATCGAAAGTTTCGTTCCCCGTTCCAGTCAGCATTACCGTTGCAAGTGCGACATTCCGGCAACAAGAGCCTGATATCGATGCTTGCACCGTAACGATGCTTTGGCTAGGGCATTAAACGCTGTCCATCGTGACAAACGGAAAGGGGATTTTTTATGCGGAAGCTTGCCATTGCCATGGCGCTTGCCTCCACCGCGATTGCGGGCCCGGCGCTCGCTCGCGACAAAGCCTGGTACATCGGCGTCGAAGGCGGCGCCTCAATTGTCGAAGATATCAACTTCGACATTGGTGTGAACAAGAATGCTGCCAAGCTCGACGTGAAGACTGGCTATGATGTCGATGGCATCATCGGCTACGACTTCGGTGCGTTCCGCCTCGAAGCCGAGGTCGGTTACAAGGAAGCCAAGAACGAGGCGTACACCAGCTCGCTGGCGACCTATCGTCAGCCTGGTGTCGCAAATGCGCCGGCCGGCACGGGTGCGGCTAGCGGCAAGACCTCGGTTCTCAGCTTCATGATGAACGGCTTGCTCGACTTCGGCGACGATACGGGCCTCAGTGGTTTCGTTGGCGGCGGTGTCGGTGTGGCGCGCGTCAAGCATGACGCTTCGATCAATGTTGCTCGCTTCCTGAACGACTCGGACACGGGCTTTGCCTATCAGGCGTTGGCCGGTATCCGTGCGCCGCTGAGCTACAATGTCGATGTTGGCCTCAAATATCGGTTCTTCAACGCCGATGGCATTGACACGATTGATAGCCTGGGTCGTGCGAACCGCTCGCGTTATCGCTCGCACTCGCTTCTGGGTAGCCTGATCTACAACTTCGGCTCGCCGCCGGCACCGCCGCCGCCGCCGCCACCCCCGCCACCCCCGCCGCCGCCGCCGGAGCCAGTTGCGCCGCCGCCGCCGGCACCTGTCTGCACCCCAGGACCGTTCATCGTGTTCTTCGAGTGGGACAAGTCGGATGTTACGCCGGAAGCGGCCAGCATCCTGGACGGCGCAGTCGCCAATTACGCGAATTGCGGCACGGCACAGGTCGAACTGCGTGGTTACACCGATACGTCGGGTACTCCGAAGTACAACCTCGGCCTTTCGCAGCGTCGTGCCGATGCGGTCAGCGCGTACATGCAGTCAAAGGGTATCGCTGGCGGGGTCATCACGACCAAGGCGCTCGGCGAAACCAACCTGCGTGTCGAGACTGCCGATGGCGTTCGCGAACTGCAGAACCGTCGCGTGGAAATCATGTATGGCGCTGGCGCCGGCATGTAAGCCACTCTTCGATCCTCACGGGTTGGAGAACGAAGGGGGCCGGTCGAAAGACCGGCCCTTTTTCGTTGGGTGTGGCGGGTTTGACCGGAGCCTAATAACCTTGCGTCCAGCGCGCCGCCCCGCGTAGGGGCCCAACATGACCACACCATTTCCCAAACCCTGGATCATGGATATCGCCCCTTATGTGCCTGGCCGCGCGTCGGTTGCCGGCGGTGCAAAGGTTGCCAAGCTGTCCTCCAACGAAAACCCATTAGGCACAGCACCGGCTGCCATCGCTGCCTTTGCAGCACATAAGGGCGACCTTGCGCGTTATCCCGACGCGAGCGCACATGGCTTGCGCCAGGCAATTGCTGCCCATCATGATCTCGATGCTGCGCGCATCATCTATGGCACCGGGTCAGACGAGATCTTGCATCTGGTCGCTGGAGCCTATGCGGGGCCAGGCGATGAGGTGATCTATGTCCGCTATGGTTTCGCCGTCTATGACATCGCGACCCGGCGCGTCGGCGCCACGCCCGTAGTTGCGCCCGATCGTGATTTCGGCACCGACGTCGATGCGATCCTCGCATGCGTGACCGACCGGAGTCGCCTGGTCTATGTCGCCAATCCCAACAATCCGACGGGCACCTTTACCTCGCGCGCCGAGATCGCGCGGCTGCATGCGGCCCTACCGCCGAATGTCATGCTCGTGCTCGACCAAGCCTATGCCGAATATCTGGGGGAAGACGAGGACGACGGTGGCCTCGATCTTGCGCGCGTTCAGTCAAACGTGATCGTGACCCGGACGTTTTCAAAGATCCACGGCCTTGCTGCCGAGCGTATCGGTTGGGGCTATGGGCCCGCGGCGGCAATCGATGCCATGCACCGTATTCGCGCGCCGTTCTGCGTGACCACCGCAGGACAAGAAGCCGCGATTGCAGCGCTCGGTTCGCCAGAATTCATTGCCGAAAGCCGTGCGCACAATGCGCGCTGGCGGACGTGGTTCGCCGACGAGGTCGCCAGGCTCGGCAATGTGGGGCTACGCGCCATTCCATCCAAGGCAAATTTCGTGCTGGTGTTGTTCGAGGGCACGGTAACGGCCGAAGTGGCTTATCAGAACCTCATGGAGCGGGGCTACATCGTGCGCTGGGTGCCGGGCCAGGGATTGCCGCAAGCATTGCGGATGACGATCGGGACCGAGGATGAAACACGCGGGTTGCTGGCCGCGCTGCGCGAGGTCGTCGGGGTGGCATAATCCGTGCCCGTCGCTCGCGCTCCGCAAGCTTGACCCCTTCCCGGCACATCGCAAATATCAGCTTCTTATTCGCTTCGGGTGAAAGCTGCGCTTTCAGTCGCCCGAACACGTCGTCTTCTTTTTTTCAAGAACGTGCTTTTTAAAAATCTGTCCGAACGCGCCTGAACCTTCGTGAGCAACGCGTCGCTGTCCTTCGTCAAGTAATCGAACCCATATCGCTGTTGCTCCCCATCGCCGCGATCCTTGTTCAGGCTGACGGCTTCCTCGGCTTTGTGGCCACCGTCACCCGGTTCAGGGTACGCATAAAGCCGCTCCGAAAAACATATATCTGGAGGGCTCAACGTGACGAACGTGAGCGCGACCACTCGTTCTGCAGGTGACGAACAACAATTGACGCTCTAGGCTTTCGCCCCATGAGGGGGCCGAAGCGCCAATGACTGAAACCGCATCCATTCCGGCGCCGAAAACGCTGCCGCTTGTCGGCAACCTTCACCAGATTCCCAAGGCAGGGCTGATCGGGCATCTGCTCGGCGTGTCGCAGGATTTCGTAGATCCTGGCATCTTCAAGCTGCGCTTTGGTAGCCGCGTCGGCATTTTCGTGACGCATCCAGATCTTGTGGCCGAGCTGTGCGACGAGACGCGGTTTCGAAAAATTCCGGGTCCAGGGCTTCGCGTGGTACGCAAATTCGCAGGCGACGGGCTGTTCACGGCGTTCAGCGAAGAAGCCAATTGGGGCAAGGCGCACCGCATCCTGTTGCCCGCGTTCAGCCAGCGATCGATGCGCGGTTACTACGACCTGATTCTTGAGGTGTGCGACAAACTGGTCGCCAAATGGGAACGGCTGGCAGGGCAGGACATCCTCGTTGCCGATGACATGACCCGTCTAACCCTCGACAGTATCGCGATCGCCGGCTTCGGGCACCGGTTCGAAAGCTTCGAGCATGACGCGCTCGATCCGTTCCTGCTGTCGCTCGGCGAGGCACTGGGCGAGGCGCTGAACGTCATCACGCGCCTGCCGATCCAGCAGCGGTTCGCCAAGAAGTCGACCGCGCAATTCAACGCTGACATCGCGACGATGAACAAGCTGGTCGACGATGTGATCGCACAGCGGCGGGCGAACCCCACCGATGCAAAGGACCTGCTCAACCTGATGCTGACCGCGGTCGACCCGGAAACGGGGGAGGGGCTCGACGATCTGAACATCCGTTACCAGGTGCTGACTTTCCTGATTGCGGGTCACGAAACAACGTCGGGCCTGCTGACCTTTGCTTTCATGGAGTTGCTGAAGGCCCCGGCCGTGCTTGCTCAGGCTTATGCAGAGGTCGACCGCGTGCTCCCGGGAGATACTCGGCCCGCCTATGAGCATCTGTCGCACCTCAAAGTGATCGAGCGGATCGTAAAGGAAACGCAGCGGCTATGGCCGACAGCGCCTGCGTTTTCGGTGGGACCCTATGAAGACCAGGTGATCGGCGGCAAATGGAAGCTGCGCAAGGACCGCCCGGTGAACATCTATGCGCCCGGCCTGCAGCGTCATCCGAGCGCATGGCAAGCGCCTGAGGAATTCGACATCGATCGCTGGCTCCCCGATGCCGAGACCGACCATCACCCGCATGCCTACAAGCCTTTCGGCAATGGTGCGCGCGCCTGCATCGGCCGGCAGTTTGCGCTGGTCGAGGCCAAGCTCGCGCTGGCAATGGTCCTTCAGAAATTCGCGATTGCCGACCGGCGCGGATACCGGATGACACTGAAGGAATCGCTTTCGATCAAGCCCGACGATTTCTGGATGCGGATCAGGATGCGTAAGCCGAATGAGCGGCTGACGGTTGCCGAACCGGTTCGAATCGACAGCGGCAGCAGCGACATCGGCTCGGCGGCTGGCGCGGGGCAACGGCTTTCGGTGCTCTACGGCACATCGCTCGGGACCGCGCGCGACATTGCCGAGGAAATCGTCGAACGCGCGAGTGCGGACGGGTTCGAGGCGCGCAGCGTGTCGATGGACGAGGCACTGAACACGCTCCCCGAAGACCGGGTGATCGTGGTGGTCACCGCGACCTATAACGGTCGCGCGCCTGACAGCGCCCTTGCGGCAGAATCGGCGATCGACGCAGGACAATTTGCCGATGCGAAATGGCCCGACACCCGCTTTGCCGTGCTTGGCATCGGCAACAGCCAATGGCCTAATTACCAGGCGTTCCCAAAGAAGGTTGATGCCGCGTTCGAAGCGACCGGGGCCCAGCGCTTGTGTGCCCGGGGCGAAGCCAATGGGGACGGGGACTTCGATGGCGAGGTTGCATTTTTTCTCAAGGACTTGTGGGTCGCTCTTGGCAGTAAAACTGAACCTGTCAAGGCGTCAGGGTTGTCGCTGCAGGTCGTCGACGGCCGCGATGCGCGCGCCGCCGTGCTTCCCGATCAGGCCGTCGAGATGGAGATCGTGCGTAACGACGAACTTGTCCGGCCAGCCGATGGCCTGTGGGACTTTGCGCAGGAAC
>JBMOGG010000195.1:0-5468 GCA_049318505.1 Sphingomonas sp. | reverse complement strand
AGGGGCGCGCGACGCATGGCCAAAGCATCCGACCTGTTCATCCAGTGCCTCGAAGACGAGGGCGTCGAATATATCTTCGGCGTGCCCGGCGAGGAGAACCTTGATTTCCTTGACAGCCTATCGCGCTCGACCAAGATCAAGCTGATCCTGACGCGCCATGAGCAGGGCGCGGGCTTCATGGCTGCCACCTATGGGCGGCACACTGGCAAGACCGGCGTCTGCCTCGCCACGCTCGGGCCAGGGGCAACGAACTTTGTGACGGCGGCGGCCTATGCCCAGCTTGGCGGCATGCCGATGATGATGATTACCGGGCAAAAGCCGATCAAGAAATCGAAACAGGGCCGTTTCCAGATCCTCGACGTCGTGCGGATGATGGGGCCGATCACCAAGTTCACCTATCAGATGGCCAGTGCCGACAATATTCCGAGCCGCGTGCGCGAAGCGATCCGGCTGGCAGAAGAGGAGAAGCCCGGCGCCGTTCACCTGGAATTGCCCGAGGACATTGCCGATGAGCAGACCGACTCGGTGCCGATCCCGCGCAGCGTCGCGCGCCGCCCGAGCGCCGACCAAAAAGCCGTTGCGGCCGCTGTTGCCAAGCTCGAAGCCGCGAAATCGCCTATTCTCGTCATCGGCGCTGGGGCAAACCGCACGATGACATCGAAAATGCTCCGCGAATTCGTCGACAAGACCGGTATCCCGTTCCTGACGACGCAACTTGGCAAGGGCGTGATCGACGAGCGACACCCAAAGTTCGTCGGCTGTGCCGCGCTCAGCGCCGGCGACTTCGTCCACCGCGCGGTCGAGGCGTCGGACTGCATCGTCAACGTCGGCCATGACGTCATCGAAAAGCCGCCGTTCTTCATGAAGGCGGGCGGCGCCGACGTCATTCACGTCTCGACCCGTACGGCCGAAGTCGATCCGGTCTATTTTCCGCAAACCGAAGTCATCGGCGATATCGCCAACGCCATCTGGCAGATGAAGGAAGCCATCACGCCGCAGCGCTGGGACAGCGACCTGATGCTCCGCGCGCGTCAGGCTGAAGTGGCGCACACCGCCAGCATTTCAGACGATGCGCGTTTCCCGATCTATCCGCCCTATCTTGTCGAACAGGTACGCAAGGCTGTCCCGGAAGACGGCATCATCTGCCTCGACAACGGCGTCTACAAGATCTGGTTCGCACGCGGCTATACCGCATACCAGCCCAACACGGTGCTGCTCGACAATGCGCTGGCGACGATGGGCGCGGGCCTTCCCTCGGCGATGATGTCGAGCATGATCTATCCTGATCGGCGCGTCGTGGCGATCTGCGGCGATGGCGGCTTTATGATGAATTCGCAGGAAATGGAAACCGCCGTCCGCCTGAAACTCAACATCACGATCCTGATCCTCAACGACAACAGCTATGGCATGATCCGCTGGAAACAGGCGAACATGGGGTTCAAGGACTGGGGGCTGACCTATGGCAATCCCGATTTCGTGAAATATGCCGAAAGCTATGGCGCGCATGGCTATCGCGTTGAAAGCGCGTCGCACCTGAACGAGCTGCTCGCGTCGACCGGCACCACGCCGGGCGTGCACCTGATCGAGGTTCCGGTCGATTATTCGGACAACGACCGCATTCTGAACAAGGATATCAAGGAACGATCGAAGGCCGTATGACGTCGCTTTCCCTGCACGGGGTAGGCCAGAAGGAAGAAGAATGCTCAAAGACGTCTACCCGCTCTATCTGGCCAATGAGGCGAAGCAGCCGAACACCGACCTCGAAGTAACCGACAAGTTCACTGGCAAGGTCGCCTTCCGCTGCGCACAGGCCGATGCCGCGACGATCGACGCAGGGATTGCGGCCGCCGTCGGGGCCGCCGAACCGATGGCACGAATGGCTGCCTATGAACGGCAGGCTGTGCTCCAGCACTGCGTCGACAGGTTCAAGGAACGCGCCGACGAGCTGGCCTATGCGCTTTGCGTCGAGGCGGGCAAGCCGATCAAGGACAGCGAGGGCGAGGTCGGCAGGCTGATCGATACGTTTCGAATAGCTGCAGAGGAATCCGTCCGCATGACGGGCGAGGTTCAGCCACTCGACATCTCGCCGCGTGCCAAGGGATACCAGGGCATCTGGAAGCGCGTGCCCGTTGGCCCGTGCAGTTTCATTTCGCCGTTCAACTTTCCGCTCAATCTCGCAGCCCACAAGATCGCGCCTGCCATTGCGGTAGGCTGTCCCTTTGTCATGAAGCCCGCCAGCCGGACGCCGCTGGGTGCCATCATCATGGGTGAGGTGCTGGCCGAGACGAACCTGCCGAGGGGCGCCTTTTCGATCCTTCCAGCGCACCGCGACGGCGCGGACCTGTTTACCGAGGACGACCGGCTGAAGCTGCTGAGCTTCACCGGGTCGCCCGGAGTCGGCTGGGACCTGAAGGCCAAGGCCGGCAAGAAGAAGGTCGTCCTCGAACTGGGTGGCAACGCCGCGGTCATTATCGACCATGATGCCGACCTCGACGATGCGCTCGAGCGCGTCATCTTTGGCGCGTTCTACCAATCCGGCCAGTCGTGCATCGGCGTGCAGCGGATCATCATCCATGCCGATATCTACGACCGCTTCCGCGACATGCTGGTTGCAAGGACAAGGACACTCGTTTCAGGCGATCCAAAGGACCGCAACACGTTCATCGGACCGATGATCGACGTGAAGGAAGCCAGCCGGCTCGACGGTTGGGTGCAAGAAGCCGTGAGTGCGGGCGCCACATTGCTCTGCGGCGGCACGCGCGACGGTGCGATGCTCGAGGCCACGCTTGTCGATGCGTGCCCGCGCGACACGAAACTCTACCGTGAAGAGGCGTTCGGCCCGGTCGCTATCTTGTCCAGCTTCACCGACTTCAATGCCGCGCTCGACGAGGTCAACGACAGCAAGTTCGGGCTTCAGGCCGGCATCTTCACGCGCGACCTGTTCAAGATGTTCGATGCGTGGGACCGACTCGACGTCGGCGGTGTCGTCATCAACGACGTGCCCAGCTACCGGGTCGACAACATGCCTTATGGCGGGGTGAAGGACTCCGGCCTCGGTCGCGAGGGAATCAAGTTCGCGATGGAGGACATGACCGAAATCCGCAATCTGGTCATCCGTCGGAAGTAGGCGCTTAGCGGGTTGCGGGAATCGCGCGCATCGCTAGTGTCATAAGCATAAACACAGGGGTCGCCGCCTAGGAGCAGCATCCGGAGCAAAAGCACCGGATTTTGGGGGTAAGCGGTGCGAGCATTGATTGTCGCGTCATTACGGCATCACACGGCGCTGTTCGCGTCGGGCATCTGTTTATGCCTGGCGGTGATCGCCCTGTTCATCGGTGCGCGTCCGGCTCCGGCCATAGCCGCGCTTTCCAACGACAATGTTCATTTAGGCGTCGCCTCGTGCGCAGGCACGACGTGCCACGGACGTCAGTTTGCCGACGGCAAGGTCGTACGGCAGGACGAGCTCGCACGCTGGCAAGAACCCTCCACACCCGGCGGCGCACATTCCCGCGCCTTTGCTGTATTGAGCGAGCCGCGCGGGCGCCAGATCGCGGCCCGGCTCGGCATCGGCGCCGCCAGCGCCGCGCCCGAATGCCTCGGCTGCCATACCGACTACCCTGCCGCGAACCTGCGCGGGGGCCTTTGGCAAGCCAATGATGGCGTCGGCTGCGAAGGGTGCCACGGCGGTGCACAACCCTGGATCGCGACGCACTATGCCATCGGTGGCACGCATGCCGCCAACGTCGCGCGCGGCCTGATCCCGCTCGACCGTCCTGCCGTGAAGGCTGCGGTCTGCCTCGACTGCCATTTCGGCAGCAGCGACGGCGGGCAGTTCGTTACCCACAGGATCATGGCCGCGGGGCATCCGCGCATCAGTTTCGAGCTCGACCTGTTTTCGACCCTGCAACAGCATCACAACGAGGACGCCGATTACGCGGCGCGTAAAGGGCGGACGAACAACGTCCGCGTCTGGGCGGTGGGCCAGGCGATGGCACTCGACCGTGCGCTGTCGCTCCATGCCAATCCAACCTTGGGCACGAACGGCGCTTTCCCCGAATTCTACTTCTACGACTGCCACAGCTGCCACCGCCGCATCGAGGACGCCGCTAGCTTCCAGCCGACCGTAGTCGACAACCCCGCACGTCCGGTTTCGCCCGGAACTGCGCCGTTCAACGATGAAAACATGATCATGCTGGCGGCCGCCGCAAAGGTTGCCGCGCCGTCGCTCGCCGCGCGACTCGACGCTGACAGTCGCGCGTTCCACCGTGCCAATACGGAAAGCCGCGCGGCCGCCGTGGCGGCGGGCGCGAAGCTGCGCGCAACGGCGCAGGCGCTGGCGCAGGCGTTCGGCGCGACGGGCTTTGACCGGGCGCAGACGATGGCGATCGTCAACACCATCGCGGGCGAGGCGATCTCGCCGCGCTTTACCGACTACACCGGCAGCGCGCAGTCGGTAATGGCGATCGACACCCTCCTCAACGCGATGGTCAGCGCGGGGCAAGTGGCGCCTGGCTCGGCTCAGGCCGTGCGCGGCGACATCAACAGGGCCTATGCGGCCGTCCGCGACCCGAACGACTATCGCCCGCTCGAATTCCGCCGTGCGTTGGGTAGCGCCGTACGGACCATCGGGACGCTGCAGTGAGAGCGACTGTCGGTATCATTACGGCAGTTGCTCTCCTGCTCGCTTCCTGCGGTGGGTCTGACTCTTCGCCGAGTGCCGCCGTTACGCCAACAACGCCTGCGACAACGCCCGTTTTTCAGGTCCCCGCGCCTGAATCGCTGTCGGTGGCCGACGTACAACAGGTCATCGCGCAAGCCGTTGGCGAAGCGCAGGCGCGCAACAAGCCTTCGATCATCGCGGTCGTCGACCGGGTCGGCAATGTGCTTGGCGTCTTTGCGATGAACAACGCCCTGAGCGGGGCATTTCGCTTGCCAATCAATCCCGGTAAAACGCCGACTGAACGCGACCTGCGCGATATTCGCGACCCTGCCAACGGACAACCGCTGCCGGGCACCGCCAATCTTGCCGGCGCAATCTCCAAGGCGATTACCGGTGCCTATCTGTCGTCGGGCGGCAACGCCTTTTCCACGCGCACAGCCAGCCAGATCGTCCAACAGCATTTCCCGCCGGCGCCGCAGCTGACGCAGGGCCTCGAAAGCGGTCCCCTCTACGGCGTGCAATTCAGTTCGCTTGCGTGTTCGGATCTGGTCGCCCGGTTCAGCGCGGGCGGTGGCAGCACCTATGTCAACGCCGTGACAGGTGCCGAAGTCACGACGACCAGCCTGATCGGGCCGAAGCGGACGCCGCTGGGCCTGTCTGCAGATACAGGCGGGTTTCCGCTGTACAAGAACGGCGTGGTCGTCGGCGGCGTCGGCGTCATGTCCGACGGCATCTACAGCTTCGACAACAACATTCTCGACACCGACAGTGACGACGATGAATTCATTGCGGTCGCGGCGACCAGGGG
>JBMOGG010000194.1:0-5534 GCA_049318505.1 Sphingomonas sp. | reverse complement strand
GCGCTCTAGCGGCACTGACCGCCAAGCTGCCGTTCCAGAAGGAAGGCGCAGCGGCGGCGATCCGCGCGATGCGGGATAGCGACCGCTACTGATGCTCTATGTCGATACGTCAGTCATCATCGCCGCACTGACGCCAGAGACGGCCACCGAGCGCGTACAGACGTGGCTTGCCGAACAACCTGCGGGGGAACTCGCTATCAGTGGCTGGGTCGTCACCGAAGTGTCGAGCGCCTTGGCGATCAAGCTTCGCACAGGCGCATTGCAGGTCGAACATCGCGCTGAAATCCTTGCCGCATGGCACAGGTTTCAGACCGACCACTTCCAGATCTCTGCGGTTACACCCAATCATTTCGAGGCGGCGGCACGGTTTGCGGATCAACATGAGTTGGCACTGCGCGCCGGCGATGCGCTGCATCTCGCAATCGCATCGTCTGCTGGATATCATCTCGCAACGCTGGACAGCGTTATGGCGCAGGCTGCGCTTAAACTTGGAGTGCCCGTGGCTGCGCTATGAATGCCCAACGCGCCTGGAGCTGCCTGACGTCCGGTAAGTTTGGCTATCGAAACGCGCCGAGGCTGGGCGCGGAGCGCTAGGGCTTATCGCGCAAGGGCTGCAGCAGCATCCAGTCGAGCCACAGGTCGCGCTGCGTGCGAAATTGGTCGAGGCCGATAGGCATCGCGCGCGGGTCCTGTTGCGGCCTGGGGCAATAGCTGCCCAATAATCGGTCCCACCACGCCAGGTTGAAGCCGAAATTGCGGTTCATCTCCTCGGTCCGCGTCGAATGGTGGATCCGGTGCATGTCCGGGGTGACGAAAACCAGCCGCAGCATGCGCTCGACCTTTGGTGGCAGAGCGACGTTGGCGTGGTTGAACATGGCCGCGCCGTTGAGCACCACTTCGAAAACCAGAACCGCCTGCGCCGGGGCGCCGAGTGCCGCGATCGCGGCCAGCTTGAGGCCCATCGACACCAGCATCTCGAGTGGGTGAAAGCGCAGGGCGGTGGTGACGTCGAATTCGGTGTCGGCATGGTGGACCCGGTGTAGCCGCCACAGCAGCGGCACGGTATGAAACAGCCGGTGCTGGAGATAGATAATCAGGTCGAGCAGCAGCAGCGACACAATCAACGCGGGCCAGAAGGGCAGGCCCAGGAGGTTGATCAATCCCCATTCCCGCTCAGCCGCCAGAGCGGCGAAGTTCACTGCGGTCACTGGAAAGACCAAGCGCACGATGACGGAGTCAAGCGCGACCAGCGCCAGGTTGTTGCTCCAGCGCAAACCTCGCGAAATGCCGCGCTGGCGCATCGGGGCAAGCGCCTCCCAACTGGCCATGAGCGCGAAGATCCCTACAAAGAAGCCGATCCGCAATACGGCTTCGTTCAGGGCGAGCGCGTCGATCATGGCCTGGCTACGATCCAAAGTAGCGGCGCGCCATCAGGCTGCGCTGGACCACGGTGCACAGGCACAGCGCGGCATAGGCATAAGCGATGGCCGCAAACTGCGCAGGCCAGAGGCACATCGCGGCGAAGACTGCGATGGTCTCGGCCCCCTCGGCAATACCGGTCGAATAGAAGAAGCTCTTCGTGCCGTGAGCCTTGGTTTGATCCCCGCGCGTGGCGGCGATGGCGGCAAAGGCAAGGAAACTGACGCCGGTCAGTGTGAAGCTGGCAATCAGGACCATGGCGGCCGCGGTATTGGCCGTGGCGGCGAAACCGAAGCCGAGCGGCACTGCAACGTAAAAGGCAAAGTCAGCCAGCGTGTCGAGGTAGCCGCCAATATCGCTGATCCCGTTCGCCCGAGCAACCGCGCCGTCGAGCCCGTCGAGCAGGCGGTTAAGGACAATCAGGGCGAGCGCGAGAAAATAATGCTGGAGGGCGATGGCCAAGCCCGCCCCCACCGCCGGGACCAGTCCAGCCAGCGTCACCGCATTGGCGTCGAATCCCCAGCGGGCCAGCGCGCGCCCTACTGCGTTCAGCGGCGGGTCGATCAGCGGGCGCAGGCGGGCGTCGAACACGAGTGCGGCTCAGGCCCAGGTGACCAGGCCGATTACCGCCCCGGTCATCAGCGAGGCCATGTTGCCGGCGAGCCAACTCTTGATACCGAGCGCTGAAACCTCGCCCCGGCGCTCGGGCGCGAGCGTGGCGATGGTCGAGACGATCAGGCCGACCGAAGCCAGATTGGCCACTCCGCACAGCGCATAGGTGACGATCAACGAGCTGCGCGGATCAAGTGTGCCAGGGGGCAATGCGGCAAGATCGAGATAGGCGACATATTCATTGAGCACCGCCTTGGTGCCCATTAGCGCTCCAGCGGCACCGGCCTGGTCCCACGGCACCCCGATTCCCCACATTATCGGCGCCAGCAGCCAGCCGAACGCCCGGCGTAGAGTGAGCGGCGCGCCTTCCACAAAGGGCAGCAGCGCCAACATCTGGTCGACCAGATTGACCAGTGCGAAGACGACGATGATGATCCCGATCACCGCGAGCACAAGCTGGACGCCCTCCATCGTTCCGCGGATGATCGCATCAATGCTGCTTTCGTACTTCAGGTCGGCCTCGACCGGGGTGGGCTCGTCCGACTTGCCCCCTGGCACCATCAGCCGCGCGATCAGGATCGCTGCAGGCAACGAGATTAGCGAAGCGACGATCATGTGGCCCACTGCATTGGGCACAGTCTTGGACAGCGTGGAGGCGTAAAGCACCAGGATTGCGCCCGAGATGGTCGACATGATCATGACCATCAGCATGAATAGGTCGCTACGGCTGACCTTGCCGAACCAAGCGCGCAGCACCAATGGGGTTTCCACCACGCCAAGGAAGATCGTCGCCCCTCCGCCCAGGCCGACCACGCCGCTCACTCCCAGGGTGCGCTGCAAGGCCCAGGACAGTCCGCGCACCACAGCGCGCAGGACTCCCCAGTGCCACAGCAGCGCCGACAGCGCCGAGAAAACGACGATCAGTGGCAGGATCTGGAAGGCGATCACGACCGGCGGTTCGGCTCCGGGCTTGAGCAGAAACGGGATCGGCGCGCCCCCGGTATAGCCGAACATATAACTCGACCCGACCAGTGTCGCCGCCTCGATCGCGGAGACTGCTGAGTTAGCAAAGCCGACCAATGTCCACACGAAAGGCACCTGAGTGACCAGCAAGGCGATCGCGAACTGCAGGAGCAGCGCTCCGCCGATCCAGCGCCACGACGGCCGTGCGACGCGGTCTTCCGAGAGCCCCCACGCGAGCAGTAGGATCGCGGTGAGGCCGATCAGTCCCTGAAGGTTTTGCACGGCCGCGCTCATCCCCGACGCCAATCATGGTAGCGCCCGATCATCCGTAACAGACCTTCGGGCGCATGCTTCTTCTTCCAGGCCCCGGCTGCAAACTTGTTGGCCTCGGCCATGGTCGGATAGGTGTGGATTGTCCCTAGGATCTTATTGAGACCCAACCCATGCTTCATTGCCAGGACATATTCGGCGAGCAGTTCGCCGGCATGCTCGCCGACAATGGTAACGCCGAGTATGCGGTCCTTGCCTGGCGGAGTGAGCACCTTGACGAAGCCCGCCGTGGCGCTGTCGGTGATGGCGCGATCGAGCTCGTCGAGAGGGTAGACGGTAACCTCATGAGCCAAGCCCTGCTCGAGCGCCTCCTGCTCGTTGAGCCCGACCCGGGCAATCTCGGGATCGAGAAAGGTGGTCCAGGGGATCACCCGGTAGTCGACCTTGAAGCGTTTGAACTGACCAAACAATGCGTTGACGCTGGCGAACCATGCCTGGTGCGAGGCGGTGTGGGTAAACTGGTAGGGTCCGGCAACATCGCCGGCGGCGTATATGTTGGGGTAGATCGTCGCGAGATACTCGTCGGTCGTGACGGTTTTGTGGGTCTCGATGCCAAGCTCTTCCAGACCATAGCCGGTCAACCGCGCCTTGCGGCCGATCGCCAGGATTAGCGCATCGAAAGCGATGGTTTTCTCGGCTCCAGCATGGGTCACAATCAGGTTCTTGCCTTCCACTCGCAGCGCCTCATGTCCCGTCAGGACGGCTACGCCGGACGCTTCCAGCGCTTTCCTGGCCAGCGCGGAAACGTCGGCATCCTCGCGAATGAGCACGCGTTCGGCCAGCTCGATCTGGGTCACCTCCGCGCCAAGCCGGGCGAAAGCTTGCGCCAGCTCCGATCCGATCGGCCCGCCGCCCAGCACGGTGATGCGCTTTGGCATTTCGTCCAGATGGGCGAATTCCTCCCACAGGGTGTCGCTGGTCAGATAGCCAGAGTCCGCAAGTCCCTGCAGATCGGGCACCAGCGGCGCCGCCCCGGCGGCGATGATGATCGAGCGCGTCGTGAGGCGCTGGATCTCGCCATCGTCGCGCGCGACCTCAACCGTCCAGGGATCAACGATTTTTGCGTACCCCTTGACCACATCGACCCCAAGGCTGGTGTAGCGCTCAACGCTGTCATTCGGTTCGATCGCGCCAATGATCGCATGGATACGGCTCATCACCGCCTTGAAGCTGAAGCGCGGGTCGGCGCTTTCCAGGCCGTAGCGTTCGGCATGGCGCATCTGTTCGGCAATCCGCGCCGACTTGATCAGCGCCTTGGAGGGAACGCAGCCATAGTTGAGGCAATCGCCACCCATCTTCGCCGCCTCGACCAGCGTCACCTTGGCCTTGACGGTCGCGCCAATCAGTGAAGACACCAGCCCGCCCGCACCGGCGCCGATCACCACCAGGTTTCGGTCGAATTTGCGGGGCTGCTTCCAGCGCGCGTAGACCCGCTGTCGCTTGATCACGGCCATGATCCACTTGCCCACCCATGGCAGTAGCCCCAGCGCCGCGAAGGAGGCGAGCAGCCCGGGCGAGGCAATATCGCTCAGCGAATTGATTTGCGCGAGCTGGGTCCCCGCGTTGACGTAGACGATTGTGCCCAGGAACATGCCGAGCTGGCTCACCCAATAGAAGGTCCAGGTGCGGATCGGGGTGAGACCCATCAGCAGGTTGATCGCGAAGAACGGGAAGAGCGGCACCAGCCGCAGCGAGAACAGATAAAATGCCCCGTCGCGCGCGACACCCTCGTTGATCCCGCGCAGCTGTGCGCCGAAGCGAGCCTGCACTCCGTCGCGGAACAGGTAGCGCGAGCCAAGGAAGGCGAGCGTCGCTCCGATGCTCGAAGCGAACGAAACCAGCACCGTGCCGGTCGCCACGCCGAAGATCGCGCCGGCCGCCAGCGTCATGATCGCCGCTCCCGGCACCGACAGCGCAGTCACGATCACATAGATCGCAAAGAACGCCGCGATCACCAGCAACGGTTTGCCCCGGTAGAAGGCGTCGATTGCCGCCTGCTGTGCTTTCAGCGCTTCAAGCGTCAGATATTGTCCGAGATCGAACAAGAACCACGCGGTGAGCGCAGCTCCAAACAGCACGAGTAGGGCGAGGCGCTTCGGCGGCATGGTAACTGCAATACTCCCTGCGGACGGGGTCGCTCTAGCGGGCAGAGATGGCGTGGTCGATCCAGTCCTTGGCTTGCCGTGATTGACGCGCTCCCGGTTTCCTGT
>JBMOGG010000193.1:0-5580 GCA_049318505.1 Sphingomonas sp. | reverse complement strand
GCGCGGGCCTATGCCGATGCCAAGCAGGCCGCCGGTCTCGTGGATTTCGACGATCTGATTGGTAAAGCTGTCGCGCTGCTGACCGAACCCGGCATGGGCGCCTGGATCGCCTACAAGCTTGATCAGGCTACTGACCATATCCTCGTTGACGAGGCGCAAGACACCAACGAACGCCAGTGGGAAATTGTAAAGGCGCTCACTGGCGAATTCTGGGCAGGCGATGGTGCGCGTACGGGAGCGCTGCGGACGCTTTTCACCGTGGGCGACTACAAGCAGGCGATCTTTGGGTTTCAGGGTACGGACCCGCGCTACTACGCCGATGCAGGCGACGATTTCGGGGCGCAGGCAGCGGCGGCGGGGCGCGAACTGGCGCGTCTTTCGCTCGACCGCTCGTTCCGATCGACCCCACCCGTCCTCGAAGTCGTTGATGCGCTGCTCGACGAACTGGGCGAGGAAGCGTTCGGGGAGCAAGCGCTCGATAGGCACAAAAGCGCCAAGGGCGGGGCAGGGAGCGTCACCCTGCTGCCGCCCGTGCGCGCGCCCGACGGTGAAGAGGACGAGGGCGAAGAAAGCTGGGTGCCCACGGCAACGCGCGTGCTGGCATCGCGGATCGCCTGCCAGGTGCGCGACTGGATTGCAGACGGGCATATGCTCGCGTCTGCCGGGCGGCCGCTCACGGCTGGCGACATCATGATCCTTGTCCGCAAGCGCAGTGACCTGGCGGCGCTGCTGGTTGCACGGCTGCAGAAAGAGGGCGTGCCGGTTGCAGGCGTCGACCGCCTGCGCCTCGCCGCCCCGCTCGCGGTAAAGGATTGCCTTGCAGCATTGCGATTTGCGGTGCAGCCCGATGATGATCTGACGCTCGCTTCGCTGCTCGTGTCGCCAATCTGCGGCTGGACACAGGAGCAGCTCTACGACGCCGCGCATGTGAAGCGCACCGGGTCGCTGTGGGAACAGCTGCGCGCGCAAAGTCCAGAACCGTCGATTGCGATCCTGCGCAAGCTATTGGCGATGGCCGACTATGTCTCTCCCTACGTCTTCCTCGAAACGATGCTGTCGGGCGACATCGGCGCGCGAAAGAACCTGCTCCGCCGCCTCGGCAACGAAGCCGCCGACCCGATCGACGAACTGCTGAATGCCGCCCTCCAGTTCGAGCGTGAGGGCGTCGCAACACTGCAAGGATTCCTCGACTGGTTCGACCGCGGCGACGGTGACATCGTGCGCGACGCGGGCAGCCAGGGCAACGCCGTGCGCGTGATGACCGTCCATGCCGCCAAGGGGCTGCAGGCCCCGCTCGTCATCCTCGCCGATGCAACTGGCGATCCCGACGCGGCCAACGAGCGCGATTTCAGCTTCTTCATCGATGAGCTTACCCAGCCGGTGCCGCTGTTTCGTCCGCGCACGGCGGAGCGCCGACTGGTCGCGACGCTGGAAGCCATGGCGACCCATTTGTCCGAGCAGGACCGTCGAGAGCATTGGCGGCTGCTTTATGTCGCCATGACCCGTGCAGAGGAGCAACTCGTCATCACGGGTTCGCTGACGCAGCGGCAAAAGATTGTGCCATCCGAGAGCTGGCACAGCGCCATCGACCGCGCGATGACGCGCATGGGCGCCGGGCATGTCGAACTGCCCGATTGGGGAAGTGCGAGGATATATGAGGTGGGGGGCCGCGATATCATCTGGCAGCCCAAGCCCGATCCAGAAAATCCGGTCGTTCCCCGTCCGGCATGGCTCGACCGTCCCGCACCGCCCGAGGCCCGTCCGCCGCGTCCGCTCAGTCCGTCGTCGCTTGGTCCCGATACGGTTGGCGACCCGCCGCCCTCCGCCGTGATGCAGGCCGCTGCAGAGCGCGGGCGCCTGCTGCACGCATTGTTCGAGCGCCTTCCACAAATCGCGCCCGAAACCCGTGCCTCTGCAGCCGATCGCTGGCTCGACCGCGCGGCAGGGATCGGCGATGCTGCCGTCCGGGCCGACCTGACAAACGCTGTCCTCGCCGTTCTCGACCACCCCGACTGTGCGCGGTTGTTCGGCCCGGATGGGCTTGCTGAAGTGCCGGTCGCGGGCGTCGTCGAAGGCGTCGTGATTTCTGGCACCGTCGATCGACTGATCGTCGGTCAAGGCACCGTCGATATCGTCGATTTCAAGACCGGTCGTCGTGTGCCGCCGGATGCCCATGCCGTTCCGGATGCCTATAAGCACCAGATGGCTGCCTATGCCGCGGTGCTACGCGGTGTTTTCCCCGGCCACAAGGTGAGGGCGGCGCTGCTTTACTCCTCGGAACCGCGGCTGATCGCCCTGACCGACGCCGATCTCGAAGCGCACAAGCCCGGCTTGCAAGCGGCACAGCAAGACTTGCTGACACCGCCCGGTTGAGTCCGCCGAACTTGTGCCTACGTTAGTGTTCGAAACTCAGGAGATTCCCATGGCTACCAAATCCGTTACCGACGCCAGCTTCGCCACCGACGTGATCGGCGCCAGCGGCCCCGTTCTCGTCGATTTCTGGGCCGAATGGTGCGGGCCGTGCAAGATGATCGGGCCGAGCCTGGAGGAATTGTCCGACGAACTCGGCGCGCAGGTGACGATCGCCAAGCTCAACATCGACGACAATCCCGACGCACCAGGCAAGTACGGCGTGCGCGGCATCCCGACGATGATCCTATTCAAGAATGGTCAGCCGGCGGCGACCAAAGTCGGCGCCGCGCCTAAGTCGCAGCTCAAAGCGTGGCTCGAAAGCGAGCTTGCCTAGCTGCGGTAATCCGCGTTGATCGAAATATAACCATGCGTCAGGTCGCACGTCCAAACGGTCGCGCGGCCTGATCCGAGGCCGAGGTCGATCGCGATGTCGATGTCCGAGCCTTTCAGATGCACGGCGACCGGCGTCTCGTCGTAACCTTCTACAACGAGCCCGCCGCGCGCGACCTCTACCCCGCCGAAGCTGATCGACAGCTTGTCGCGATCGGCAGGTTCCCCCGCTTTGCCAACAGCCATAACCACGCGGCCCCAATTCGCATCCTCGCCGGCGATGGCTGTTTTTACCAACGGTGAATTGGCGATGCTGAGCCCGATACGGTGCGCGCTGGCGTCGCTTTCAGCGCCGCTCACCCGCACCTCGATGAACTTCGTTGCCCCTTCGCCGTCGCGCACGACAAGATGGGCAAGCTGTCGGCAGAGGTCGGTGAGCGCAGCCTGAAAAGCATCCGCACCTGCGTCGTCGAACCCGGCCAGCGGCGCATTACCAGCCTTGCCGGTCGCAAACGCCAGCACTGTGTCGCTGGTCGACGTATCGCTGTCGACGGTGATGCAACCGAATGTCGTCCGGTTGGCCGCGCTCAGCATTGTCTGCAGGAACCCGGGTGCGATGGTGGCATCGGTGAAAATAAACCCCAGCATCGTTGCCATGTCGGGCGCAATCATCCCGCTGCCCTTGATGAAGCCGACGAGCTTGACCGGACGGCCGCCAACAATAGCCGTGGTCATCGCAGCCTTCGGGAAGGTGTCGGTCGTCCCGATCGTGTTGGTCGCTTCTTCCCAGCTTGCGGGCGGCGCGATGAAGGCAGCATCGAGCCCCGCTACGGCCTTGTCGATCGGCAGCGGCACACCGATGACGCCGGTAGAGGCGATGAACACATCGCAAGGCTGGCACGGCAGATGGGCCGCCACCCGCGCCGCAATCGCTTCGACCGCCGCACGCCCGCGACGGCCCGTAAAGGCATTGGCATTACCTGCATTGACGACGAGCGCACGCGCCGACCCGATGGTCAGCGCGGCGCGACACCATTCGACTTCAGGCGACGGGCATTTACTCTGGGTCGTGACCCCGGCGACGGCAGTGCCGGGCGCCAATTCTGCGAAGGTCAGGTCGCACCTCCCCCAGTTTTTATAACCCGCCCTTGCCACCCGAACTGTGACACCATCGACGGGAGGCAGGGCGGGGAAGGGCGTAGCGAGGGGGGAGCGTGTCATGCGCGTGCCGTAGAGCAGTCGATGCGGCGATTGAAGTCCGTTCAACGCTCCGGATCCGTTAAGGTGGACGAAAGCGCTACCACCTATTACATGCGCAGAATTATGCGGCTGTTGCTTCTCCTTTCTGCTTTGCTCACCGCCATGGTTGACCTCGGCACGCCCGCAGCTGCTGCCATAAGGCCGGTCTGCGGAGTGTCGGTCAGCAGAAACATCAATGCCGAAAAACAGATCGCCCGGCCTCCGGCAGTGGCGCCCTGCACGGTCGGTGCTTTGGACCGTGTCAGCTTCGAGACCCTGGCACGCACCAGCACGCCGTCGCGGGCGGTCCCTCTCTACGCCGAGCGCCTGCGCGTTTAGCGTTTCGCGCGCTCCCATCGCCGACGTTCTTGCCCGTCTCACGCGCGGGTTCTCGTTATAATTGCAGGAATTTTCTATGCTGGGCGGTATTGCCAAGGCTATTTTCGGGTCGTCGAACGACCGTTACGTCAAATCTCTCGGAAGCATCGTTACGCGGATTGCCGGTTTCGAACCGACCATCTCGGCGATGACCGACGCCGAACTCGCAAATCAGACCGTGCTTTTCCGCCAGCGTCTCGCCGACGGTGCCGCGCTCGACGATCTGCTGCCAGAAGCTTTCGCCACCGTGCGTGAGGCCGCCAAGCGCGTGCTCGGCCAACGGCATTATGATGTCCAGATGATCGGCGGCATCGTGCTCCATCGCGGCGAGATTGCCGAGATGCGGACCGGCGAAGGAAAGACGCTCGTCGCGACGCTTGCAACCTATCTCAATGCGCTGCCCGGCACCGGCGTGCACGTCGTTACGGTGAACGACTATCTCGCCCGGCGCGATGCGGAATGGATGGGACAGGTCTACAAGTTCCTTGGAATGACCGTGGGTGTCATCGTGCCCAACATCGGCGACCAGGAACGTCGCGATGCCTATGCCGCCGACATCACCTATGGCACGAATAACGAGTTTGGTTTTGACTATCTGCGCGACAACATGAAGTACGAACGCGCGGACATGACGCAGCGCCCGTTCAATTTTGCCGTGGTTGACGAGGTCGACTCGGTGCTGATCGATGAGGCGCGCACGCCGCTGATCATCTCGGGGCCTACTGACGACAAGTCCGAGCTTTACCTTCAGGTCGACGCGATCGTGAAGAAGCTCGTGCCCGAGGATTATGAGCTCGACGAGAAGCAGAAATCCGTCATCCTGACCGAAGACGGCACCGAAAAGATGGAACGTATGCTCGAGACTGCGGGCCTGCTCGATGGCACGAACCTCTACGACTTCGAGAATACACAGGTGGTCCATCACCTGAATCAGAGCCTGCGCGCCAATGTCATGTTCCGCAAGGACACCGACTACATCGTGAAGGACGGCAAAGTCGTCATCATCGACGAGTTCACCGGCCGCATGATGGATGGTCGCCGCTGGTCTGACGGTCTGCACCAGGCGGTCGAGGCGAAGGAAGGCGTCGAGATCGAGCCCGAAAACCAGACCATGGCCTCGATCACCTTCCAGAATTATTTCCGCATGTATCCCAAGCTTGGCGGCATGACCGGGACGGCCGCGACCGAAGCTGCTGAATTCCACCAGATCTACAAGATGAA
>JBMOGG010000192.1:0-5628 GCA_049318505.1 Sphingomonas sp. | reverse complement strand
ATCGCCCAGTCGGCCTTCACCTCTACCGGACAGCGCTGCACGGCGGCGCGTCGCCTGATCGTCAAGGACGGCGCACACGAAGAGCTCATCGATCAACTGAAGCGGCTGATGTCACGCCTGATCGTGGGCGAACCGCACTCTTTGCCCGCGCCATTCATGGGTCCTGTCATCGACAATGAGGCGGCGGACGGGCTGCAGGAAAGCTTTCTGGCGCTGCTGATGCGCGGCGGACGTCCCATCGTGCAGATGGAACGCTCGATCGAGGAGCGCCCGTTCCTCTCCCCTTCACTAATCGACGTGACCGAGGTCAAGGACCGGCCCGATATCGAGTTGTTTGGCCCGCTGTTGCAAATGGTGCGCGTACCCGATTTCGACGCCGCGCTGATCGAGGCGAACAGCACGCGCTATGGCCTATCGGCGTCGCTCATCGGCGGATCGCCGCAGCTTTACGACAAGTTCTGGGCCAACAGCCGCGCCGGGATCGTCAACTGGAACAAGCCAACGAACGGCGCCTCGTCGTCGGCACCATTCGGGGGCATCGGCCTATCCGGCAATCACCGTCCAAGCGCCTATTATGCAGCCGATTACTGCGCCTATCCCGTCGTCTCGTCGGAAGACGAAAATCCGCGGGCCTCGATCGGGATCGGGCTACGCCAGGACTGATCCGCGATGGATAGCGACACTGGTCGCCCGACAAGTATCCCTATGTTGCGATGCCCGGTGCCAGGGCGCAGGGGGAAAAGATGACCAGTCTCCTTGAACCGGACGCGTGCGGGCGCGTCATCCTCGTCGGCGCAGGACCGGGCGATCCCGAACTGCTCACCTTGAAGGCCGTTGCCGCGCTTCGATCGGCGGATGTCGTGGTGCACGACGGCCTCGTCGACGATCGCATCTTTGCCTATGTCCCACCGCACGCCCAGCGAATTTCCGTCGCCAAGAAGCGCGATCGCCACACCCTGTCGCAGGACGCGATCAATGCGCTCATCGTCGCCCATGTGAAGACTGGCGCCATCGTTGTCCGACTAAAGGGCGGCGATCCGTTCGTCTTTGGGCGCGGCGGCGAAGAGGTGGAGGCCGTCCGTGCTGCCGGCCTCCCTGTCGAAGTCATTCCCGGAGTCTCGGCCGCGCTCGGCTGTGCCGCCGAAGCGATGCTGCCCCTCACCCACCGCGACTGGTCGTCGGCGGTCAGTTTCGTCGCCGGCACCTGCAAAGGGCTGGCCGAGCAGGACTGGTCGGGTCTTGCAGGCCACGGTCGCACGCTCGTCGTCTACATGGGCGTCACGGCGGCCCGCGCCATCGCCGACAAGCTGATGGCCGACGGTGTCGATCCGGGTATTGCCGTAGCCGTGCTCGAGCGCGGAACCCTTCCCGGCAGCCGCGCCATGCGCACCCTGCTTGCCGACCTCGGCGATCTCGTGGAACGTGAACAGGTGGTGAGCCCGGCGATCCTCGTCATCGGCGAAGTCGTGCTGCTCTCCGACGCCGAAAACCGCCTCAACACGCTGGCAAAACAAGGCGAGGCGCTCGCATGAAACTGCTTACCGGCAACGACCTCAAGACCGGCGACGTCACCTGGTGGACCGGCAGCGGCTGGTCGCGCCATGTCGAGGATGCCGCCGATGTCGGCGAGCATGGCGAAGCCGTCCGTGCCGCAGAAGAAGGTGCGCGCCGGGTCAATGTTCCCTACCTGATAGAGGCTATCGCGACCCCCGAAGGCCCGCGCCCCGCGCATATCAAGGACCGCATCCGCGCGCTCGGGCCGACTGTCCGCCCCGACCTTACACTGAAACCCGCCGATCCCGCCGCCGGCGACTGGGTGATCTAATGTACAGATACGACACTTACGACCAGTCGATCGTCGACACCCGCGTCGCCGAATTCCGCGACCAGGTCGCGCGCCGCATCGCGGGCGATTTGACCGAGGATCAGTTCAAGCCGCTGCGCCTGATGAACGGCCTCTATCTGCAGTTGCACGCGTACATGCTGCGCGTTGCCATCCCCTATGGCACGCTTGACAGCCGCCAGATGCACATGCTGGCCACAATCGCGCGCAAGTACGACCGCGGTTATGGCCATTTCACGACCCGCCAGAACATCCAGTACAACTGGATCAAGCTGTCCGATGCGCCCGACATCCTTGCAGAGCTGGCGACGGTCGAGATGCACGCCATCCAGACCAGCGGCAATTGCATCCGCAACATCAGCTCGGACCAGTATGCCGGGGCCGCAGCCGATGAGGTCGCCGATCCGCGCGTATGGGCCGAATTGCTGCGCCAGTGGAGCACCTTCCACCCTGAATTCAGCTATCTGCCGCGCAAGTTCAAGATCGCGGTCATCGCCTCGACCGAAGACCGCGCGGCAATGCGCCTGCACGATATCGGCATCGAGCTGGTGAAGCGTGACGGTGTTCTCGGCGGTCGCATCTTCGTCGGCGGTGGTATGGGCCGCACCCCGATGATCGCGCCGGAAATCCGAGATTTCGTGACCGCCGACGACCTGCTCAGCTATGTCGAGGCGTGCTTGCGTGTCTATAATCGCTACGGACGGCGCGATAACATCTACAAGGCACGGATCAAGATCCTGATTCATGAGATCGGTGCCGACGCGTACCGCCGCCAGGTCGAGGAGGAGTTCCTTCACGTCAAGACGCTGGCCCTCGACCCGCCGAAGGCCGAGTTCGATCGCATCAGTGCCTTCTTCGCCGCGCCCGCATTCGAATCATTGGGCGAAACATTGGGCGACGAGCCGGCCCCTGATTTTCTGGCCAGCAGCGACCCCGATTTCGCCGTCTGGCTCGGCCAGAACGTCAAGGCGCACAAGCAGCCCGGCTATGCCATCGTCAACATCAGCCTCAAGCCGATCGGCGGCATCCCGGGCGACGCCAGCGCCGACCAGATCGACGTGATGGCCGACCTCGCCAAACGCTACAGCTTCGACGAGCTGCGCGTTACCCACGCGCAGAACATCGTCCTGCCGCACGTCGCCAAGCGCGACCTTCACGCCGTCTGGCAGGCGCTGACCGAGGCCAAGCTAGCCGATGCCAACCTCGACCTGATCAGCGACATCATCGCCTGCCCCGGCCTTGATTATTGCAGCCTCGCCAATGCGCGCTCGATTCCCGTCGCGCAGAAGATCGCGACGCGCTTTGCCGGTCGCCAGCGCGAAATCGGCGAGCTGAAGCTGAAGATCAGCGGCTGCATCAACGCCTGCGGCCACCACCACGCCGGTCACATCGGCATCCTCGGCGTCGACCGCAAGGGCGTCGAGAACTACCAGCTCTCGCTCGGCGGTTCGGGTGCGGAGGATGTCGCGATCGGCAAGATCACCGGCCCTGGCTTTGACGAGGACGGCATCGTCGACGCAATCGAACGCGTCACTGACAAATATCTGGCCGTACGCGAAGGCGACGAGCGTTTTCTCGACACCTACCGCCGCGTCGGTTTCGCTCCTTTCAGGGAGGCGATCTATGGGTGATCCCTTGCGTTTCCGCGCCGACGACGCGCACGACGAACCCGCGATCACGCTCGACGCGTTTCTCGCCGGCCAGTCGAACGCCAATGCCGTCCGCATCGAAACCGGCGACGACGCGCGCCAACTGATCCCCTATCTCGACCGGCTGGCGCTGGTCGAGGTCGCCTTCCCCAGCTTTCGCGACGGCCGCGGCTATTCATCCGCGCGCATCTTGCGTGAGGCGGGCTACACCGGCGAACTGCGGGCCGAGGGCGATGTGCTGCTCGACCAGATCGCCCCGATGCGCCGCTGCGGCTTCGACAGTTTTTCGCCCGCGCAGGCAATTGATCGCGCCGCGGCAGAGGCCGCCATCGCACGCTACGATTACGTCTATCAGCGCGCCGATGATGGCGCCGTCCCGGTTTGGAAGCTGCGCCATGGGTGAGGCACTGCGCAAACTCGACCTGATCGACCTCGCGCCGAAGTTCACGCCCGCATCTGCAGCGGCGATCAACGCACGCTTCGACGGCGTCGAGACCACCGACATACTCCGTCGCCTGTTCGACGACCCACCCTATGACGACCTGGCGCTGGTGTCGTCATTCGGGGCGGAAAGTGCCGTCCTTCTCCATATGGTTGCGCAGATCGACAAGTCGGTGCCGCTCATCTTCATCAACACGCAGAAGATTTTCGGCGAGACTTTGGCGTACCGCGACGAACTCGCCGAGCGGCTCGGCTTCACCGATATGCGCGTCTATCGACCCGATCCCTATCTGCTCGCGCAGAGGGACGCGACGAGCCTACGCTGGTCCTATGATCCCGACGGCTGCTGCGATCTGCGCAAGGTCGAACCACTCCGCCGCGCGCTGGCGCCGTTCGACGCCTGGATTTCGGGCCGCAAGGGCTTCCAGGGCAAGACGCGTGGGTGCCTCCCCCGCTTCGAGGAAGACGAGGGGCGGCTGAAGATCAACCCGCTTGCCGACTGGAACAAGGCGCGGCTCGATGCCTATTTCGAGGAACACAAGCTCCCCCGTCACCCGCTCGAGGCGCAAGGCTATCCCTCGATCGGCTGTGCTCCCTGTACCTCACAGGTCCAGCCCGGCGAGGACCCACGAGCCGGCCGCTGGCGCGGCTGGGACAAGACCGAATGCGGGATCCACGATCCAGTGTTCTGAGGCGCTGATCATCGACAGCAGAAGCATTTGTCCCGCCTGAGCGCGGCTCCTTGCAAGGGTAGGATTTTTTCGAAACTCCCGTATATCCTCGGTCGCAGGAGGCCTGATGACGATCCAGACGATACTGCTTCATCCAGTCATCCTGTGCGCCGTGGTCTTTGCGATCCTGTGGGTGGCACTGGAGGTCGGGCGTTGGCTCGGCCGTCGAAACGCCGTCAGTGCCAAGGACGCAGGCGGCGGCGCGATCGACGCCGCGGTCTTCGCGCTCCTCGGCTTGCTCATCGCTTTCACCTTCTCGGGTGCCGCGTCGCGCTTCGATCATCGGCGCGAATTGATCGTCGAAGAGGCGAATGCGATCGGCACCGCTTGGCTGCGGATCGATACCGTTCCGGCGCGTGCGCAACCCGCACTGCGCGACGGCTTTCGCACCTATATCGACAGCCGCAAGGCGGCCTATGCCGTGGTCACCAATGAGGACGCCTTTCACCACGCGCTCGCCCGATCGGCGCAGGCGCAGAAAAAGCTATGGACGCTGGCGATCGAGGCCGGTCGTCAGCCCGATGCCCTGCCTGCGGCGAACATCCTGCTGCTGCCCGCCCTCAACGAGATGATCGATATCACGACGACCCGCGCGATGGCGACCGAAACGCACCCGCCGGCAACGATCTACGTCATGCTTTTCGCGCTCGTCTTCGTCGGCGCGGTGCTCGCCGGGTTCAGTATGGGCGCGAACAAAGCACGGAGCTGGACCCATATGCTCGCCTTCACGGCGACCATGGCCATCACGATCACGGTCATCGTCGATATGGAATATCCGCGCCTCGGGATGATCACCGTCAATGGCTTCGAGCGGGACGCCTTTGCCATGGGGCTGCCGCAATAGGTGGCCGGGGTGCGCCCCTTTCCTATAGCCGCCACCCTCAATGCGGGTCGGCGTAATAGCCCTCTTCGGCCAGGTCGCTGAACCGCGTGATGTTCGCCTCGAACTTCAGCTTCACCTTGC
>JBMOGG010000191.1:0-5635 GCA_049318505.1 Sphingomonas sp. | reverse complement strand
CGATCGATACATTGACGCGCGGCTTTTTGTTGCCCGTTGCCTCTCTCGGCGACGAGACCGGAACAGCGGCTTCGACCGATAATTGCAATCGGCCAAGCGCGGCGCGAACACCGCCGCCCGCCGACGTCAGGTCGCCCCCGCCATAACCACCTTCCAGGTTCCAGGCGCGTCCGGTGTCGGCGAAGGCATAGGGCTCGATCCAGTCGATCGTCGCCACCGGATCCGATTGCCGCCAGCGGAGTTCGCCCGAGGCCATGAAGCCGCTATCGCCGAAGCGCTCGGAAAAATCATACGCGCGACCAAATGAGGGACCACCAAGGCCGATCTCCTGCGCGGCGAGCAGCGGGCGGTCGGCAAGCTGGCCGTTGGCAGCAATCTTGACAGCAAAGCCGCCTCCCAGCGGTTGCACCCAGTCCGCCCAGAAAAACCCCTTGGTAAATACACCGCCTGCATCGCGGCGCGACGCGCGCGGATCGCCGGCCACAGTGGTCCCTTGAAGGGCAAGCCCGCGCGTCAATCCAATCGCCCCGGACAGGCGTCCTTTACCGGTCCGCGTCGTCGCATAAAGCCACCCCGTCGCCACCGCTATGCTGTCGTGCTGATCGGGAAGACCGTTGTACGTGCCGTCGACCCGCAGGACGCCGAGTTCCGCATTGGCCCAGACACTCGCAGCATTGGCGCGCAGGAGAGGTGCGCTGGCCGACACCGACACAAATTTGCTTCTGCTTTCGATACCGCTTGCCGTCGGAGCAGCGCGGCCCAGCGCCCCGGTCACCGCAACCTGCGCGCCGCCCGTGCCCAGGTTCGTGGCATATCTGACCGACAAATAAGCGAGCTGACGCGGATCGAGCGGCGTGGCGACGGCCTGCGCCGTCAGCACATCGGCATCGTCTGCAAGTCCGATGAAATCATAGCGCAGCCGGGCGCGTATCGGCCCTACATCGGGCGATCCATAGGTGTCGATTCCCGCAGAACCGCTACCGCGCGACTCTCGGACTTCGACGACGAGCACATTGCCAATGTCCTGGCGCACCAGCCTGGTCGAAACGACTTCGATTCCCGGGATGTCGCCGGCGAGCAGGAGCTGGCGCTCCAGAACCTCGCGGCGGACGCCGCGTCCAACAATCAGGTCGAGCGTCCGTTGCAGGCGTGCGCTCTGCGATCCCTTGACTTGAACTGCCGCAATATCGCCCTCGTCGACGCGCACCGTTACCATACCCGCATTGATGGTCTGCGGGGGGATGATTGCAGTCGCAAAGACATAGCCACGTTCGCGCGCCACTGAAGCCACGGCTTTGGCCAGCCCCTGAAGGTCTTTTGTCGTGGCCTGCTTGCCGAGATAGTCCGCGATTGCGGGCGCGAACGCGTCGCGCGGCAATGATGGCGCGCCGTCGATCTTTACAGCGCCGATCATCAGGCCGTCGGACAGCGCCTGCGGTTCGGTGGCGCCGGCAACCGACGGCACGACGATCTCGTTCGCCTTGCCGACATCGCGCGGTGCCGCCGTCGTCAGGTCACGAGCAATGCTTCCCGCGTCGCGAGCAGTCTGGCCCAAAGCCGCACTGGCGCAAGGTATCAAGACAGAGGCGAGGTAACGAAGACGCATGGGTTTCCAGATTCATTTGACAAATGCCCTTACGTTTCGAGCCGAAAACAATTGGTTAATCTGTCAGAAGCGTTAATCGGTCGCTAACCTAATCAGTTGAACGTCCCTGCACGTGTCAGGGCGCAAATGTCTCTAAATCGCCATGAGTCGGCGCATCGGGGACATGGACGTGACACTGCTGAAAACGGCTTCGGTCTTGTCGGCATTATGGTTTTCGGGAAGCGCACTGGCTGGCGTCCCGAGCTGGACGATGTCGGAATCCTCGGGTCAGGTCACAGTGGCATCGAGCGGCTTGGTTCGGGTTGCCAGCCGCGGCGCAACGCTGAGCGTGGGCGACGTCATTACGACGGGGGCCAAGGGGCGCGCGGTGATCGTCCGCGGCCAGGAATATCTGGTTGTTGCACCCAATTCGCGGATCCGCGTGGCCGATCCGGCAAAGAGCGGCGGCATGACGCAGATCATCGAGCAGATCGGCAACGTCGTTTTCAAGATCAAGAAAATGGCCACGCCGCATTTTGCGGTCGAAACGCCCTTCCTTGCCGCTGTGGTCAAGGGAACAACGTTTAGCGTGACCGTTACCGAAAGCGGGGCCAGCGTGCAGGTGATCGAGGGCCGCGTTG
This sequence comes from Sphingomonas sp., assembly GCA_049318505.1. Taxonomy (GTDB): domain Bacteria; phylum Pseudomonadota; class Alphaproteobacteria; order Sphingomonadales; family Sphingomonadaceae; genus Sphingomonas_O. The sequence goes on along the minus strand of JBMOGG010000191.1, from coordinate 3,409 downwards.
AAGTGGAAACGCGCGATGGCGGTGCCCGGCATTTGGTGCTTCCTGGCGATATCGGATCGGTGTCGGGCAAGGCGCTCGGCCGGTTGAACATCGAAGGTCGCGACGCCCGCACGATCGTTTCGCCGACTGAAGGCGGCAGTGCAACGGTGCCGACCGCCGAACTGCTGAAGGCGGATCCCGTGGCGGTCGCGGATGTGCCGGCTGATCCGGTGATTGCCGTTGCCGTCAGCGAGCCACCGGTCCGGCTCGGCCCAGCGACAAACGGTATGGTTTCGGGCGCGCTGGTCGCGGTGACAACCACGGTGGCAGAGAGGGTGTCGGAAAGCGCCGTAGCGACGCCGGCAAAATCTTCGGAGTCTGCAACCAGCGCGAGCAAAACCAGCGGCAGTGATAGCGCCAGCAACCTCGGCAGCGACGTCCGCAAAGGGGAAGCAGCCAGCTCCAACGACGATGACGGCAAGACCGGCACCTCAGGCAAAAACAACAGCAACGGGGACGGCGCCAGTTCGGGTCGCGACAAAGCGACCAGTGGCAGCTCAGACGACGGCGACGACGATGATGACGGCAAGACCGGCACCTCAGGCAAAAACAACAGCAACGGGGACGGCGCCAATTCAGGTCGCGACAAAGCGACCAGTGGCAGCTCAGACGACGGCGACGACGACGACAGCGACAGCGACAACAGCAGCAAGGACACTAAGGCGACCGGGAGCCGCAACGGCGGTAGTTCGGGCAGCAATAACGGGAATGGCGCTAATGGGACTGGGAGCGGCAACGGCAAGAACGGCGACGACGACGATGATAACGCTGGCAACCGCAACGGCAATGGTAACAGCGGGAACCGCAACGGCGGCGACGATGACAAATCTGGCAACCGCAACGGCAATGGTAATAGCGGGAAACGTAACGGCGGCGACGGTGACAATTCTGGCAGTGGCAAAAATGGGAACGGCAACGGCAACAAGGGCGAGCGTCGTTCCAAATAGCCTGACGTCTTCACCCATCCTTAGCGACTGATCGCCTACCCTGCGACGTCGCGATCGAGAGGGGTGATCGACATTTCTGAGCAGAAGCACATCGTGCCGTTGTCGAGCATCGTACGCCCGGTGCAAAGATCACAGGCATGGCGACGCTTTGCCGGGCTAATCTTTGCCGCTGCGATGGCAGTCATAGTGCTGGTCTTCAACGGCGCTGCCGCCCTCGAGGAACAATGGCGCCAGAGCAGGGATGCATTCTTCCCTCAGCGCGCCAGCGGCAAAATTGTGCTTGTCGAGATCGACGCCCGAAGCCTTTCAATGTCCGGTCAATGGCCCTGGCCACGCCGGCTGCATGCGGCGATGCTCGACCGGCTTGATGCACTCGGCAGCAACGCGATCGCTTTCGATGTCGATTTTTCGGCGCGCAGCAACGCTGCAGATGATGCCGCTTTTGCCGCCGCGGTCGCGCGGAGCAAAGCGAGCGTCGTCCTAGCGACTCTCCGCCAGCCGGCTTCTACGGGCAGCGCCGAGGTTACCGAGAACTTGCCGATCGCGGCATTACGGCAAAACGCCATGCTGGCTTCAGTGAACGTCACAGCCGACGACAATGGCCAGCTTGCGAACTACGACTACGGCGTTATCATCGGCGGCATTCCGCGACCGTCTCTTCCCGCCATGCTGGCGGGCACTTCGGGCCGGATGGGCGCCAAATTCCGGATCGACACCTCTATCGACCTTGCAACGCTGCCCCGTATCAGCGCCGCCGACCTGCTTTCGGGCAAAGTCAGTCCGGCACAGGTGCGCGGGAAGCAGGTCGTTATCGGCGCCACCGCCACCGAACTGGGCGATCGCTACGCGACCCCGCGTTTTGGGGTCATTCCGGGCGTGCTCGTCCAGATTCTCGCGGCTGAAACATTGCTCCTCGGATTGGAAGCTTCCCCAATCGGTCCGTTCCCCGCTGTGCTCCTGACGCTGCTGGTCATTGGTCTGCTGGGCCGGATACCTGGGTCTGCGACGCAAAACCTCGTTCGCGGCGGCCGGACTCTCGTGCTGCTGTCGAGTCCGATTCTCTTCGAGTTTATTGGCGTCCGGTCGTTCGAAGTTGTCGCAGCCGTCACAGTACTGGTCGCCGAATGGCTGTTTTCGGCGGCACGGCAGTTTGCGTCACAGATTAAGACCGAGCGGTTGACGGATCCTGCGACAAATATGCCGAATGCGCGGGCATTCGATCGCCATAACCTCGACAAGTCGATGCTCACAGCCGTTGTCGTCCGGTTCAGATGGTTCGAAGAAATGGATGCCCAGCTCGACGACCAGATGCGCGCTCTCTGGGCGCAGCGTACGCTCGAGCGTCTATCGCTTGGTCTGCCGCACCAAAGCTTCCATGTCCTTGGGCCCGGTATCATGGCGTGGAGTGAGGCCGGCGCCGATCCTGCCGCGCTGGTCGGCCGGATCGAAACGACATCGGCCTTGTTCAGGGCACCGCTCCAACTCCATGATCGCGCCATTCTGGCCACACCCAGGTTCGGCATCTGTGTGGGCGAAGGCCGTGCAAGCCGAAAGGTTGTTGCCCAAGCCATGCTGGCGGCGCGCCACAGTAAGGAAAGTGGGCGGATATGGTCAATCCACAGCGAAAAGTCGTCTGATGAAGCGCAACGTGCGCTGATCCTTTTGGCCGACATCGACGATGCGATTGCCGCCGGTGACATTCGCCTCGTCTATCAGCCGAAATGGTCGCTTGCCGACAACCGGATTTGCGGCGCCGAAGCACTCGTGCGCTGGAATCACCCGACATTGGGCCCGATTGCGCCCGACAACTTTATCCCGCTGCTCGAAGACAGCGGCAACATGGCGCGACTAACGCTGGCCATCGTCGATATCTGCCTCAAGGATTTGCAGAGCTGGCACGACGCGGGTGTTCGCATTTCAGTCGCCATCAACGTATCGGCATCGCTTTTGGAAGACGGGCCGTTCGTTCGCGACTTCCGCGCCAAACTCGATCTTTCGTCCCGGCTCATACCGTTTATCACACTGGAAGTCACCGAATCCGCCGCCGTCAACCAGACAGATATCGCCGTCGGTGTGCTCACTGGCTTGCGCGCGCTTGGCGTGCGGATTTCGATCGACGATTATGGAACCGGCCGCGCCACGCTGGCTTATCTCAAGGCTTTTCCGGCTGACGAGGTCAAGATCGACAAGTCCTTCGTTACCAACATGCTCAGCACGGTAAGTGACCAAATCCTTGTGCGTTCGACGATCGAACTGGCGCGCGAATTGAACTTCAAGGTTGTTGCGGAGGGAGTCGAGGACGCCGCTTGTCTGAGCAAGCTGGCCGAATACGGCTGCGATATCGCCCAGGGCTGGCACATTGGCAAACCGGTCGATGCGCAGACATTCCGGGCAAAATGGATTGAGTGCGGCTCAGACGCAGC
>JBMOGG010000190.1:0-5684 GCA_049318505.1 Sphingomonas sp. | reverse complement strand
GCCTTGTGCGAACCGCTCTTCCCACGATGGCGTTCGATCTTTGATGTTGGCAGCCGAGCTGGCGCGCTGACGCCACTCGGCGAGTGCCGCTCGCCAAACCTGGAGCGATGGATAGGGGCTTGGCGGGTCCTAAGAATAGCGATCCGGTCAGTGCTGTGAGTCAGCGATATGCACAACCAGACCATCAAGCGCGTCGGACATTTCAATCTGGCAGCAGAGACGGCTATCCGCGCGCACGCCTTCAGCGAATTCGAGCATATCATGCTCCATTTCGCTTTGCGTGCCGATCCGCTTGCGCCATTCGTCCGAGACATAGACATGGCAGGTGCCGCACGCGCAATTGCCACCACAATCGCCATCAATCCCGCGAATGCCGTTATTAAGCGCGCCCTCCATCACCGAATAGCCGTTTGCAATCTCCACCTGATGTTCGGTACCGTTAGCTTCGATGAAAGTGACGCGCGGCATGAAGTCCCCCGAATATTGAGAAATTTGGTAGCTCGGTACAGCATCTGAGGTTTAGCGCGGAATTCGCACCATCATGTGCTCATAGCCTTTAACAAAGGCCGATTTCACCCGTACCGGCGGCTCGAGCACCTCGATCATCGGCCAACGCTTTAGGATTTCTTCCCAGACGATCTTCAGCTGCATTTCGGCCAGACGATTGCCAACGCAGCGATGGATGCCGAACCCGAAGGACAGATGCTGCCGCGGGCGGGCGCGATCGATGATAAACGCATCCGCATTTTCAATCTCGGTCTCGTCGCGATTGCCCGAGACGTACCACATCACGACACGGTCGCCTTTCTTGATATGCTGCCCGCCCAGGATGGTATCCTGAAGCGCGGTGCGGCGCATATGCGCGAGCGGAGTTTGATAGCGGACGATCTCAGGCACCATCGATTCGATCAGCGCATGGTTTTCACGAAGCTTTTGATACTCGCCCGGATTCTCGTTAAGGAACAACAGCCCGCCGGTGATCGAGTTGCGTGTGGTGTCATTGCCGCCCACGATCAACAGTATCAAATTGCCGAGATATTCCATCGGCTGCATGTCGCGCATCGACGGGTTGTGCGCCATCATCGAGATCAGATCGCCCGCCGGGGGTGCGTTGACGCGCGCATTCCAAAGGCCGGTGAAATAGGTAAGGCATTCGATCAGGATCGCGCGCTGTTCGTCGCGGGTCATTTTGGCGTCGGGCGCGCTGACGTCGATTGTCGCCACGTCAGACCAATAGGTCAGCTTGCGCCTGTCCTCCCAGGGAAAATCGAACAGCGTAGCGAGCATTTGCGTCGTCAATTCTATCGAGACGCGGTCAACCCAGTCGAACGGTTCGTTGATCGGCAAGTTATCGAAAATCTTTTGAGCGCGCTCGCGGATCAGCACTTCGAGAACGGCCAGATTGGCCGGGGCGACGATCGGCGACACCGCCTTGCGCTGCACGTCATGCTTGGGTTGATCCATCGCGATGAACATCGGCAGGATAAAATCATCATCCTGATCCTTCGCTGTAATTCCACCGAGATGCGCATCTGAGGAGAAAACGGCGTGGTTGGTATCGACCGCCATGATGTCTTTGTAGCGCGTCACCGACCAGAACGACCCGAACCGGCCATTGGCACAATAATGCACCGGGGCTTCCTTGCGGAGCCGCTCAAAAAACGCCCAATGTGTATTGTCGACGAAGCGCGCGGGGTCGGTCATGTCGATGTCTTCGATAGGCATCGAATAGGCGATCGAGCGGGCCGCTTCGATTGCCTCGTCCTCGATCTGCTTAAAGGCGGTCGCCATGATCAGTCTCTCCGTCAGTCAATCCAGGCCGATGCTGGATGATCCCACAACGCCTCAAATTGCGCGGTTTGCAGGTCAATGGCAATGCGTAAACGGGCAGGGTTGAACTCAATCTCAGTCGATTTTGGGCACGCAGATGAGGATGCACTAACGGTTGTTCTATGTGACCAAATCGATTTCACCGTTGGGATCGACGTGGGCAAGCCTAAGCTTTGTGACCCGAAAATCCGTCGGTTTCCAGAAATCGGAATTTGACAATCCAAGGCTGACTTAGGGCGCAGGCTGCCATCATCCCCATTGGGACCAAGTCTCAGACCCTGAACAGTTGATCGTCGACGAGCGGCTGCCATTAGGGCCTATAGCCCGAACTTTTCCTTGAAGAACGCAACGATCGCGGTCGTGCTCTTCACCCGGTTTGGCAACTTGCGCCAACCATGGCCTTCGTCCGGGAACACTATATACCCTACCGGAACGGCGCGCGCCTTCAGGCTGGCGACGATCTGCTCGGCTTCAATGACCGGGACATTGGTGTCATTGGCGCCGTGGAGGACGAGCAGCGGTGTTGTGACCTTGTCGATCTTGGTCAGCGGTGACAATCTGGCCAGCATCGCCTTGTCCTTCAAAGGATCGCCATATTCGACGGTCGAAATCGCTGCCATCCAGGGCTGGGTATATTTGAAGAAACTGGCAAAATTGACGACGCCATACAGGTTGACGCCGGCCGCGAACATCTTTGGGAACTCGGTGACGCCGGCCATCACCATATAGCCGCCATAACTGCCGCCCATGATCCCTAGCCGCTTGGGATCGGCCAGGCCGGCCTTGACCATATAATCACTGGTGTCGGCGATGTCAGTTACGGCGTTTACGCGCAGCGGGCCGTTATCGAGCTCCATGAATTTCTTGCCCGCGCCGGTCGAGCCGCGAACATTGGGGGTCAGCACAGATATCCCGCTTGCGACCAGTGCCTGAATGTCACTGTTAATGGTAGGCCGCGACTGGCCCTCGGGACCGCCGTGATAGATAAAGACCATTGGCTGCGGCCCCGTCGCGCCCTTGGGGCCGTAAAGCCAACCCGAAAGCTTGACGCCATCTCGCGCTTGCCATTCGAGCAGCCGAGGTCGGACAAGGCTGGAAAGATCGACGCCATCGTGCGCCGAGTTGGTCAATCGCGTAATGTCATTGCTGGACATCGCGACCCGGTAGAGATTGGCAGGTGCTGCCGCGCCGGCCCCGGTCATCACCAGCTCAGCGCCATCGCGCGAAAAGTCGGGCGCGGACACGATGTCGACAGGTAGCGCCGGTCCCTTGCGCTCCTTACCGGTGGCGGTGTCGAACGACGACAGTTCGCTGCGGCCACCTTTGTTCCAGACAATGGCGATGGTGCGGCCGTCCTCGGATAACCGGGCCGCTTCCAATTCTGCATCCGCATGGCTCAACACCGTCCGAGCCACAGTTGGCGTGCCATCGGCAGCGATATCGACTGCGACCAAGGCGTAGTTGTCGGTGTCGCCATTACTTATAAGCCACAACCGTCGCGCATCGGATGACAGGCCGATCGTCGTGAACTGCGCGCGGCCGCTGTGCGGTGTCAGCAGACGGTCGGGATGGCCGCCGCCTGCAAGCCAGATATTGCCATCACCGCGCGTCACCGCCCTGTCGATCACGATACGACGGCCGTCCTCGCTTGCCAGAAACGACAGCAGCCCTGCCGACCCCTCCCCGACCTTCGTCACTGCACCACTGGCCAGGTCGATCAGTTGCGGCTCGAAGCGCGACGGGTCGGCGGCAGCGGAGCCTATCCGCAAGGCCTTGCCGTTCTTAGTCCAGCCGAACAGCCGATTGTTGCTTGCGCCGCCCGACGTGACCAGGCGATCGCCGCTACCATCGGGCCGCACGACATGAACTTGAACATTAAGGCCGCCGCCCGGAGCTGTCTCATAAGCGAGCCACCCGCCCTCAGGGCTCCAATGCACTGACTGAACGGGGTCTGCCAACCTCGTAACCTGGACCGGTCCGTCAGCGCCGAGCACCCAGACCTGCGGGCTGCCCGAGCTGTTGGAAATATAGGCGATGTTCTTGCCGTCAGGTGCGTGGCTCGCACCGGTGCTGCTGCGGATCGCCGCAATGGCTGCCACCGTCGCTGCGGTGTCCGCCGCGGCGGCAGGCATGGCCGTTCCCAAAAACACCGCCATTGCAGCGCTTTGCCAATACCGCATCGTCATCGCGCCGCTCCCTTATCTGCAAATAAGTGGCACAGCCATGTTTCCTGAGCAACCAACTCGAACCTATTAGGCAAGATCTGACGCTTGGTTTCCTTCTCGATCCTGAGCCGAATGACCGGGATTAAAGGCAGTTCCTACCGGGCAGCTATGCGCACAAAAACCGTCATTCAATTATGCTCCAGACAGCCCCAAAAAAATCGCTCTTTGCTCATCGTCGATGCGACCTCGTGAAAGCGCGCTGCCCTGCTGGCACATGTGCAAACAATCGAGCGCTTCGCGGCGGCTTGCCTGCCGCTCAGGCGCCGGCCGGGAGATGAGAGCTGCCCTTTTGGGGGCCATCTGTGCCTGGGGGTAATTGAATGATAAGCCGAGCGCGCTAAACAAATCTTGAGTTGTCTCTCAGCAAAGCAGCATCCAATGACCGAACCTATTTTTCGCAACGCCGATCGCCAAACGCCGAAGTTTCGGCCGTTCCGAGCCTTGCATCACTTTCGTAAGCTCGTCGCAGATAAAGAGGATACCGAGCAGGTTTTCCACATATTTCAGTGTCTGCCGCGGCTCGCCTTCGTCGACGAAGCAAGGACCTTTGTCTACAGCGAGGTGGGCGAGGCGCTTCGCGCGAGCGAACCCCATCTCCCCGACCTGCTCGATGACCACGTCCGGTTACGCGCAATGCCACAGGGCAGCGTTGCCCATGCTTATGTCGACTTTATGGAGCGCGAAGGCCTGAGCGCTGCAGGCTTAGTTGCCGAATATGACCGGTTTCAGGGAGGCCGTCGGTTCGGCGATCTGATCGAATGGTACGGTAATCGGCTGCGCGACACGCATGATCTGCTGCATGTGTTGACGGGCTATGGTCGCGATGCGCTGGGCGAACAGTGCGTCCTGGCCTTCACCTATGGGCAGAACCCAGCCCCTGGAAATATCTTCATCGCTTATTTGGGCGGCCTCAACGTAAAGCGCACAACCCGCAGCAATGCACCGGTCCTAAGGGCAATCAACGAAGCGCGTAGTCTGGGGCGTGGCTGCCCGCGTCTTGTCGATCAATCCATCGCGTCATTGCTTTCCGAGCCACTGGCCGCCGCGCGCACGCGTCTTCATATCGCCACTCCTCGGTTTTATGGAATGGCTCATGACCGGTTTCGGGCGCTTGGGCTCGACCCGTATGACTTGTGGGGCAGGGCGGCTGCGGCCTGACCAGGCAAGGTCTAATCATTCCCAATAAGTGCTGCCCACAATGCCTTTGAACGGCCTTATAACGTCGCGGGGTAAGTCCGAGTTTCGGCCGTTGGCCGGACCGACTATTGGTTATGAACGGGCAGCCGCTTGAGCGATCATGTTTCGGGCCGCTGAACAACTGAGATTGAAGGCGGTCGCAGACGAGCAGCTATCCGTCCCGAAACCTTCCGGTCGGGTTTCAAGCGCGTCGTGTCGATTAGCGGCGCGGGAAAGGGGGAAACTGGCCTCATGTACCCACATGTTTTGCTTTCTGATCTCCCCGGCGCGCAGCGCGCTGGGCGATCGCTTGGCAGGGTCGGCTAGCCGGCCTGCATGTTTATGGTAGGAAGATGGGGCGACTGCCAGTTCGCGGCAGATCGGCTCGCTACCCAGTGCCTTGGCGTTTGCGTCGATGCACGACATCACCATTTGCCGTGGCGGTTGAGCTCT
>JBMOGG010000189.1:0-5688 GCA_049318505.1 Sphingomonas sp. | reverse complement strand
GGCGAATGACGCCTACCGCGCCGGCAACCTCGGCAACATCGGCGGCATCAACACGATGATGTCGCAGGTAACGCCCACCCATACCAACGGCTCGTGGGACAGCACCACGCCGCTGGTCAAGGGCTCGTCGCAGGAGGTGACCTACGACACCGCGAAAAACTCTTGGACGCAGTCGCTTTTGACGGACGGATGGGACGCTAGCGCGACCATCACCAAGGGCTCGGTGTTCACGGTCGACGGCGTCTACATGGTCAACCCGAAGACCAAGGCCAGCACGGGCATCCTGCAGCAGTTCGTTGTGACCGCGGACGTGACGGCGCAGGCCACCACGACAAACACGACGACGTTGACGATCTCGCCGCCGATGATCGTGACCGGGCCGCATCAAACGGTGACGTATTCCGGCGATCTTGACGACAACGCGATTACTGTTGTCGGTGCAGCGTCGACCGCCTACAGGCAGAACATGGTCTACCACAAGAACGCGATGGCGTTGGCGATGGTGCCCATGGAAATGCCGCAGGCGGCCTATAACGGGTCGCGGCAGACCTATAAGGGCATGTCGGTTCGTATTATCCCGATCTATGACGGCGCGACCGATACGTCCAAGTGGCGTTTGGATGTGTTGTACGGTCGGAAGCTGATCGATCCGCGTCTGGTCTGCCGCCTGTCCGGCACGAGCTAACGCAACACGGGGAGGGTTTCGGCCCTCCCCTCATCCTTTGAGGGCACATGCCGCGTCGGCACATCTGCATCGCTATTCCAGCCTATACGAGCACGATTTACACCTCGACCGCTCGCGCCATCATGGCGGATCTCATGCGGTTCGCGCAGCGCGGCGATACGGTACAGCTCGAGGAAGTCACCGGCTGCGCGATCATCGCCGACGCGCGCAATCACATGGTGGCCAAGTTCCTCGAAAGCCCGGCCACGCATATGGTTTTCGTGGATTGGGACGTCACATGGGAGCACGGCGGCATGGTCCGCCTTGTCGACCACGGCGTTGATCTTGTGGCCGGCATCTATCCCAAGCGGTCGGACCCTATCAAGTTCGACCTCCGCACCCTGAAAGAGGGGAAAGAGCATCTGTCGGTGGACAAGAAAACCGGCTTGATCGAGGTTCTTGGCGCAGCGACCGGCTTCATGTGCATGAGCCGCCACATGTTGCAAAAGATGACGGACCATTACCGTGAAGCTCTGACGTACCGATGCCCGAAGTCTCCGGGCGGAAAGGCTGTCGGCTTGTTCGACACCTACCGGACCAAGGACGGGGACAAGCTCGGCGAGGATTATTCGTTTTGTCAGCGGTGGGTTGATATGGGCGGCCAAGTGTGGCTCGATCCGTCGATTCAAATGGGCCACATCGGCACGAAGCTATTCGCCGGCGAGTTTGGCCGATGGGTGTGAAATACGACCGCGCGGAGCTGGCTAAATACAGCGGATGGCCGCTTCCGAAACGCATTGAGACGGCGCCGGAACAGCCGGAAACTGTGCAGAACGCACCGAAACGGCGCGGCAGGCCACCCAAGGTGAGAGCGAATGGCGACCGTCTCAGCGATCATTGACAGGGCGCTAAAGCGGGCGGGCGTGCTGGACGCGGGCGAAAACGCGTCGGGCGCTGATTTGGCCGATGCGTTGACGGCGCTCAACGAGATCATGCGCGGGTGGAAGGGCGAGAACGTCGACATTGCACACCAGGACTTTGTGGCCGCCGATACCTTCGTCTGGTTCGTTCCGCCGGCCGACATGAAGTCCGCGGTGCTGGCTGATCTGTCCTACCAGGGCGCATGGAACGCCTCGACCAACACGCCGACGCTCGCCAGCGCGACAGGCACGAGCGGATATCTCTACAAGGTGTCCGTCGCCGGCAGCACGACCCTTGACGACGTGACCAGCTGGTCACTCAATGATTTCGCGATCTATGACGGGACGGAATGGCTCAAGGGCCAATCGTCCACGACCTATGATGGCGCCGTGGTCGCGATACTGGCCATGCGTGTGCTCGAGGATTTCGGCGGCACGCCGGGGCCTATCCTGTCGCGAGATGCGGACATGGGATGGCGGCGCATCATGGCGCAGTTCGTCCGGCCAGATGTTGCGATCTTCGATTCCGCGTTGCTGCGCGTTCCCTCGAAACGCTACTACGACGGGGGCTGATCCATTGGCAGACCCTATCCCCATTCAGCTCGGTACGCGGTCGAATAAGGGACGGTACGGGTACGACGGACACGCACGCCTCATCAACTGCTATGCCGAAGGTCTTGGCAACGAAGGTAAGGTGCCGTGGCCGTTGTATGCCAGCGACGGTTTTTCATCGTTCGCCACGCTATCGGGCGGCGGTGTTCGCGCGGTGATTGCGGTCAACAATGAGTTGTATGCAGTCGCCGGGCGTGTGCTCAACCGGGTCGACAGCGGCGGCGGCGTGACTCAGTTGGGCGGCGTGGCGTCTGATGGTCTCGTGACGATGGCGCAAAACCGCCGGTCGGTGCCGCAGATCGCGGTAACGTGCGACGGTCTCAGTCAGATCATCAGCGGCGGCGTGCTGTCGATCATATCCGATGCCGACCTACCGGCCGCAAACAGCGTTTCGCATCTGGATGGATATTTTGTGTGGCTGATGTCGGACGGGCGCATGTTCTCGTCGGCGATTGACGACGGAACGACCATTGACGGGCTGGACTTCGCCACGGCGGAGAGTTCGCCCGACCGCGGGATACGTATCTTTACGGCGGGCCGCGATCTGGTCGTGTTCGGGTCAAAATCGACAGAGTTCTGGCAAAACACGGGTGGGTCTGACTTTCCGTTTACCCGTGTGACGACTCGAGATTATGGGTGCCTCGCGCCCGGTTCCGTGGCGTCGGTGCTGCTGAAACGCGGCGGAAACGTCATGGACGCGACGGGATTTGTCGGGACGAACAACGACGGCGCCTATGCCGGGGTGTTTCTGCTCCAGGGCTACGCAGTCGCCAAGATCAGCACGCCGCAGTGCGACCGAGACGTGTTGGCCGAGGAGCACCCGGAGAACATCCGCGGCATGTCTTGGGACGATGGCACGCATTCGTTTTACGCCATCAGCGGCGATAATTTCACCTGGGTGTTCGACGCGACGACGGGCCTCCCGCACGAGCGTCGTTCGTATGGGCTCAACCGCTGGCGGGTGGCGACTGCGACGGCATTTGCGGGCCGGACGATCTTCGGCGACTACGCAGCGGCCACGCTCTATCAGGCGGGCTCGAGCAGCTATTCCGAGGCCGGCACGCCGATCGTCATGGAGATCCAGACGCCTCCCGTGCACGCCTACCCGCACAAGATGCGGTTCAACGGGTTGTATCTGGATGTCTTGCCGGGCGTAGGAGACAACTCGACCGGAGACGAACTCGACCCGGTGATTGGGGTGTCCTATTCCGAGGACGGCGGGGCAACGTGGAGCGCGGAGCGCATGCACGCGGTCGGGCGCCAGGGCCAGCGCCGCACTCGTGTGAAATCGACACGCCTCGGTGTCAGCGGCGAGGACGGCCGGTCGTTCCGGCTGCGCATGAGCGCGAACGTCGCCAAGGGCATCATGGGCGCGTCAATCGACGTCGACAAACTGAGGGCATGACATGGCTGACGTAGACCCGATGCCAGAGCGGTCGCCGCTTGTCGATCCGCGCACGGGCATGATGCACCCCGACTGGGTGCGGTGGCTGACTAAACTGGTGACGACAATTCGGGGGCTTAGCTAATGGGGTTCTGGGGCTCGTTCACTGGCTCGAGCCAGCGCAAAGACCTGTCGAACGCCTACGCGCAGTCGACGCAACAGGTCAACCAAGGATTCGACAGGGCCGAGGGCGCGGTTGGTAATGCGAGGACAGCGGCGCAAGGGTATTACCAGCCCTATGCCGAAGGCGGCACGAAGTACAACGCACTGCTACAGGATGCGCTAGGCGTCAACGGCGCCGAGGGCGGCCAGAGGGCGCAGACCGCCTACCAGTCGGCGAGCAATCCTTATCTTCAGTATCAGCAGGACCAAGCCGAGAACGCTCTGATGAAGGGCTATAACGCGCGGGGCCAGACCAACAGCGGCACGGCTTCGCTGGCGGCGGCACGGTCGCGCATGGATCTCGGCATGCAGGATTACAACAACTGGCGCGGGATGATCGGCCAGCAGCAGGGCCAGGGATTGCAGGTTGCGGGACAACAGGCGGGGATCGAGCAAGGTTACGGACAGCAGATGTCCGACCTTGCGACGGGCCGCGCCGGCACGCTGGCCGGCAATACGATCAACTTCGGCAACGCTCAGGCGGCAAGCCGCGGGATCGGCATCAACAATCTGCTGGGTATTGCCGGCCTCGGAGCTAAGGCATTTGCGGGAGGCGGGTTCAAGTAATGGCCAGCTATCTGCCGCTCCCCGCCTATCAGGTGCCACGGAACGCTTTGCTCGACGTGTCCGGCATCAGCGATGCCATCGACACCGGGATTAAGGTGAAACAGCAGGGCGTCGAAAATCAGTTCCGCAACGAACAACTCGACATGCAGCGGCAGCAGTTTTCCGCTACGCAGGCGGATCGCGCCGACGCGAAGCTCGAAAAGTTCAAGACGGCGGCGGCCGGCATCGCGCAGACCATCATGGACGATCCCGACCAAGCGCGGGCGGCCACGCAATGGCAGCGGCTTGTCAGTTCAGACCCGCGGTGGAAAACGGCGCTTTCGCAATATGGCGTCGACCCGAACGACCACCGGGGCGGTGCCAAGCTCATCATTGCGCAGGCTCGAGGTTATCAAGACCCCCTCGAGCGGCAGAAGTCACAAGCTCAAGTCGATTTGTACCGAGCGCAGGCGGCCAAAGCACTGCGTGATGCGTCTGGGCAAGCGGCCGAATACGGCAAATCGGGCTCTGTGTTCCAAGGACAGGACGGCAAGTTTTACACCATCCAATTCGGCTCGAACGGTCAACGCAAGATAGAGCCAGTTGAGGCAGGCGGGGCCGCATTGGCGCCGGCGAAGGGCGTGACGCAAATCGGCGACGAACTGGTCAGCAACGCGACGGGGGCGCCGGTTCGCAACGTCGCGCCGCAGATCCAGGGCGGGGAAGCCGCAAAGGTTGTCGGTAGAGATGCCGGTGAACTCGAGACGACGTTTCCCAAGGCTAGCGCGACATTGCGCGCTGTGTCGCAAGGGCAACGCATTGTCCTCAACACGGTCGACCAAACGCTTGGCCGGATCAATGGTTACACGGCCGGCATGCTTGGCACGGCGCTCGGCATGCTGCCCGGCACCGAAGCAACGGACGTTGCCAAGGATATTCAGACGATCAAGGCCAATATCGGCTTCGATAAGCTTCAGGACATGCGGGCCAACTCGCCGACCGGCGGCGCGCTCGGCGCCATCGCGGTTCAGGAGTTGCAGGCTTTGCAATCAGTGTTCGGCAACCTTGAGCAGGCGCAGACGGCGGGGCAGCTACGGCAAAGGCTGGTTGAGCTTCGGAGCACGTTGCAGACGTTCCAGCGGCTTCGCGAACAAGCTTACGCCGAGCAATACGCCACGCAGTTGCAGAAGCGCGGACAGGAAGCGCCACGCATGGAGTTCAAGAACCTTCCGCCCGGTCTTAGCTTGCAAAGGATTGACTGATGGCGACGTATGAGATCACGACGCCAAGCGGAAAGTATCGATTGACTGCGCCGGATGATTACACGCCGGACCAGATCA
>JBMOGG010000188.1:0-5721 GCA_049318505.1 Sphingomonas sp. | reverse complement strand
CATCAGCGCAACAGCTTTCGCAGCAATCCGCGCCGCATCGGGGAAGTGCATCGCCTCCAGATTCTGCGCGAAGGGGACCGGAGTGTATAGTGCGCCGACACGTCCGACCGGCGCCTTTAGCCGCCCCCATGCGGCTTCTTGGATCTGTGCGGCAAGCTCGGCACCGAAACCCCCAAACTCGACCGCGGTGTGGACGATCATCGCGCGTCCGGTCTTTGCAATCGAAGCCAGAACGGTTGCCATGTCGAGCGGCACCAATGAGCGCAGGTCGACGACCTCCGCTTCAATCCCCTGTTCGGCAAGCTGGGCCGCTGCCGCCAGTGCTTCCTGCATTGCCCAGCTATAGGATATGATCGTGATGTCGGTGCCGGGTCGCGCAATCGCTGCCTTGCCCAGCGGCACGGTATAATGCCCCTCCGGAACTTCGCCTGGCACGAAGTAGCAGCGCATCGCCTCGAGGAAGATACAAGGATCAGGGTCGTCGATGCACGACAGCAACATGCCCTTGGCGTCAGCGGCGTTGCTGGGTGCGACCATCTTCAGTCCCGGCATGTGTGCAAACCATGCCTCAAGCGATTGCGAATGCTGCGCGCCAAAGCTGCCGACATTGCCGGCGGTCAGCATGCGCAATGTGATCGGCACACTTGTTCGTCCGCCCGACATGTAACGCAGCTTGGCGGCGTGGTTCGCGATCTGGTCCATGCAGACCATCGCGAAATCGATGATCATGATCTCAGCGACCGGCTTGAAACCGAGCAGGCTCGCGCCCGTCGCCGCGCCGACAATTGCCTGTTCGGATATTGGCGTCGCGCGTACGCGGTCGCGTCCGTATTTGGTCGATAGGCCAGAGGTCGCCTTGACGATTCCGCCTGCCGGGTCGTGGATGTCCTCGCCCAGCAGAATGACCGTCTTGTCGCGTCCCATGGCGACGTCGAGTGCCTCGTTGATTGCCTGGCCGAACATCATCTTGCGGCCGTTGGCAGCCAGTAACGGCACGTCGGCCACGCCAGAACGATCAGCGCCGGGAAGGTCCGCGACGCTGGCAAAAATGTCAGTGGTCAGTTCGCTTGCGGGTGGTGCCTGCGATGAATCAGCAAATGCCTGCGCGTCTTCGATTTCGGCGGCGACCTCCGCATCAATCGCATCGAGCGCTGCGCCGTCAGCATGGCCGAGATCGATCAACCGCTGGCGATAGGCTTTGACCGGGTTGGCCGCGCGCGCCGCCGCCAGCGCATCAGCATCCATATGCGCTTCTTCGGAGCCAAAGGCATGGCCCTGCAACCGATGAGCAACGCATTCGAGCAGAGTCGGCCCTTCGCCATTTCGCGCACGGGCAATGGCGCGTGCCGCCGCTTCATGGACAGCAAACGGATCGGTGCCATCGACCTTTTCGCCCGGCATGCCGTAGGCGGCGGCGCGGCTTGCGATATCGACGCTCGCAGTCGAATCCGCATAAGAAGTGTATTCGGCGTAGAGATTGTTTTGGCAGACATAAACTACCGGCAGCTTCCAAAGCGCGGCGATGTTCAAGGCTTCGTGCACCGCACCAATATTGGCGGCGCCATCGCCGAAGCTGCAGGTCACGACGCGACCCGATCCCTTAAGCTGTTCGCCCAGCGCAATGCCCGCCGCAATGGGCGCACCCGCGCCGACAATGCCGGTCGTTACCATCATTCCGTTATGCGGGTCCGAAAGGTGCATAGGCCCGCCTTTGCCCTTCGACGTGCCGGTCTCACGACCGTAGATTTCGGCCATGATCTCGCGGATCGGTGTGCCTTTCGCCACGATGTCGTGGATGCAGCGATAGGTGACGACTGCCTTGTCCTCGGTCGTCAGCAAGGGCGCAATAGCGGCCGGGATCGCCTCCTGCCCGCCACAGGGATAATATTGAAACTGCAGCGCGCCCGCCGACAGTCCCTGTACGATGCGCGCATCGGTCGCCGCGATGCGGGCCATTGTCCGGTAAATGCCGATTGCAGTTTCGCGGTCCATCCTGATCTCCTTCAGGCCATCAGGCCTTCGACGATTTGTACATCAAAGCGACCTACGCCGGTGCGGATCGGCACTGCGATCTTTTGATATTGGTCGCAAAACCAGAAGTCCTCGGCATGCGCACGACTGGGCCAGCGCGAAATCGCGAAAATACCTTCGCTCCACGCGCCTTTCAGGACCTTCACGTTGCCGCCAAGTTCGAACGCAACATAATAGCTGCCACGTTCACGCATCATCGGCAGGATAATATCGCGATAACGGTCCATGCGGACCTGATCAGTACCGGAGCCCTCGATCACCATGAAGACGCGCGGTGCACCCGCATCAGGCACATCGACGGTCGCGATGGTGGGGACCAAATCACCTGGCCAGCCTTCCCATGGAATGCCCGTCGTCGCGAGCGCGATGAGGTGGGGATCAGCATCGGCGTGCGCGGCTGCTGAGACCCAAAATGCATCGCGATCTTCAGCAAAGGCAAAGCGCGCAATCACAATACCCGAATGGTGCGTGCCTGGCTCCAACGGGGTGACGGCGCTGGCAGGTGATGCAGCCAGCACATCCCCCCGCGCATTGGCGATAGCGTCGGCCCAGCCCTGCTCGCCACCGCTGGTCTTCAGTGTCAGGAAGGCAGGCGCAGCGCTCATCGGTCAATGCCGCGCTGTAAAGTCTACGAGTGCCGCATTGAATTCGTCAGGGTCTTCCCAGAATATGCTGTGACCACCACCGACGAGCTCCAGCAGCTCGGCACTGGGCATCTGCTCTGCCATCCATAATCCCACACGTCCGGGCATGACCGGATTGTTCCTGCGGCCATAAACGAGCAGCGCTGGCAAGGTCACTTGCGCCAGAAAGTCGCGGAAATCTGGCTTGACCATGTCGTCGATGATCGCCGCCAGCGTCTCGGTCGGCGTCAGGAACATCTGCGCCTACATCGCCGCCAGCGTATCGGAATCAAGCGGATCGGCAAAGGCCGCGAACATGAAGCCATCTAGCACCGAACGATCGGCACGGACGCCATCGCCATAGCCCAGCGCCGCTTCCTCTGGAAAATCACCAAAAGTCGGATGCTCCCAGCCCGGCGCCGACATGATGCGCGGCGACATTTCGCACAGGCCGATCGCGCGCAAACGGCCAGGCCCGAAATCCTTCAGATATTGCAGCGCGACAATGCCCCCGAATGCGACGCCAAATAGCATCGCATCGGTAACGCCAAGAGCGCCAAGAAACGCATCGAGATCAGCGGCGTTGCGCTTGACACTATGATCGCCATTGGGCTTGCCCGACAGCCCTTGCCCGCGCAGATCGACCATGATCACGCGGTTGGATGCGGCGAGCGTGTCAATATTCTTCTGCCAGAAATAGCTCGCCGCGAATTGCAGTCCCTGAAGCAGGACCAAGGGCTTTCCGGTGCCACGCTCTTCGTACCAGAGCGGCACGCCATCGCTCAGAAAATGATACGGCATCAGAACTTCACCGCCGCTGTGAGGCCATAGGTCCGTGGCGGTGCAACATAGCCTTGCCCGACCAGTTGCGGGTTAAAGGCACCCGATTCGAGCACTTCGGTGAAATAATTCTTGTCAAACAAATTGTTGACAAACCCGCCAACGGAATAGCGCCCACCCTCTGCGGTGTAAGTCAATCGTCCGTTCACGACCGTATAGCCCTCCTGCGAAATCAGCGGGCGATTGAACTGCGTAAAGAAGGTCTTCGACTGATAGCGGATGTCGCCGCGCAGCGTTAGCCCGCCTCTGGCTAGGGGGATGGTGTAGGCCGCTGTACCGGTCAGCGTCCATTCGGGCGCACGGGGGAAGCGATTGCCGGCCAGCTGAATGGGGTTTGCCGCGGTACATCCCGGACTGACCGGGGCGGTTGGCCGGGTGGGATCGCCGGTACAGAAGTTATCGTATTTGGCGTCGAGATAAGCGATGGTCGCCCCAAGATCGAACGCGTCGGTCGGCCGTGCTGAAAACTCGATTTCGGCCCCCTTCAACGTTGCCTTTGCCGCATTGGTCAGCACTGACGACAGATTGACGATCTGCCCCACCTGAATATCATCATATTTCGAAAAGAAGATGTTGGCGTTGAGCGTGACACGGCGGTCGGCAAATTGCGATTTGATACCGCCTTCGTAGGTCCACACCTTTTCGGGCGCGAAGCCCGGCTGTATTGCCAGCAGATTGAAGCCGCCCGATTTGAATCCGCGCGTCGCCGATGCGTAAAGGTTCACATTGTCGGTGGCCGCGTAGTTCAAGACGAGACGTGGCGTGAACGCATTGAAATCGGCTGATAAATCCTGATTCACGACTGTGACCGGCGGACCGAAATTTATTTCGTACCGATATTTCGCCTTGCGGTTTTCATGGCTGTAGCGCGCACCGAGCGTAATTTTGAGCCGCTCGGTTGGCTTCCAGCGCAACTCGCCAAAGCCGGCGATCGCGTCGGTCTTAGCAGTGCCGTCGATCCGAATATAGAATGGCAGATTGGCGCCGAATGTGAAGGGCAGGGCGATGAAGCTCGATCCCTTTTCGTTGAAGTAGTAGCCGCCCAGCAACCATTCGAGCTTGTCACTGCCGCCCGTGAGTTGCAGTTCCTGACTGAACTGGTCGCTGTCATCCTGCTGAATATAATTTACGTAGAAAACATCCGAGCCATCGCCATCGTTCAACCAGTTGAACTTGGTCTTGCGATAGCCGGTGATCGAAGATGCGCTTACACCGCCAAAATCATATTTGAGGTGCAGTGCGACGCCCAGCTGTGTCGATTTGAACACATCCTCGTCAGTACCCACGCCGCGCGTCGTGCCTGGAATTGCCAGTTCGAAGCCCTGATTGACGACGCGGAGGTTCTGCGGCTGAAACGCCGTTGCGCCACCGCCGAAGTCGGCGGTCGGCAAGGCATTGGGACGGTTGAGATATTTGTATGGCGGCAGATTGGAATTGTCGCCGAGATACTCGACATTCAATCGTGCTTCGAGCGGGCCGCCGCCCGTCGTGCCAAGCTGACCACGCACAGCCCAGACGTCCTTGCTGTCAAGGTCGCCAAAGCCCCGCGCGCGCGCCGCGGCATTGGTATTGGTCGTGTAGCCGTCGCGCGCGGTCCTGAGCCCCGCGAGGCGAAAGGCTAACCCTTGACCTACCGGCGCATTGATCATCGCATCGACCCGGTATGCATTGTAGTTGCCATATTCGCCCGCAACGCGACCTTCGAACTTGTCGGACGGACGGTTGGGTAGAACGTTGATTACGCCGCCGGTCGCATTGCGACCATAAAGCGTGCCCTGCGGTCCGCGCAGTACTTCGACACGCTCGACATCGAACAGGTCGAACAGCCCCGCCGCTGCGCGCGCGACATAGACGCCGTCAGAATGCACCGCGACACCAGGATCACCCGCGATGGTATAGTTCTCGTTGCCGACTCCGCGGATGCTGATCTTGCCGACGACCGAGCGCTGTACGAGCAGACCCGGCGTCAGGGTCGAGAGCCGCTCGGTATCCTGGATCCCTGCATCGTTGAGCGTCTTGCCGGAAAGCGCTGTGATCGAGATCGGCACCTGCTGCAGCGATTCGCTGCGGCGCTGCGCTGTTACGATGATTTCGGTCTCGTTGGCAGCGGGCGCGGCAGCCGCAGTTTGCGCGCGCGCAGGTAACGCCACTGCTAAGGCCGCCACTGCGGTCGTCCCCAACAAAAGTCGCGAGGTCATCATAGCCCACTCCCCTCATCCGTCGGTGC
>JBMOGG010000187.1:0-5785 GCA_049318505.1 Sphingomonas sp. | reverse complement strand
GCCGCTTATCACTGCGAGCCGCTGCCCGATGCCAAAGCAAAGCTACGCGAAGTTGTCGACAGCCTTATGAAGGGGTTCGGCCGGCTCGATATGCCGCTCAGCGAGCTGCAGCGGCTACGGCGCGGCACGGTCGATTTGCCCGCCAATGGTGGCACCGACACGCTGCGCGCGGCCACGAGCTGGGAACCGCTGCCCGACGGCCGGATGCGCGTGAAGCACGGCGACAGCTTCGTCATGCTCGTTACCTGGGACAAGGCAGGCAAGGTCGAATCCCGCTCGATCCAGCCCTATGGAGCGGCGACGACGCGCCCTGACTCGCCGCACTATATCGACCAGATGGCCTTGTTCGAGGCGCGTAAATTCAAACCTGTCCATTTCGACCGGGGCGACATCATCGCGCACGCAAAACATGCGTATCGACCCTGATTGCATGACCGAATCTGCCTGCTAAGACACCGTTAGAACAAGTTTTATTCGAGGAAGCTTCCGATGATCCGCCCGACCAGTTTTGCCCTGGCTCTCGCCCTTGCCGTGCCTGCCTGGGCGGCCGACGCGCCGGCCCCCGTGTCAGCGCTCGTGGCGAAAGTGGACATCCCCTATGAACAGTTCACGCTCGCCAATGGCCTGCGCGTGCTTGTTCATACCGATCGCAAGGCCCCTGTGGTTGCGACGTCGATCTATTACCACGTCGGCTCGAAGGACGAGCCCAAGGGCCAGACGGGCTTTGCGCATCTCTTTGAACATCTGATGTTCAACGGGTCGGAAAACTCGCCCGGCGATTTCTTCGAGCCGCTGCAGCAGATCGGCGCGACTGATTACAACGGTACGACCTGGTTCGACCGGACGAACTATTTCCAGACCGTACCCACGCCCGCGCTCGAGACGGCCCTGTTCCTCGAATCGGACCGCATGGGCCACCTCCTCGGCGCGGTGACGCAGGAAAAACTCGATAACCAGATTGGCGTCGTCCAGAACGAAAAGCGCCAGGGCGATAACCAGCCGTTCGGGCTTACCGACTATTATGTTGCCAACGCGCTTTTGCCAGAGGGGCATCCCTATCGTCACAGCACGATCGGATCGATGGCCGACCTGAGTGCCGCCTCGCTTGAGCAGGTCAAGAACTGGTTTCGCGCAAAATACGGCCCCGACAACGCCGTGCTCGTGCTGGCCGGCGACATTGACGTTGCAACGGCAAAACCCCTTGTTGAAAAATGGTTCGGCGGCATTCCGCGCGGGCCGGCGCTTACCCGCATAAGGTCGACCGTGCCGACGCTGAGTGCGGCCAAGGCCATCGTCCTCAAGGACCGTGTCCCTTACACCCGCATCCAGCGCTACTGGTCGGTCGAGGGTGTGAATGGCAAGGACACGACGGCGCTCGAAGTCGCCGCAAGCGTGCTCGGCGGACTGTCTTCGAGCCGCCTCGATAATGCGCTGGTCCGCAATGAAGCGATTGCAGTGAACGTCAGCGCCGGGGTGCAGTCGTTCGAACAGATCGGAGAGCTGTCGGTCACCGCCGACGTCAAGCCGGGCACCGACCCTGCGCTCGTTGCCCGGCGGCTGGACGAGGTCGTCGCGCAATTCCTGAAGGTTGGTCCTACCGCCGACGAAGTACGTCGCGTCGCGACACGCTTTATCGCGGGCACGATCGGCGGTTTCGAATCGGTCGGCGGGTTCGGCGGCAAGGCGGTGGCGCTCGCCGAGGGGCTCGTCTATTCGGGCGACCCGGCCAAGTACAAAAAGGATCTGGCCGCGCTGGCGGCGATGACACCGGCCAAGGTTAAGGCTGCGGCGCGAAAATGGATGTCGCGCCCGGTGCTCCGGCTGACCGTCGAACCCGGCGACCGTGACACGTCGCCTGCCACGCTTGCGATCACGGGCGATCTGCCGACAACAGCGGTAAAACCAGCTGCTGCCAGTCCCGCCGCTGCCAGTCCCGCCGCTGCTGTCGCTGTCCCGGCAAAGCCGACCCGCGCCGCGCCGCCGCCCGGCGCTTTTCCCGCTCTCGCCTTCCCCGGCATCGAGCGCGCGACGCTTACCAATGGCATTCCGGTCTATTTCGCGCGCCGTTCGGAAATCCCCGTTGTCCGGGTATCTGTCGGCTTCGACGCGGGCTCGGCCGCCGATCCCAAGGAGCAGCTGGGCCTGCAGTCGCTGACGATGTCGCTGCTCGACGAGGGGACGACGTCGCTCAATTCGACGCAGATTGCCGAGACGCAGGAGCGGCTGGGCGCGACGCTCTCATCGGGCGGCACTCTCGACCGCAGCCAGGTCGGCCTGTACGCCCTGACAGCAAACCTCTCGCCCTCGCTCGATCTTCTGGCCGATGTCGTCCGCAACCCGGCATTCGATCCCAAAGAAGTCGAGCGACTGCGCAACGAGCAGCTCGCGCGCATTGCTGCGTCGCTGAGCCAGCCGGCGGGCATTGCGAACACAATCCTGCCAGCCAAGCTCTATGGTGAGGCCTATCCCTATGGCCGCCCCTTTGGCGGGACGGGCACGGTCGCGACGGTCAACGGCCTGACCCGCGATGATGTCGTGTGGTTCCAGCGGAACTGGCTGGTCCCCGACAATGCAGCGATCTTCGTCGTCGGCGACACGACCATGGCGCAGATCAAGCCGCTGCTCGAGGCACGCTTCGGCAATTGGCCCGCCAACCGCATGGCGCGCCCGAAAAAGGACTTTTCGGTGACGGTCCCTGCGCCTGCGGCAACGAAAATCTATCTCGCCGACCGGCCAGGGTCGCCACAGTCGGTTATCCTGGCAGGGCAGGTTCTCAGCATGACCGGCAAGGACCCGTCACGCATCCTGTTAGACCAGGCCAATGATGTGCTGGGTGGCGCGTTTCTGTCGCGGCTCAACATGGACCTGCGCGAAACCAAAGGCTGGTCGTACGGCGTCAGCTCGTCGGTGCGGGGCTTCGAAAATCGTGTTCCCTACGTGATCAGTGCGCCGGTCCAGTCGGACCGTACCGGCGAATCGGTGCAGGCGTTGATCGACGATGTGACGGCATTCCTGACGAGCAAGGGGGTGACGCCCGCGGAGTTGACGCGCACTGCCAATGGCAGCATCCGTCAACTGCCCGGCAGCTTCGAAACCTCGGCGGCCGTTATGGGTGGGCTGATGCAGATCGTGCAGCTCGGCCGACCGGATGATTATTATACGACGCTGGCGGACAAATACCGCTCGATGACGGCCGCCGAACTCGACCGCGCCGCGCGCTCGGCCATTGATATCGGCAAGTTTTCGATTGTGGTCGTCGGCGATGCCGCCAAAGTGAAACCACAACTCGAAAAGCTGGGGTTTCCCCTCGAAACTGTCCAACTGCCGACCGCCAAATAAGCGCACGGCCAACAAGGAGAAGAGTAATGTCGAATGCAACGGGCAAATGGGACTGCGTCGTCAAGTCGCCCCTTGGCGAACAAAAGTCGGTGATGACCGTGATCGACAATGGTGACGGGACGTGGAGCGGTGACAATACCGGTGCCATGGGAGGCCTGTCCTGCGACAACGGCAAGTTCGATGGCGAAAACAAGATCACCTGGACCATGGACATGAAGGTGCCGATGCCGATGCTGCTCGAATGCGAAGCGACGGTCGACGGCGATACGATCACCGGCGGCGTCAAGGCCGGCATGTTCGGCACCTCGCCGCTTAGTGGTACGCGCGCTGCCTGAGGCCTTCGACCGGCAGCCCATCCTCGTCGGGGACCGCGTCGTGCTTCGGCCGACGCGCCCTGACGATTGGGCAGTGCACTGGGCGATCGCGGCCGACCCGCTGATGTGGGAGGTCCATCCGGCATGGGATCGCTTCAAGGAGCCGGTCTTCCGCGCCTATTTCGGGGCCAATCTGGCGTCTGGCGGTTCGCTGACGACGGTCGAGCGTGCCACCGGAACTGTGGTCGGCGCGTCGCGCTACTGGGAAGTCGATCCCGCGACAAACAGCGTAGAGATCGGCGCGAGTTATGTTGCCCGTGCGCATTGGGGCGGTGGCGTCAACCGCGACGTGAAGCGGTTGATGTTAGGGCACGCGCTTCAGACGCTCGACAGTGTCACCTTCCGCATCGGCGCAAGCAATATACGCTCGCGCCGGGCCATCGAGAAAATCGGGGCACGGCTGACCGGGCGGACCGACGTGTCGGTGATGGCCGGCGTACCGACCGAACATGTCATCTATCAGATCACGCGCGAAGACTTCGCCTCCGGGCCGCTCAGCGCAGCCGCGTGACATGTCCCATCTTGCGGCCGGCGCGGGCTTCCCCCTTGCCATAGAGATGCACATGCGTGCCGCGTTCCGCCATCAATTCGGGCCAGGCCGCCACATCATCGCCGATCAGGTTTGTCATTTCGACGCCGGACGTCACCAGCGCCGTATCGCCGAGCGGCAGCCCGCAGACCGCGCGAATATGGTTCTCGAACTGAGAGGTGAAGGCGCCCTCGATCGTCCAGTGCCCGCTGTTGTGCACGCGCGGCGCCATTTCGTTGAACACCGGTCCTTGGTCACTGGCAAAGAATTCGATGGCAAGGACGCCGACATAGCCCAATGCGTCGGCAATCCGCACCGCCAGCGCCCGGGCTTCAGGCAATTGCGTGGCGACCTTGGCGTGTGGCGGCACCGTCGACGTCGACAAAATGCCGTTCACGTGAACATTCTCGGCCGATTCCCAGATCGCGGTCGTCCCATCCTGCCCACGCACGATCAGGACGGAGAATTCATGTTCAAAACGTACCATTGCCTCGATAATGGCCGGCCCCCCGTCGATCGCCGTCCAGGCGGCGTCACCATCGGCGGCTGAGGCAATACGTACCTGCCCCTTGCCATCATAGCCGAAGCGCGTTGTCTTGAGGATTGCCGGCGTTCCCACCGACAGCAATGCTGGGTCTAATGCTGCACGATCGCCAATCGCCGCCCATTGCGCGGGCACTCCCCCATGCTGCGCCGCATAGGTCTTTTCCAGCGCGCGGTCCTGGGCAATACGCAATGCAGAGAGGGGTGGAAAAACAGCGACTTGCGCTTCGATCACCTCAAGCGGCGTCGCATCGACATTCTCGAACTCATAGGTGGCCACATCGATTTCGGCAGCGAACCGTGCCAGTGCCGCCTGATCCGCATAGTCGCCGACAATCAGCTTTGCTGCAACTTCCCCAGCGCAGCATTCGGGATCCGGGTCGAGGACATGAACACGGTAGCCGAGTTGCGCTGCCGCCATGGCCAGCATGCGTCCCAGCTGGCCACCCCCGATAACGCCGATTGTCGATCCCGGGGCCAGGGCCTTCATTGCGGCGCGTCGCCCACAGCGTCGGTCTTTGCCTGGCGCCAGGCGGCCAGCCGTGCCGCCAGGGGAGGATCGGAAAGCGCGAGGATGGAGGCGGCGAGCAGCCCGGCGTTGATCGCGCCCGCTTTGCCAATCGCCAGCGTTCCGACCGGGATGCCGCCTGGCATTTGTACGATCGAGAGCAGGCTATCCATGCCGTTCAGAGCAGCAGACGCCACTGGCACGCCCAGTACCGGCAACGCCGTCATCGAGGCCGCCATGCCAGGAAGATGCGCGGCGCCGCCCGCACCAGCAATGATGACCTGAAGGCCGCGGCCTGCAGCGCCTTTGGCATAGTCGACCAGGCGATCGGGCGTGCGGTGGGCTGAGACAATCCGCACCTCGTGCGCGACGCCGAGGTCGGCAAGCACGTCCGCTGCAGCCCGCATCGTATCCCAGTCGGACTGGCTGCCCATAATGATCCCGACCTGCGGGGCTGTCCCTGTCATCATACACTCTTTAGGCCCGTCAACG
>JBMOGG010000186.1:0-5789 GCA_049318505.1 Sphingomonas sp. | reverse complement strand
ACCTTGAATCAGAATCGGACGCTGTTGGGAATCCCCTTTGTCAACACGTCCTAGGCCCCAGAAGGGTCCAGACGAAAAAATGGGGAGCCTTCTGTTGCTCGGTCGCTCCCCTGACCGCCGGTTTCCACTTCTGTTGCCCGGTGTGGCCCGTACCGCGCTTTCGGCCAGTGTAACTAAATCCCGGAGGATTTCATGTTACGCTGCGATTGCGAATGCCTCGTTGTCGTTGGCATTTAGGTGTTTTGAACGGTTTAACGGCTCATTCAGGCCGGGCAAAAATATCGTCTTTGAACACACGTCGATCCTGGTTCGACCCCGCACATCCCGCGACAACCGGGGGATATATGGTGGAGTCGCCGGGTACTGCCCCCGGGTCCGCTGCATCTATTTCACGACACACTTTATCGCCATAGACGGGCCGAAAGCCCGACAAGACCCATATAGGCACTTGTTGCGCAGAGTTCAAATCAGCGGGCGATCAATTCGCGATAACGGCGCAACACGGCGTCGTTGATGCTGTCCCAATCATAGCGACGCGCCTGTTCCAGGCCTTTCACGCCGGCGGCGGCACGGGCCTGCGGGTCGGTCAGATACTGCGTGAGTGCATCAGCAAAACCGGCGACGTCATCATGGGCGACCAGCCGGCCGTTGACGCCATCGTCGATCAGGCAGTTGCTGCCGGTGGCGATGGCGGCGACGACAGGCACGCCGCTGGCGTTGGCTTCGAGATTGATGTTGCCGAAGGTTTCGGTCGTCGACGGGTTGAGCAACATGTCGATGCTGGCATAGGCGGTGGCGAGCGTTTCGCCGTCGAGAAAGCCGGTGAAGATGGCGCCGGGCACCTGCGCCTCGAAGCGCGATCGTGCCGGGCCGTCGCCAACCACGAGCAACTTGTGCGCGACGCCGCGCCGCTGCAACTCGGCGGTAATCGCGGCAATGATGTCTAGGCCCTTTTCGAGCACCAGCCGACCGACAAAGCCGATGACGACCTCGCTGTCGGCAATGCCGAGGCCGCGCCGCCAGGCCAGCGAGCGTTTGGCCGGGTTGAAGCGCAACTTGTCGACGCCGCGGCTCCACACCGCCGAATGACCGATCAGTTTCTGATCACGCAGCACGTCGCCAAAGCCCTGCGATGTGACGAACACTTCATCAAGGCCGGCGTAGAAGTTGCGCAAAATGGCTTCGCCGATCGGGCGGACCCAGCCCAGGCCGTAGAATTCGAGATAGGTTTCAAAGCGGGTGTGCACCGACGCGACAACCGGAACGCCGAGCGCGCGGCCGAGCTTTTTGGCGGAATGGCCGAGCGGATCGGGGGCGGAGAGGTGGATGATGTCGGGTGCAAAGGCACGAATGTCGCGCTTGAGGGACGCCGGCAGCGGGCGTGCGACGCGGTATTCCGGGCGGCCCGGAAAACCGATCGACGGCACCGATATCAACGTGCCGGCGGGGGGAAATGCCGGTGTGTCGGTGGTCGGCGAAAACACCCGCACGACATTGCCCTGCGATTCGAGATAGGCAACGAGGCGGTTCAGCGCCTGGTTGGCACCATCGCGAACATAATTGTAATTGCCCGAGAACATGGCGATGCGCAGCGGCCGCGCCGGGCGGGCGACGGGCGCCACATTGTCGTCGTAGACCGGCAGCTTGAAGGCAGTCGCCACGGGGGAATCCTTGAGCATCTTGAATTTCGCTATGCCCGAGCATTGTGACCGACATGCGGCGAAGGCGCGGCGGGCAGGGGGCGTCGGCTCGCCTGCCGCTCAGAAACCGGTAGGCAAAAAAACCCCGCCGGATTGCTCCGGCGGGGCCTTTTCAGCACTTGGGTCGATCGCCTCAGCCTTCGGCGCTGGTCTCGGCCGGGGCCGGGATCGCGACCGGGGCTTCGGCCTTGACCTTTGACGCCTGGGCGGCGCGCAAGGCCGCATCGCGGCTGTTGGCGGCGACGCGCAGGCGCGCCATGCCGGCGCCGGTGCCGGCCGGGATGAGCCGGCCGACGATGACGTTTTCCTTCAGCCCCTGCAGCGTGTCGATCTTGCCCTGAACAGCGGCTTCGGTCAGGACGCGCGTCGTTTCCTGGAACGATGCGGCCGAGATGAAGCTCTTGGTCTGGAGCGAGGCCTTGGTGATGCCAAGCAGGATCGGCTTGCCTTCGGCGCGCTCCTGGTTCTTGCCCAGCTTGGCGTTGTCGGCGTCCATTTCCTCGCGATCGACCTGTTCGCCCACCAGCAGCGTCGTATCGCCCGATTTGGTGATCTCCACCTTCTGCAGCATCTGGCGCACGATCGTTTCGATGTGCTTATCGTTGATGCGCACGCCCTGGAGACGATAGACCTCCTGGACTTCGGTGCAGAGATATTCGGCGAGCGGTTCGATGCCCAGCACTTCAAGGATGTCGTGCGGGTTGGGGTTGCCGTCGATCAGGTAATCGCCGCGGCGGACATAATCGCCTTCCTGCACCGAGACATGCTTGCCCTTGGGCACCAGATATTCGGCGAGTTCGCCGCCATCTTCGGGACGGATCGAGATGCGGCGCTTGGTCTTGTAGTCCTTGCCGAACTCGACGCGGCCGTTGATGCGCGCGATGATCGCATTGTCCTTGGGAATGCGTGCTTCGAACAGCTCGGCAACGCGCGGCAGACCGCCGGTGATGTCGCGCGTCTTGGCGGCTTCCTTGGGAATACGGGCGACCACGTCGCCGGCAAAGACTTCCTGGCCGTCATTGACGGACAGAATGGCATCGACGGCGAGCAGGTAACGCGCGGTTTCGCCCGAACCTTCGTCAAGCAGGGTGATGCGCGGGCGCAGGTCGTCCTTCTTGTTGATGGCGCGCCAGTCCTGCACAACCTTCTGGGTGATGCCGGTGGCTTCATCGACGTTTTCAGACATCGAAACGCCTTCGACCAAGTCCTGATACTTCACCTTGCCCGACTTTTCGGTGATCACCGGCAGGGTGTACGGATCCCATTCGGCGAGACGATCACCCTTGGACACCTTGGCGCCCTCCAGGTGCG
Source organism: Sphingomonas sp. (assembly GCA_049318505.1). Classification (GTDB taxonomy): domain Bacteria; phylum Pseudomonadota; class Alphaproteobacteria; order Sphingomonadales; family Sphingomonadaceae; genus Sphingomonas_O. The sequence continues at coordinate 2,778 of JBMOGG010000186.1, read as the reverse complement.
CGACGGTCGCACCGTAAGGAATGCGGTGGATCGAGCGTTCACGCCCTTCGGCATCGCGCAGTACCAGTTCGCCGTTGCGCGCCATCGAGATGTTGCGGCCGCGGCTGTCGGCAATCGTCGACATGGCGCGGAACTCGATGGTGCCATCGACGGGCGAATCGAGGGTCGATTGCTCGCTGACCTGCGCAGCGCCGCCGATGTGGAAGGTGCGCATCGTCAACTGCGTGCCCGGTTCACCGATCGACTGGGCTGCGATGACGCCAACCGCTTCCCCGATGTTGACCGGCGTCCCGCGGGCCAGATCGCGGCCATAGCAGGTGGCGCAAACGCCAAGCTTGGTCTCGCACAGCAGCGGCGAGCGGATCTTCACTTCCGGCACGGCGGCGGCTTCGATCCGCACGACATCGGCTTCGCTGAGCAGGAAACCGGCCGGGGCCAGGACTTCACCGGTCTTGGCGTCGACAATGTCCTGCAACACGGTACGGCCGAGGATGCGTTCACCCAGTGACACGATGGTGTTGCCGCCTTCGACGATGGCCTTCATGATCATGCCGCGTTCGGTCTTGCAGTCCTGTTCGATGACGACGCAATCCTGCGACACATCGACCAGACGCCGCGTCAGATAGCCCGAGTTGGCGGTCTTCAGCGCGGTATCGGCCAGACCCTTGCGGGCGCCGTGGGTCGAGTTGAAATATTCAAGGACGGTCAGGCCTTCCTTGAAGTTGGAGATGATCGGCGTTTCGATGATCTCGCCCGACGGCTTGGCCATCAGGCCGCGCATGCCGGCAAGCTGCTTCATCTGTGCCTGCGAACCGCGGGCACCCGAATGCGCCATCATGTAGACCGAGTTGATAGGCAGATCGCGGCCATCGGCATCCTGCTTCTTGGCCGAAATTTCCTTCATCATCTCGTTGGCGACGAGATCGCCGCACTTTGCCCAGGCATCGACGACCTTGTTGTACTTTTCACCCTGGGTGATGAGGCCGTCCTGATACTGCTGCTCGAAATCCTTCACGGCGCCCTTGGTATCGGCAACCAGCTTCACCTTGGCAGCGGGGATGACCATGTCGTCCTTGCCGAACGAAATGCCGGCCTGGAAGGCGTGGCGGAAGCCCAGCGACATGATCGCATCGGCGAACAGCACGGTCTCCTTCTGGCCGGTGTGGCGATAGACGGTATCGATGACGTCGGCGATTTCCTTCTTGGTGAGAAGGCGGTTGATGGTCTCGTAAGGGACCTTCGACGACTTCGGCAGCGTTTCGCCGAGCAGCATCCGGCCCGGCGTGGTTTCGACACGGCGCAGCACCATCTTGCCGTTCTCGTCCGTCGTTTCGACGCGAGCGCGGATCTTGGAGTGCAGCGTGACGACCTTGGCATGCAGCGCCTGGTGGACTTCGGCCATGTTGGCAAAGGCCATGCCCTGGCCGGGTTCGCCATTGGCTTCCATCGACAGGTAATAAAGCCCCAGCACCATATCCTGCGACGGCACGATGATCGGCTTGCCGTTGGCGGGGGACAGGATGTTGTTGGTCGACATCATCAGCACGCGCGCTTCCAGCTGCGCTTCCAGCGACAGCGGGACGTGGACGGCCATCTGATCGCCATCGAAATCGGCGTTGAAGGCCGAACAGACCAGCGGGTGCAGCTGGATGGCCTTGCCCTCGATCAGCACGGGTTCGAACGCCTGGATGCCCAAACGGTGCAGCGTCGGCGCGCGGTTGAGCAGCACGGGATGCTCGCGGATGACTTCATCCAGGATGTCCCAGACTTCCTTGCGCTCCTTTTCAACCCACTTCTTCGCCTGCTTGAGGGTCATCGACAGACCCTTGGCATCGAGACGCGAGTAGATGAACGGCTTGAACAGCTCGAGCGCCATCTTCTTGGGCAGGCCGCACTGGTGCAGCTTCAATTCCGGCCCGGTCACGATTACCGAACGGCCCGAATAATCGACGCGCTTGCCGAGAAGGTTCTGGCGGAAACGGCCCTGCTTGCCCTTCAGCATGTCAGACAGCGATTTCAGCGGACGCTTGTTGGCACCGGTGATCGTCCGGCCGCGGCGGCCGTTGTCGAACAGCGCATCGACAGCTTCCTGCAGCATGCGCTTTTCGTTGCGCACGATGATGTCCGGCGCGCGCAGTTCGATCAGGCGCTTCAGGCGGTTGTTGCGGTTGATGACGCGGCGATAGAGATCGTTGAGATCCGACGTCGCAAACCGGCCACCATCGAGCGGCACCAGCGGGCGCAGCTCGGGCGGGATGACCGGGACGACGGTCATGATCATCCATTCGGGCTTGTTACCCGATTCGATGAAGGACTCGACGACCTTCATGCGCTTGATGATCTTCTTGGGCTTCAGCTCCGACTTGGTCGTGGCGAGGTCTTCGCGCAGTGCAACCATTTCGCCTTCAAGGTCCATTTCCTCGAGCAGGCGGCGGATGGCTTCGGCGCCGATGCCGGCGACGAAACCGTCTTCACCATATTCGTCCTGGGCGGTGAGCAGTTCGTCCTCGGTGAGGAGGTCGAACTTCTTCATCGGCGTCAGGCCGGGTTCGATGACGACATACTGCTCGAAATACAGCACGCGCTCGAGGTTCTTCAGCTGCATGTCGAGCAGCATGCCAATGCGCGACGGCAACGACTTCAGGAACCAGATGTGCGCAACCGGGGCGGCGAGTTCGATATGGCCCATGCGCTCACGCCGGACCTTCGACACGGTGACTTCAACGCCGCACTTTTCGCAGACGATGCCCTTGTACTTCATGCGCTTGTACTTGCCGC
>JBMOGG010000185.1:0-5848 GCA_049318505.1 Sphingomonas sp. | reverse complement strand
TTTGCACGCCGATATGCCCTTCAAGTGGGTCCCGTTTGAACGCCGATTGACACACTGGCGGCCCAGGCGATGACGTTGACATCGGCACGATCGGACGGCGCTTTTCGAGGCTCCGAGACAATATTGGTGTCGAGCAAATACATCAGGAAAGCTCAGCCGGCCGACACAACTCGCCCACCAGCGCTTGAGGTTCAAACTCGGTCGCCTCGGTTGCTGTCATGCCGATCAGATCGACGATACCTGCCGCAGACGCTGACAGACGACGATATTCGTCGATGGTCAAAGGAACGTGCGTCGGCCTACCGCGGTAGGTGATGAAAACCGGACCGTTCTGCACAGCGCGCTTGGCACCGTTGGCATCCTGGTTGAACTCACGGCTCGAAACTATCGTAACGCTCATGTCGCGGCTCCATAAATGTAGACGCATATCTGCATTGCTGCTTTTGTCTCGCAAAGGCTAGGCCGCCTCTTGCTCCGGTTCCTCCGATCGAGGAAGATTGGCGATTACGGCGAGCGGTCTTGCCGGCAGCAGAAACTTCGGCTCTCGTAGGCAAAGATCTCGTGGAGCCTGCCTGGCGCCTGCGCTGAATAGCAGTAAGGGTGCGCTCCGCGCTACCGGGCTGAATGCAGTCCCCGCTTTCAAGCAAGTAGCCCTTGGCAAACAGGCGCTGGAAATCGACCAATTCCTTGCCACACCTTACGCAGTGGGCTGCGGGCGTGTGACTCGCGCTTGCTCTTGCTGTGTCAGTGTCTTTGCCGCGAGGCACCTCGTCACAAAGCTATGCCTTACCGGCGCCTTGCTGCCTCGTCATAAGTTGCCTCGTTATAAAGAAATGAAATGTCTGCAGATTTCAGCGGCTGCAAGGAACAGATAACCCCCAACAAGCCGACAGTCCGCTTTCGGCCGCTCCCTTCCGCTTGGCCGATGCCAGGCTCCGGGTTGCTCCACTCCGTCGCTCGTATCTGCCTCTCTACAAAGCCGGCTGCAGGATTATGGCGGAGACTGGCCAGAATTTTCCAGATTACAAACCAGTTTATGCTCGCCGGCCTTCCGATGCCCATATTCTTGGGCGACTTAGGTTGGAAAGCGAGCAGCTGGACGAGAGCCCGATAGGGTACCGAAGGTGTCGGCTCTTCGGTGCGCCCGGGTCGGGAATGGAAGTTTATAGGAGCGAGGCCTATGAAGAAGCGCGGACATTCGGCCCTTCTCGCGTTTGTGGTCGCTGCCTCCTGCGCGACGTCAGCTATGGCGCAGCCGGCGCGTCCCAACATATTGGTGGTGCTGCTCGACGATGCGGGATTCACCGATATCGGTGCCTATGGCGGCGTGACGCGGACGCCGGTCATCGATGGCCTGGCTCGCAGCGGCGCGAAGCTGTCGCGCTATCACTCGTCGCCTTTCTGCGGGCCAAGCCGGGCGATGTTGCTCACCGGCATGGACAACCACCAGGTCGGCATGGGCACGCTGGTGGAAGTTGCGAATGCTGAAATGCGCGCGCTGCCCAGCTATTCGATGCGGTTTGCCCCGGATCAGAAGACCATTGCAACGCTGCTCTCCGGCGCCGGCTACCGGACATATGTGACCGGCAAATGGGGGATTGGCGAAGTCGGCAAGAACCTGCCCAACCGCTTCGGCTTCGACCGCTCCTACGTGATGGACGCGACAGGCGGCAGCAACTTCGACATGACCCCCTATCTGCCCGGCTATGACAAGGTTGACTGGTTCGAGGACGGCAAGCCGATCATCCTACCCAAGGACTTCTATTCGTCACGCTCGCTTGTCGACAAGATGATCAAATATGTCGACGAGGGCGACCCTGAACGGCCGTTCTTCGCCCTGCTCTCGCTCCAGGCGCTGCATATCCCGGTGCAGGCACCCACGGCCGATATCGATGCCTACAACGGTGCATTCGACGCCGGCTGGGACAAGATGCGCGCGGATCGTCTGCAGCAGAGCATTGCCGCCGGCGTCGTACCTCCGACCACCAAACTGGCGCCAGTGCCGGCGACCCACCGGGTCTGGGCCGACCTTACGCCCGCGCAACGGGCCAGAGCCGCCCGCGAAATGCAGGTGAACGCCGGGATGATGACGGCGGCCGATTACCACATCGGCCGGCTGCTGGCGCATCTCAAGAAGAGGGGGCAACTGGACAACACCATCGTCATCGTGACATCGGACAATGGCGCGGAGGCCGCCATGACCGAGTTCACCGGTCTCACCGGCCTGATTGTCAATGCGATCACGCGCATCGACGGCTTCGACACGTCCAAGGAAAATCTTGGCCAGCCGGGAAGCCTCACGGCCATCGGCCCGGAATGGGCTTCGGTCTCGTCAGCGCCCCTCAACCTCTACAAATTCTACAGCAGCGAAGGCGGGCTGCGGGTGCCCCTCGTCATCGCGGGGCCCGGCATCGCAGCGTCGGGCATCGTCGACGCGCCCGTCCATGTCGCCGATCTGGTGCCGACACTGCTCGAAGCAGCCGGAGTGCCTTACGCGGCGGAGAGCTTCTATGGCCACAGCGCGATGCCCGTATTGTCCGGGCAGGCGAAGGCCTTCCGGGGCGATGACGAGGATTTCGCGTTCGAGGTCAGCGGCAATGCCGCCACTTATCGCGGCAAGTGGAAGATCACGCGCCTGGCGCCGCCGCTCGGCGACAGAAAATGGCGGCTCTATGACCTGTCGGTCGATCCGGGCGAGACCCAGGATCTGTCAGCCGCAAACCCCGAGCTGTTCGAGGAGATGCTGGCGGCCCACGAAGCCTATGCCAAGAAGGTCGGCGTGTTCGAGCTCGCACCTGGAGATTCGGCCTTCGCGCAGCTTTCCCGCAATCTGGCGGTCAAATCCCTGCACAAATACTGGCCCTATCTGCTCGGCTTCTTCATGGCGCTCTTGGCAACGCTCTATGTCGGCTACCGGCTGTTGCGCACGTTGTTCCGCCGGGTGGTCGCTTGAGCCCCAAGCCAGTTTCCCACGCGGCGGGCGGCTTGCCCCTGGATCTTCCGTTTAAACATTCGCTTCTCTCATGGGGCGGAAAGGAGACTTGAGGAAATGGATCGGTCTTATCCCAAAGGCAGTTTGCGGACAGGTCTTGTGGCTTGCTGCCTTGTCCTTTCGCTTTCGGCCTGCGGGTTCCGCATGCCGGCCGCGTCGAACGGGGAACTCAAGGATACCACGCCTGACAGCGGGCTGCCCCGTGAGGCAGGCGGCAAGACGGCAACGCTGCTCTCGGCCTTCTTCGGGCTCGACAACGGCCTGTTCCGCGTGGCCAACCTCATTTGCCCGGGTGCCGCCGGCCGGGATGGCATGCCGGTCATCTTCTCGTCGGAGATCGATCACACGACCATGCAGGCTGGCGACTTCGAGGTCACCACAGCTGCCGGCAAGACCGGCCAGATGCACTGCGTGTCACTTCTGCCGGCAACCGATGCGGGAGAACTGCGCACCGTGCTGCTGATCGGGGAATTCGGTGATGCCAAGGGGGATCCGCCCGCGCAGGTGAAGATCATCGGCAACCTGCACGCGATCGATCGAGCGCGAAACTTCCGGGGCGCGAGCATCGGCGTCGTCCCGCTAGAGGCAGGCCCTGAACTGGTGATGGCAGAGCCTGTGTCGAATACGGCTGTCGACAAGGGATTGGGCAATTGGCGAACCCGGGGCAGCTCCTGCCCTGCCGAAGGCGTCCGCCAGGCGATCAGGGTCGCCTGGGCCGGCGGCGTTTCCCTGAAGAGCGGAGACGAGCCGGGCGATGCGGAGCGGCAGCTCTATCGGGTCAAGGTGCGCGACAGTGCCGGGGTGGACCGCGACATCATCCCGGTCGCGCTCGCGGACGCGAACGACCCGGACAACAACCATGTGCTGTGCCTTGACACGGCCGACCCGGTGGTTTCGGTCGCCTTCCCGGCCGGCATCTTACAGGACCCCAATGGCGATCTCAATCCGCAGACATCGGTGCCCCTGACCCGATAGGGCGCCGCCATCCTAGGTGCCGAGGATCCGCAACAGCTGGACCAGAACCGCAAAGGTCCATGGTGCTACATAGCGGAGCCTGGGCTTCCTTGCCTCGGCCGCCTTGACGATCTTGCGCACGATGGAATCGGTCGATCCGACTTCCAGCCATCGCAGGCGTTGGTCGGTCGACTTTTTCCGCGCCGCGATCTGCCCGGGCGAGAAAAGCGAGCCTTCCGTCTCGATCATGTCGAACTGGCTGCCGACCAGTTTCTGGTTGAAGCCCGTATTATACGGGCCCGGCTCGATCACCGAGACATGGATGCCCTTGCCCAGCAGCTTCATCTCGTCGCGCAAGCCCGCTGCCGCGGCCGAGATGGCGAACTTCGTCATCGAGTAGGGCATGGCGAAAGGCTCGGGGATGCGCCCGGTGATCGAGCTCATGAAGATGACCGTTCCGCCGCCGCGCGCGATCATGTCGGCGATCGCCAGCTGCGTCAGTTCCAGCGAGGCGAACAAATTGACCTCGAAAAGCCGCCGGACCCGGTCGATACTGACCTCGGCGAGCGAACCCGAAAGGCCCTGCGCGGCATTGTTGACCAGAACGTCGAGACCGAGCCCCTCGATCTTCGCGCGATCCTCGGCGCTGGTGATGTCCAGCTTGAAGACTCGCGCAGCCGGGCCCAGCTCGGCCTGGAGCGGCGCGACCTCGCCTTCCGCGTAGGTCGTCGCATGGACGATGTGCCCCCGCGCCAGCAGCGCCTTCGCCGTATCCTTGCCGATGCCCGTGCCGGCACCGGTGATCAGGATCGTCTTGCCCATCTCACCTGTCTTCCTGCTATTCCTGTCGGGTCCGGCATCTGCGCTCGTCAGGCGGCAACAAGCGCCGGCTGGAAAAACGGCAGGCACCCGGTTTCGTCCAGCAATCGCGTGAGTTCCGCATTGCCCGATACGGTGGCAAACTTGCGCCGCAGTTCTTCGAGCGTCATCGCCTGATACTTGAACGTCTTCTGCTGGAAGAGCTGGCCGTTTATCTGCAGGCTTGTCTCCTTCGCGCCGGCCTCGACGGCGCGGTTGTTGGCCGCCATCCAGGGCAGGAAGCGGGTCGCCATTTCCTGTTCCATGATCGGCGTGAGGGTCGGCCTCAGCGCCTCAAGCGTCTCGAAGTCGCCTTCGACCGACGGGTTCAGCATGCGCTTGATGTAGGCGACCAGCGCGGGCGCATGGGCTTCGAGATGGGCGTTGGCGGTCGGATCGGTCCAGGCCTGGTGGAGGTTGCACCACAGGCCGAAGTCGCCAAAGCAAGGGCGCGCACCCATGAGGTAGGGCCTCGTCTGCAGATGCGCTTCCAGCAGGGCGACGAGGTTTTCGAACGACTCTTTCAGCTGCGGGATATTGGTCGCGTTGCCACCCGAATACACCAGCCGCGGCACCATGCGCCGCACCATCATTCGCGCCGCAATCGGGCGCGCGATCGCAGACCACCATTCCCCGCCGAAGCGTTCCCGCGCCAGGCGGTTTCCGGTCGCCTTGGCGTCGGCCTCGTAGAACCAGCGCTGGAAGAACATCAGCTTGTTGCACCACTCGTCGCTGAACTCCTCGAACAGGCAGGAGAGGAACCAGAGCGCCCCATCCTCCGGCTGCATGGCGGGCTCGGGAAAGTCCTGGTCCAGCCGCTCGAGGATGGGCGTTGAATCCTGCATTGTCTCGCCATCGGGGAATAACAGCAGCGGGATGAGCTGGACCTTGGCGTGGGCCTGATACTCCTTCTCGTTCTTCAGATTGCGGCTGACCCACTTGAAGGGAATCCCCTTGAAGCGCAGGAAGGATTGAACCTTCATCGTGTAATACCAAGACTCTCTGATCAGAACCGATGCGCCCATGTTCGGAGGCCGAGCGACA
>JBMOGG010000184.1:0-5877 GCA_049318505.1 Sphingomonas sp. | reverse complement strand
GTCGCTGTCAGGAGCGAACCGGGCAAGGGACGCGTACCGCGGATCACCCATGGTAAGTTCAGCGCCTCAGAGATCGGCACCCAGGCATCGTCCCCTTCCGCATTTCGGCGACGAAGATGCATGTCGCGGGCCGGCATATAGTAGCCATTGCCCCAGCGCTCCCAGAGTTTGCGGGCAGGTCGATAGCTGCTGGCCACTTCGGCGCGCGCCAAAACTGCATTGACATAGGTGCGTTTGCGGCGGGATGCGCGCCAGAGGTGTTCGGGCAGCGCGGCCAGCGTCTCCATCAAGCTGTCGGCAAAGAAGCCCCGAGAATATTGATAGCTTGAATAATTGCGGTCGATCATTGCGCTGCCCTGGATTTTGAGGCCGGCCAGCATCAGGCTCAACAGCCAATATTCACCCTGATAGCGCTCGAGCTTGACCAACCGGCCGCCAGTCTGAACGTCAAGCGTGGCTGGAGACAAAATGTCGAAAAGCAGGCCAAGACTTTGTTCGGCGAAATCCGGCTCCGCAACCGCCCGGCACAAGGCGACCATCCAAGCGGTGTGGCCATATTCGTCGGTCGCAGTAAGGTCGGCACCGCGCTCGATCAGCGCTTCGGCCAGCGCCAGATTGCCGGCCCGGGCGGCCATCATTAGCGGGGTCGCCCCACAAGGAACGCGGTGATCGATACCGTAAAGATCGCACTCAGCCAGCACCGGCTTGAACGCGCGTTCCGAATAAGGCCGTAAAAGCCGGCCCATTTGGGCCTTCATCGCCTTCGCAACGGGATTTTCGCGATCTGGGCGTTTCAGGCGATCGACGTGGTTCCAAAAAGCCATGTGCCTCGACCGATTTTCAACCACACCATGGCGCGAAATCGCGGTGGCAGCGAAAAAATTCGCTTGATGAGCCAGGTCTTCGATAAACTTCGGCTGGCTGTGCCAAAGCCCATAATCCATCAGTGCCTGTTTGAGTTTTGTCGAGGGGTCCTTCGGGTTCAGGGCGCGGGCCTCCGACGCGCGGATAGCGGCCTCCGACCAGGGCTGCCATGGCGTCGACTTGAACTTGAAAAAGGTTTCGCGGATCGAGCGGGCCTGTTCTTGCTTGCCCTGTAATTCCAGTTTGCGTGCTTCCAGCGCCCATTCCTGCTTGGTCGATATCTGGGTTACGCCGGTCAGTCCGCGCGCGTCCTCCCTGAGGTTGAGCAGCGACAGCAACGGATGGCGCGTATCCGACTCCGCCAGTACCAATGTCTCGACCGCGCGGGTCATCGCAACATAGAGCGCGTTGACGTAGAATTTGTAGATTTCCAGCGACTTGTCGGTCTTGTCGCGCGCCCGGCGGTATTCCAGATTGTCCTTGGCAAGATCGGCCGGACTGACGTCACGGCAAATCTCGGCATAGTTTGCTCTTGCGCCCGAGATCAGATTGAACAGGATGACATGCGGATATTCGAGCCCTTTGACCTCATGCACTGAAAAAATCAGTGGCGTACGAAAACGCTCCCGCGCTGCTGCCTTGTCTTCGTCGCGCAGCACGATCACGGCATGGTGCACCGACGCTTGCGACCGGGCATTCAGATCGCGCAGAGTCGTGTCCTTGCCACCCAGCAATTGAACGGACCCAGCCTCGCTCGAGGCGCAGTCTACCAGGAAACTGCTCTCGCGGTCGATTGATCCGAAGCGGGCCTGTTTGATGCGCAGCAGGCGGTTAGCGATGTCGGTTACCGATTGGGTATTGCGGAAATTGGCCCGAAGTACCGCGATCTGCCCTGATCCGACATCCTCGACAGCGGCACCCTGCCAGAACAACGCACGCACCGCAGCCCACGAAAAGAAATTCGGATGCACGATCTGATGAGCGTCGCCGCACAGCAGAAAATTCTTCGGATTTTTCAGCGTGGCAAGAATCAATGCAAGCTGGGCATTGGTAAAATCCTGGACCTCGTCGATCACGATGAAATCGTAAGCCGGCTCGGCAAGATTGCGCCATGCATGTGCGACGAGATTAAGATCATAGTAGCTGCTCTCGTCCAGCCAGGCCACGTAGCGGCCAAACAGCCCATGGATGGCTGCCCGAGCTTCCCCTGCTGAGAACAAGGATTGCCGGACCCCGAGGGCTTGATAGTCGTCAAGGCTGAGTGGCGCATCTGGTCTGGCGCCGAGCACACCGCGAAACTCCTCGAACAAGGCAAATGCTTCGGCTCGCTGTACATCGCCGCGCAAAGCGGCGCGGTGGCGATGGAACCAAGGCTCAAAATCGGCGAAGCGGACTTCGGTACCGATCGGGACCTTGATGGTCTCGAGAAACTCGCGATAGCTGAGAAATTCCACCTCCTGGCGATCATTCTCATAACCATTTGCGCCATAAAGCCCGCGCGCCGACTGGGCGAGATAGGCAGATTGCGTGACGTAAAGCACCCGCCCGCTGGCCTCGCGCAGCTTGGTTAGAGTGACAGCAGTCTTGCCAGACCCCGCCGGCCCGAGCAGCACCAGTGGCGCAGGCCGCAGCCGCACCGCTTCCTGGAAGTCATCGAACATGATTGGCTTGTCCAGCAGGACGAACTGATCGCGGATGGGATGGAGCCAGGTCAGTCGGAAGCAATGGGCAGCTGGCATGACGGCATCGGGCGCCAACACCTCAGCCGCGGTGACATCGGGCGCCTGCTCGATCTTGTCGGGATCGACCCGCGCACCACGCAGGAACCGCGACTTGTCATAGGCATGATTGTCGATAATTTCGAGAAACAAACAGACGGTCTCGCCGCCGTGGTGAATGAACTGCAGGATCAACCGGCTCTTGTCGTCAAGCTTTGCTCGCCAATAAGGCGTCGGCGCCAACTTCTTGAGCGCAGCAGCTCGGAAATCTCCAGCAGCGATCGCCGAACGGACCCTGCCTATGGCCTTTTGCAAGCGGTGCGAGCCAAGGTCCTGATAGGTGAGGATTCGCATAGCCGACGTCTCATATCTGCGCGCCGAAGGGCAGCATACCGCATATCGAGTTTTCTAAGCCGCCGTTCCGGATTGTCCAACAAATCTGCCGAAAGCGGAAATCTCGTCAGTTGTGCTTTGCCGCTGCCGCAGCCCGGCCCAATCCCCGCCATTCAACTCACGCTCAGAGGTCGGGGTATTTTATGAGTTCATGGCCTAATACGCCGCAACGCTCGGCGCCCGCAGCACCTCCGGCAACAATGCGGCCAGCGCCGCGTCCTCGCTCGCCTCCGCCGCCAGCTGTCCGGCCGTCCAGTCATCGCTCGACAAGCCAAGCACTTCCGCTCCGCCCGCGCGCCACACGTCCAGCATGGCGTTGAATTCGGCCGCCACTTCTTCGATCACCGGCGACCCCGCCGCCTGCCCGTCGGCCCACCGCTGCCAGTGAATCACGGCGCCGCGCAAATCATCCGGGCAGGCAAAGCGCACTTCGCGCGCCCAGATTCCGATGAAGCGTGCCGTCCAGGGGAAGCCGGGGAGAGAGTCCAGCGCGACGGGTCCACTCTTTTCCGACTTACGGGCAACCAGTGCAACCGGGTCTGCTTCGTACGAAGCAGGCTCCGCTTCGAATGTCGCCTCTGCTTGCGCTCCAGAGACGGCTTCGTGCGCCACCGCGGGGTTCGGCGTCTGCGGCAGCAAGGCGGCGGAGATTTCTTTTTCGGAGGTGAGGGTTGTTTCCGCCACATTGCCTGCGACCGAAACCAACTTGGGCTCGGCATCGACTTCGCGCTCGATTGCGGATGCGATTTCAACTTCGCTTTCGGGCTCAAGCGCCAAAGCTTCGGAAACGATACGCTTGGACACCAAAGGCGCGCCCAGCGTTTCTGACCACAACGGCGTCGCGGTCAGATCAGGCACATCCAATGGCGCGGGCGCGGGAGAAATCTCAACCGCATCTAACCGAGGGGCTGCATCGGCCAGGCCAATGGCATTCGCGTTAAAAGGGGTCGGTTCATCGCTGTTGGCATCGGATGACGGCCCGGCCGCGTCGCCTTCGATGAAGTCAGGCACCTGCCCGGTCTCTGCGTATACGACACCATTGCCGTTCTTGTAGGCTTTGGCGAGCGCGTCGTTCACGGATAATCGGCCGGTCGCACGCTCGGCGATCATGGCCATTCGCGCTTTTGCCACCGAGTCGGTTTGCGCATCCTCTGCGTTGGAGGCGACCTTGCCGCGCGCGGCACGAGCCGGCTTGATGCCTTTTGCGCTCTTGCTGCCGGTCGAACGCGGTCCCCGCAGCTTCATCACGATCTGCGTCACGCTCACGGCCGCGACAACCAGCCCAGCGGCGACAACGCCCAATGCCCAAAGCGCGCTCGACTGCACCCAGAACCAAGCGCCGGACAGGACGATCGCCAGCCCCGCGTAAATTCCTAAAATGCCTCGCCAGTTCATGTCACGCTCGCTTACAAGATCTTCAGCCTGCCCGTTTACGATCACATGGTTAAGAACCGGTAGACTGGGTTCTGGGCAAGCCCGCCCACTTCGGCTATGGGCGCGCGCTCCCATGGCAACACTTCTTCCCACTCCGCCCAAGGTCGGCATGGTTTCGCTTGGCTGTCCCAAGGCTTTGGTCGACAGCGAGCGCATTCTGACCAAGCTGCGCGCCGACGGCTACGGCCTGTCCCCCGACTATGCGGGCGCGGACGTCGTGCTGGTCAATACCTGCGGCTTCCTCGATTCGGCCAAGGAGGAATCGCTCGAGGCCATTGGCGAGGCGCTGGCCGAAAACGGCCGCGTCATCGTGACGGGCTGTCTCGGCAACGAGGCCGCGATGATCCGCGCCCGTTTCCCCAATGTCCTCGCGATCAGCGGCGCCCATCAGTACGAAGCCGTTGTTGGGGCAGTGCACGAAGCGGCACCGATGCCGCCCAGCGCCTTCCTCAACCTTGTCCCCGACAGCGGGCTGAAGCTGACGCCGCGCCACTACAGCTATCTGAAGATCTCAGAGGGCTGCAACCACCGCTGCGCCTTTTGCATCATCCCCAGCATCCGCGGCGACCTTGTCAGCCGCCGCCCCGACGCCATCTTGCGCGAGGCCGAAAAGCTGGTCGCTGCGGGCACCCGCGAACTGCTGGTGATCTCGCAGGACACGTCGGCCTATGGGCTCGACATCGGGCACCAGCCGCGCGACTGGCACGGCCGCGAAGTCCGCGCGCACATGACCGACCTCGCGCGCGAATTGGGAAGCCTGGGAACACCCGACAACAAGGTCTGGGTCCGCCTGCATTATGTCTACCCCTACCCACATGTCGATCAGGTCATCCCCCTGATGGCTGAAGGGTTGCTGACGCCCTATCTCGACATCCCTTTCCAGCACGCATCGCCCTCGGTGCTCCGCGCGATGAAGCGCCCGGCGAACGAAGCCAAGGTGCTCGAACGCATCCACCGCTGGCGCGCGATCTGCCCCGACATCGCTATCCGCTCGACCTTCGTCGTTGGCTTCCCTGGCGAAACCGAGAGCGATTTCCAGTATCTGATGGACTGGCTGACCCAAGCCCGGCTCGACCGGGTCGGCGCCTTCCGCTTCGAGCCTGTCGAGGGGGCCGCCGCCAACGCGCTCCCCGACCCGGTGCCGGAAGACGTGAAGGAAGAACGCTATGCGCGACTGATGGAACTCACCGCCCGCATCAGCGCGGAGAAACTCGCTGCCAAGGTTGGCCGCACGCTCGATGTCATGATCGACGAAGTCGACGCCGAGGGCGGCGCGACTGGCCGCTCGCAGGCGGACGCGCCGGAGATCGACGGCAATGTCTTCCTCCGCGATGCCGTCGGCTTGGCGCAGGGCGACATCATACCGGTGCTCATCGAGGACGCCGACGACCACGACCTGTTCGGCGTGCCAGCCTAGGAAACAGCGAAGCTGATTTTTGGCCGGCGTCTCGGGTGGCTGGTGAAAAGA
>JBMOGG010000183.1:0-5907 GCA_049318505.1 Sphingomonas sp. | reverse complement strand
GCGCGCCCTCGATCAGCTTGTGCGGATCGTGGCGGATGATCTCGCGGTCCTTGCAAGAACCGGGTTCGGACTCGTCGGCGTTGATGACGAGGAAGTTGGGCCGGTCAGGCCGGGGCTCCTTGGGCATGAAGCTCCACTTCATGCCGGTCGGGAACCCTGCCCCGCCGCGTCCGCGCAGGCCGGACGCCTTGACGCTGTTGATGATTGCGTCTTGCCCGGCAGCCATCAGCGCCTTGGTACCACTCCAGTCACCACGCTTCATCGCGGCGTCGAGCGACCACGACTGAAAACCATAAAGGTTCGTGAAGATGCGATCCTTGTCAGCGAGCATTATTTGGCATCCGTTAGATCGAGGCGGCGTCCGACGCGCGCCAGCTGGGCGTCGATCATGTCCATGCGCGAATAAACACCTGCAATCGACATCATCATCAACGCCAGATGCTCTACGGTTGCTGTCACACAGCGTTTGATGTCGCCAATATCGCTTTCCAGCCGGTCAAGCCGCTCGTCGAGCCGACGCATGAAAACGCGCGTCAGTTTTGCCACATCCTCGCTCATGCCCATTCATTCCGGTAATCGTGATTTTCGCCGACCATCTCCATAAGCGTCAATGGCCCGCCCTCGGGGCAGCTGACTTGCCGAGCGATCTGCGGGCCCGGCGTCACCGTCTCGCCCGCCGCCAGCTTGTCGAGGATCGCGGTCATGCTGTCGTAGGTCAGGTCTTCGAAATTATCATCGTTGATCTGCACCATCGGCGCATTGGCGCAGGCACCGAGGCATTCGACTTCGGTGAGCGTGAACAGGCCGTCGGGCGTCGTATGCCCCTTTGACAAGCCCTTGTTCGCGCACGCGCTGAGCACGTCGTCGGAGCCGCGCAGCATGCACGGCGTCGTCCCGCACACCTGCACATGGTAGCGGCCGACGGGCGCGAGATTGTACATCGTATAGAAACTCGCGACTTCATACGTGCGCATGTACGGCATGCCGAGCTGCGCGGCGACGAACTCGATCACCGGCACGGGCAGCCAGCCCTGCGTGGTCGTCTCTGCGCCCACCTGACGCTGGGCGAGGTCAAGCAGCGGCATCACCGCTGATTGCTGACGTCCGGGCGGATAGCGCGCAATGATCTCGGTGGCCTTGGTGGCGTTCGCAGGCGACCATGCGAACGCACCCCAGCGTGCACGGGTTTCGGCTTCGTCGGGGATGGGGGCGGCGTCAGCCATTTACTTCGTCCACCGGCGCGACGCCACAGAGGCAGTCCAGACGCTTGTCGCCACAATTACGAAAGGCATTCCCGCCCCCGGATGCACCTGGGCCAATCCGAACGCCACCAGAGCGATAGTCAAGGCGACTGCCAGATAGACCAGAATCGGCAAATGCGTAACGCTCACCGGTCGCACTCCCCAAACACGATATCCATCGCGCCGAGCACCGCCGTCGTATCCGCGAGCATGTGGCCCTTCATCATGAAGTCCATCGCCTGCAAATGACTGAACGCGGTCGGGCGGATCTTGCAGCGGTAGGGCTTGTTGGTGCCGTCGGCGACGAGGTAGACGCCGAATTCGCCCTTGGGGCTTTCGGTCGCGACATAGACTTCGCCGGCGGGCACGTGGAACCCTTCGGTGTACAGTTTGAAGTGATGGATCATCGCTTCCATCGACCGCTTCATGTCGGCGCGCTTGGGGGGTGCAACCTTGCGGTCGTCGGTCAGGATCGGTCCGTTGGGCATATCCTGCAGGCATTGTTTCATGATCCGCGCCGACTGGCGGACTTCCTCGACGCGGCACATGAACCGGTCATAGCAGTCGCCACGCGTGCCGACGGGCACGTCGAAATCGACCTTGGCGTAAACGTCGTACGGCTGCGACTTGCGCAGGTCCCAGGCGATGCCCGACCCGCGGATCATCGGCCCGGAAAAGCCCCAGCGCAGCGCATCATCCTTGGTCACGACACCGATGTCGACGTTGCGCTGTTTGAAGATGCGGTTGTCGGCGACGAGCGAAATCGCATCCTCGAACAGGCGCGGCAGCCGCGTGTCGAGCCAGTCGGCGATATCGGTCAGGAGCTTCAGCGGCACGTCCTGATGCACGCCGCCGGGCCGGAAATAGGCACCGTGCATGCGCGCGCCCGAGGCGCGCTCGAAGAAGTTCATGCAGTCTTCGCGGATTTCGAACATCCACAGGTTCGGCGTCATCGCGCCGACGTCCATGACGTGCGACCCAAGGTTCAACATGTGGTTCGAAATGCGGGTCAGCTCGGCGAAGAACACGCGCAGGTACTGCGCGCGTAGCGGCACTTCGAGATCGAGGAGTTTTTCGATCGCGAGTACGTAGCTGTGCTCCATGCAGAGCGGCGAGCAGTAATCGAGGCGGTCGAAATAGGGCAGCGCCTGAAGGTAGGTCTTATACTCGATCAGCTTTTCGGTGCCGCGGTGGAGCAAACCCACATGCGGATCGCAGCGCTCGACGATCTCGCCGTCGAGTTCCATGACAAGGCGCAACACACCGTGCGCGGCCGGGTGCTGCGGCCCGAAATTGATCGTGTAGTTCTGGATCACTTCCCCATTGGTGGTGGGGGCGACCTCGGCGACGAGCTGGCTCATTTGGGCGCCTCGGTTTTGGGCGTGCGCACGCGCCCCGGCTTGGCCGCTTCGTTGGCAGCGGCACCGGCACCTGTGTCTGACGGTTTTTCGGTCACCTTGGCTTGCGGCGGCGGGGATGTTGCGGGCGTGGCTGCAGGCTTGGGCGCGGCATCAGCCTGCTTGATCGTGTCGGCGCTCAGCGGCGTCGGCGCGCCCTTGGCTTCGGGAAGTGCAGCCTTCTCGTCGCCGGGCAGCGCATATTCGGCGCCTTCCCAGGGACTGAGGAAATCGAAGGTGCGGAAATCCTGCGCGAGTTTCACCGGCTCGTACACGACGCGCTTTTCCTCGTCGGAATAGCGCAGTTCGGTGAAGCCGGTCAGCGGAAAGTCCTTGCGCTGCGGATGGCCGACGAAGCCATAGTCCGTCAGGATGCGCCGCAGGTCGCTGTTGCCGCTGAACAGCACCCCGTACATGTCGAACACTTCGCGCTCGAGCCAGCCCGCGACCGGCCACAGGGCGGTGACGCTGGGCACCGGCCGATCTTCATCGGTCGATACCTTGACGCGGATGCGGTGGTTCTTGGTGACCGACAGCAGGTGGTAGACAACCTCGAACCGCTCTTGGCGTTCGGGATAATCGACGCCTGCAATTTCCATCAGCTGCTGGTAATGCAGATCGTCGCGCAGCGTGGTCATGGCGGTAACGAGGTCATCGCGCGCGACGACCAGCGTCACCTCGCCGACCTTGTCCCAGGCGTCGAGGATTGCTGCCCCGCAGGCGCTGCGTGCCGCATCGATCACACCGTCATTGGTTGTGTAAGCGGGTGCCGGACTCATCAACGCGAGCCCCTCATCGCTCAATCGTCCCGCTACGACGGATTTTCCGCTGCAACTGCATGATGCCATAGAGCAGCGCTTCTGCGGTCGGCGGGCAGCCGGGCACGTAGATATCGACCGGCACGATTCGGTCGCAGCCGCGCACGACGCTGTAGCTATAGTGGTAATAGCCGCCGCCGTTGGCGCACGACCCCATCGAGATGACGTATTTCGGGTCCGACATCTGATCATAGACCTTGCGCAGCGCGGGGGCCATCTTGTTGCACAGCGTCCCTGCCACAATCATCACATCGCTCTGGCGCGGACTGGCGCGCGGCGCCACGCCGAAGCGTTCGAGGTCGTAACGCGGCATGTTGACGTGGATCATCTCGACCGCACAGCACGCCAGACCAAACGTCATCCACCAGAGCGATCCGGTGCGTGCCCAATGGAAAAGATCCTCGGTCGAGGCGACGAGAAAACCCTTGTTGTCGAGTTCGCTCTGCATGTCGCTGAACAAGGTATCGGTTGGCATGATCAGCCGCCCCTCGGCAGCGGCGGTCCGCGCGAGTTCTACTCCCACTCGAGCGCTCCCTTCTTCCAGGCATAGGCCAGGCCAAGCGCCAGTTCGGCGAGGAAAACCATCATCGACGTCCAGCCCACCCAGCCGGTGTGCTGCAGGCTGACTGCCCATGGGTAGAGGAAGGCCGCCTCGAGATCGAAGACAATGAACAGGATGGCGACGAGGTAAAACCGAACATCATATTGCGAACGGCTGTCCTCGAAAGCGGGGAAGCCGCATTCATATTCGGCCAGTTTTTCCGCCGACGGCTTGTAGGCGCCAGTGAAGCGCTGCGCGACCATCGGCGCGAACACGAACACACAGCTGATCACGAGCGCAATGGCAAGAAACAGCAGGATCGGCAGGTAACCCGCCGCGACTTGCGTCATGTACACGACTCCGGACGGCGGGCGCGCGTGCCCGCTTTCGAGGGCGCTTTAGGACAGGGCATATTGCGGTGCAAGGTGAGTGTGCCCGCTTTTGACATACCCCAAAAGGGCGCTTTCAACGGCAGGGGCAGCCGGTAAGCCGGTGCCGTCGGCGAGCGGGGATAATGATGAAGCTCCACGATCTGGCGGGACTTGGCGCTCTGGCTCTGGCCACGGGTGCACAGGCCGAAGCTGTGAGGGCGACACGTCCGCAAAGCATCGTCTCGGCCATGCAGAATGCGGGGTACAAGGCGTCGCTCGACAAGGACAGCACGGGCGACCCGCTGATCAACAGCGCGGCGAGCGGCAGCAATTTTTTGCGTCTTCTTGGGCTGCACCAAGAACGGCGACTGCCTCACCATCCAGGTCTTCGCTAGGTATAGCGGCCGCAAGCGCACGCTCAGCCAGATGAACGACTGGAATTCGAAGAAGCGGTTTGCGCGCGCCTCTATCTCCGACAGCGGCAATGCGCGGATCGAAATGGACGTCGATCTGGACGATGGCGGCGTTTCGACCAAGCTGTTCGCGGACAATCTTGAGTTCTCAGCCGCCGTCATGGCTGAATTTGAAAAGCACATCGGCGACTGACCCGCCAAAGGCCGGTCTAGCGCAGCGACCCGGCGATCACCTTGTGCAGCCGGGAATGGACCTGATCATTCCCGGCGAGCACTTCCTTGCGCTCGATCATGCGCTCGCCGCCGCGAAAGTCGGTGATAAAGCCACCGGCCTCACGCACGAGCAAGATGCCCGCCGCAACGTCCCAGGGCTGGAGCGCGCTTTCCCAGAAGCCGTCGAAGCGACCGGCCGCGACCCAGGCAAGGTCGAGTGCTGCCGAGCCGAACCGCCGGATGCCCGCAACATCGGGCGCGACCGCGCCGAAGATGCGGCTCCACTGCGCAAAGTCGCCATGCCCCAGGAACGGGATGCCGGTCGCAATGACGCAATCGGCGAGGTCGCGGCGTGACGACACGCGCAAGCGTCGGTCGGTCAGCCAGGCACCCTTGCCCTTCTCGGCCCAAAAGGCTTCGTCGGTCAGCGGCTGATAGACAAGGCCCGAGGTGATTTCGCGCTTGCCCGACGCCATCGGCTCTTCGACCGCGATCGAAATCGCGAAATGGGGCATGCCGTGGAGAAAGTTGGTGGTGCCATCGAGCGGATCGACGATCCAGCGCGGCTTGTTCGGGTCGCCCGGGCGCTCGCCGCCCTCTTCGCCCAAGAACCCCCAGTCGGGTCGTGCGCGCGACAGTTCCTCGTACAGCATATCCTCGGCGGCCTTGTCGGCCATCGACACGAAGTCGGCCGGCCCCTTGCGGCTCACCTGTAACTGCTGGACCTCGTTGAAATCGCGCCGCAGCTTGACCGCCGCCTTGCGCGCCGCGCGGTCCATGACAGTCATGACACCTGAATGGGAGGGCATTAGCGACCCAACCCAAAGTGAAGCTTGATCGCGTCTTCCACGGCAAGCATGTCTACTCGGCCCGCTTTACATATGTCTGCTCATAAACATCGACGACGATCCGC
>JBMOGG010000182.1:0-5948 GCA_049318505.1 Sphingomonas sp. | reverse complement strand
GCGGGTGCGTCGCGAACATGCCGCCCTCGCGACGCCTGGCGCGTTTGCGCTCGGCGGCGGTTGCGGCGTCCTCGGCGAGGATCTGCCCCCAGACTTTCGACGCCGCGGAAGGATCATATCCCGCCTTCACCATCAGCGGCAACGCGCCGGTGTCCGCTTCGCGCTCCATCTCGCGCGAATTGGAAAAAACCGATCCAATCATGCCGAGCTGCGCCAGCGCAATGCCGCCTGCCACCATCCCGCCCAGCGGAATAACCGACAACCAGCCGATCGCGTTGGTTTTGTTCTTGATATCGCGGAATTGCTTGACGCTATGGCGGTTGCGGTAGTGCGTGTACTCATGGCCCAAGACAGCAGCGAACTGCGCTTCGTTGCGGCAACGCAGAAACAGTCCAGACCAGACCTGCATCATCCCGTTGGGCGCCATGCTCGCGTTGAAATAGGGTGTGCGGACGATGTAGATCCGCACGTCCCTGCATTCGGCCGCGCCCACCGTCCTGCAGAACACCTGCCGCACATAGGCATTGAGCGCCGCGTCGCGCATGACGAAGTTTGACGTCTTGAACTGCCGCTCATATTCGTCGACCTGCATCCACAGACCGCGTTCGTCGGCATCCTGCGGGACGTAACCGGGGGTAACGACGACGGGCGGCGGTGCGGCGGCCGTGGCGAGCAAGGCCAGCGGCAACAGCCGTTTCACTTCACCGCGACCTGATCCGGCTTCGGCGCATCACCCGGCCGTGTCGGCATGGACGCCATGATCGCTGTCACCATCCCGCTCGCGCCGTCTTTTTCACGGACGTCACCCTTCGATCCGCGCAATATGTTGAACCACACGATATTGCCCGACGAGAGCTCGACGAGCGACGCATAGGCGACGTGCTGACCACCGCTCACGATGACGCAAAAGCCGACAAGACAGCCGAGCATCCCAGCGACCTGCATCCCCTTACGACTGGCGCTGGCAAAATTGTCGCGCGTAAAGAGGAAAAGCGCATAATTTCCGCCTGAGAGGTCTCCCAGCTTTTGCGCGCCCGGCCCCATGGTCCAGTCGAACTTGTCCTTCTTGGTCGGCAGCTTGGCCCCATAATATTTATGCTGGATGATGGCGTCGGCAATCGCCTGGTGCAGTGCGGTATAGTCGGCAACGACCTGCCCCGCGTCTCCTGACTGGTCGTCGATGACTTTCAGATCGAGCTTCTTGGTGGCGGCCTCTGCTCTCAGCGCTTCGGCAAGATTGGTGCGCGCGGCCTTGGTCCAGTCAGCATTGGGTTGGGGCACGCCGCCAGCGGCCAGTTCCCCGACATCGGTGTCGGGGCGCATGAGGACGATGGTGACCGGCTTATCCTTGGGAAGGGCATATCCTGCAGCCGTAACGGCCTTGGTCCCGGCGATGGCGGGCGCTGCGACCAAAGTGGCGCACACCAGTGCAAGAACAATCGTGCGACCCATATATCCCCGAGAACACGCCCGACGCTGCACGTAAGTTTGGCAGATTATGCAGAAGCCAGCAGTGCCCGCAACCGGTCATTGACCAGTTTTGGATTCGCCTTGCCGGCCATCGCCTTCATCGTCTGGCCGACAAAAAAGCCGAACAGCGCTTCCTTGCCACCACGGTATTCTGCCACTTTGTCAGCGTTGGCGGCGAGAACGGCAGCGATGGCGGCGTCGATTGCGCCGGTGTCGTTGGTCTGCTTCAGGCCCTCGCGCTCGACGATGGTACCTGCCCCTTCGCCCGTTTCCAGCATCTTTTCGAAGACGGTCTTGGCCATGCTGCCCGACAGCGTCCCGTCGCCGACGAGGTTGAGCAGTTCAGCGGCCAGTGCGGGGCTGACCGGTGAGTCGGTGATCGTGCGACCCAGACGGTTGAGTGCGCCAAAGAGTTCGCCCGTTACCCAATTTGCCGCCGTCTTTCCTTCGACGCCCTGTGCCAACAGCGCCTCGAACCAGTGCGCCGTCTCGACGTCGTTGGTCAGGACTTCTGCGTTATAGGGGGTTATTCCCATGGTATTGGTGAACCGCAAACGCTTGGCGTCGGGCAATTCGGGCAAACTCGCGGCGCATTCAGCCACGAACTCCTCGGTGAGCACCAGAGGCAGCAAATCGGGATCGGGGAAATAGCGGTAATCATGCGCGTCTTCCTTTGACCGCATGCTGCGGGTCACGCCCTTGTCGGGATCAAATAGTCGCGTTTCCTGCACGATGGTGCCGCCGCTTTCGATCACGTCGACCTGGCGCTTGGCCTCGATTTCGACGACGGTCTGGATGAAGCGGACCGAGTTGACGTTTTTGGTCTCGGTCCGCGTACCAAAGGGTTCGCCGCTTTTGCGCACGCTCACATTCACGTCAGCGCGCATCGAGCCTTGTTCCATATTGCCATCGCAGCTGCCGATGTAGTGGACGAGCTGGCGCAGCTTGCGGACATATTCCCCGGCTTCGGCGGGGCTGCGCATGTCGGGCTTCGACACGATTTCCATCAGCGCCACGCCCGACCGGTTGAGATCGACATAGGACATGGTGGGATGCTGGTCGTGCATCAGCTTGCCCGCATCCTGTTCGATATGGATGCGCTCAACACCGATCGTCTTGGTGCCCTCGTCCGTCGTGACAGTGATCGCGCCCTCACCAACGATCGGGTGATAGAGCTGCGAGATCTGGTAGCCCTGCGGCAGGTCGGCGTAGAAATAATTCTTGCGGTCAAACCGGCTCCAGCGGTGGATTTCGGCACCGATGGCAAGCCCGGTGCGGACGGCCTGCTTCACGCATTCCTCATTGGGTACCGGTAACATGCCAGGCATCGCGGCATCGACGAGCGATACCTGCGTGTTCGGCTCCGCCCCGAACGCTGTTGAGGCGCCCGAAAACAATTTGGCATTTGAGGTGATCTGGGCGTGGACTTCGAGGCCGACGACGATTTCCCAGTCGCCGGTTGCCCCTTTGATGCGAAAGCTGCTCTGTTCCATGGCGGGACCGATGCCGTTGTCGCACCCGTCTGGCAAGCCGGTTCGCGCTAAAGGCGCACGTAAATAAGGTTTTCGCCCTTCAAAAAAATTTCAAAGTCATTCCGTGCAGCCATCGCCGACTGGAAGGCGCCGCTGCTGCGCTGACCGGGCAGCATCCAGTCGTGCAGCTCGATGAAGATGGCGAAGAAATCGTCGATCCAGCCAGTGTTTGCCGCGAAAAGATCCGCTTCGAATCCCTCGATGTCGATCTTGGCGATGAGAGGCACACCATTGGGAACGCTGGTGACGAGCTCGTCGACCGTCGTTATCTGCACGCCGGTGTCGGAACGGACCGTGCGCGTGGCATCGGACGCGTGACCCGGCACAAGTTCGACCTGCCCCGCCTCGCTGCCCAACGCCACCGGGACGACACGGATATTTGCACGGCCAGCTACGTTGCGCTGGAGCATGTCCAACGTCGTCGGGTCCGGCTCGACCGCCAGGGTGATTGCTTCGGGATAAAGCCGCGCGAACCAGAGTGCCGCACCGCCGATATTGGCGCCGGCGTCGATGATCACCGGTCGCTTCCCGGCCGCAACGATGGCCTCGTAGCGCGCCATTATCCGATCGCGCACGGGCTCTGACGGGATCTCGTAATCGCGATGCACAAAGATGCGGCGTAACGTATCGATGTCGCTGTCGCGGCCGCGCACCCAGACCTCGCCCACCCCGCGAAGTGCGACCTCAAAGGGCGCGCGCCGACGCCAGCGCCGCAATGCTGCCCAGCCAAAGCCTGGTCCCAGATGGCGGACATCGGTCAGCACCATGATGAGTTGGTCGAGCCGGGTCATACCAGTCGCTGCTAGCTCAAAGCCGTTGCCGACCGGTTAAGTCGGCGGGCGAGCGCGTCTGCCGCCAGAAACATCAACAAGCTGGCAATGACGTAGCGATAGCGCACGAGAGGTTGGGCGAAAACATAGGGCAGCGCGATCAGCACCACCGGTGGCACGAGGTACAGGAAAACCCATTGCCTTCGCACCAGCGCCCCGCCCAGACTATAGAGCGCCATTGCAGCGATGATATTGACAATCATCCACCGAAACGGCGTCGTCGCATCCGGGAGGCCCGAGTGGAGCCACATCCAGAGCGGTGGAAAATAGAACTCGCCCAAATGTCGCAACCAGATTTGCATGGCCTGAAGCGGATGGGCCGCAACCCACCGCCAAGTTTCGTCGCCGAGTTTACGGGAATAAGCGAGTTCGCCTCCTGCCGCTTGAAAGGCGCGGTACCCAGTCTCGCTGTCATGCGGATGCACCTGTGCAAGGCGGGCGAGATAGACTGCGGCGGGGTTGGCCGGATCGACGGCCGCCGCATGGGTCCCGATGGCAAACTCTAGGCCGAAATTGCTGCGCGTCCATACCGTCTCCCCCATGACTTCGCGATTTCGGAGCGCCCAGGGCAAGGTCGTGAGGAAAATAGCCATGCCGAGCAAGGCGACGGCCTTTGCCCGGTCTGCCCAGTTCAGCCGACGCAGGGCCAGCGCGCCAAGCATGGCAAGCACACAGATCGCGAGCGCCGGGGACAGCGCGATCATAAGTGCGGCCAGAGCAGACAGGCCGAACAGGTCGCGCACGCCGATCGCTTCACGCTGATCGAGACGAACGACACTGAGCAGCATGAGCCCAAGCAGCAAGGCCGCCGTGCCATTTTCATAAACCCGCAGCGACCTCGATTCGATCTCCACGTGAAGGGGAGCCAGGCAGATGAGAAGGATAGCACCGCCGCGCGCGAGCGCCGGAGTCCCGAGACGCCGGAAAGCCTGATTGAGCACCAACGCGGTTGCGACGACGATCAGGGCGCTGACCGTGGTGAGCGCGAAGGTCGTTGCGGGCGTATCCACGCCAAAGATTCGCATAATTGTGCCAGGGATGAGGACGGGCAGTGCGCCGACATGGGCGGTCGGGCCGCTCCCTGCCCGAAACGCGTCGGCAATCCAGCCCGTCGTCGCCCAGTGCATAGCAGCATTGCGCAGCTCGGTATCGAGCATCGCCATATGCCCGGCCATCGTCCAGGCTACGCGTTCCGCGATGGCGGCAACGGCCAGCGGGAGGGCAGCAATGGGATTGTCGGCGACCCACGTGAGGAAGCGCGAAACGGTCACCGGAGGCCGATTTGTCTTACCACCAGCGTTGTGGCCGCGCCGTAAAACCTGCGCGGTGCTCGATCGCGAGGCAGGCGTTGAGGACGCCCTGCTCGTCCAGCGCCTTGCCGATGACCTGCAGGCCGAGCGGCAGGCCTTGCGCATCGAGCCCGCCCGGGACCGACATGGCGGGCAGCCCGGCAAGCGAGCTCGGCACCGTGAAAACATCGTTGAGGTACATCGCCAGCGGGTCCGCGCTCTTTTCACCAAGCGCGAAGGCGGCACTTGGCGCGGTCGGTGTGAGCAGCAGGTCGCACGACTTCCACGCCTCGTCGAAATCGCGCGCTATCAGGCTACGCACTTTCGACGCCTGGGTGAAATACGCATCATAGAACCCTGCCGACAGAACGTAGGTCCCGATCAGGATACGCCGCTTCACCTCAGGGCCGAAGCCGGCGGCGCGCGTCGCGGCATACATGTCCTGCAGCCCCGCCCCTTCGGGCAGATCACGAAGCCCGTAACGCACGCCGTCATAGCGCGCCAGATTCGACGACGCCTCGGCGGGCGCGATGATGTAATAGACCGGCAGCGCGTATTTGGTGTGAGGCAGGGAAATTTCCACCACCTCGGCCCCCGCGTCCTTCAGCATCGCCGCGCCCTTGTCCCACAACGCGTTGACCTCGGGATTGATCCCGTCGATGCGATATTCGCGCGGCAGGCCGATGCGCAGGCCCTTCACGCTCTGCCCCACGGCGGCGGTGAAATCCGGAACTTCCGTGTCGATGGAGGTCGAATCCTTGGGATCGAACCCCGCCATAACCCGCAGCATCAGCGCGGCATCCGCCACGCTGCGCGTCATCGGCCCC
>JBMOGG010000181.1:0-6022 GCA_049318505.1 Sphingomonas sp. | reverse complement strand
CTCCTTGAGGATGTCATTCTGGATGGTGCCATCGAGCTTTTCCTGAGCGACGCCCTGTTCTTCGCCCGCGACGATGAAAAAGGCGAGGATCGGGATCACAGCACCATTCATCGTCATGCTGACGCTCATCTGGTCGAGCGGGATGCCGTCGAACAGGATCTTCATGTCCTCGACGCTGTCGATCGCGACGCCTGCCTTGCCGACATCGCCGACGACGCGCGGGTGGTCGCTGTCATAGCCGCGGTGGGTGGCGAGGTCGAAGGCAACGCTCAGGCCTTTTTGTCCGGCAGCAAGGTTGCGGCGGTAAAAGGCGTTGCTGTCCTCGGCTGTTGAGAAGCCGGCATATTGGCGGATCGTCCAGGGGCGCCCGGCGTACATGCTGGCGCGCACCCCGCGTGTGAACGGCGCAAAGCCCGGCAGGCCTGGATCGCCTGCATCCTCAGCCGTGTACAGCGGCTTGATCGTGAACCCCTCGGGCGTCGCCCAGTCGAGCGACTTGCCCTTCACCTCTTTTGCGGCGGCGGCGTTCCACTCTTCGATGCCAATTTTGGTCATTCTCAATCCTCAGGCCATAGCGCTCGGGCGGGCCGAAACTTCCTCGAGCCAGCGACGCAGATTAGTCAAGTCATCCGGGATCGTCAGGCCGATGAACCCGGCAAAATCGACGGCCGTTAGCAGGACGATATCGGCCATTGAAAAGACGTCGCCGGCAATGAATTGTGCCGTGCCGAGTGCGCTGTCGAACACGGCCATCGCGGCAAGCGCCTGCGCGGCATTGGCTTTGCCGAAATCGGGAAAGCGCAGCGGCACCACCTTTTCGGTCAGCGGGTGCGCGTTCACCCAAAAGGCACGTACCGGCCCGCCAAGGACGAACTCGGTCCGCCGGATCCACATCTCGATTCCGCCGATCTGAAGCGCTGTCGCGCCGAACAATGGCGGCGCAGGGTAGAGCGCCTCGAGGTACCGACAGATCGCCACGCTTTCGGAAATAGCGGTCCCATCGTCCAAAACGAGCACCGGTGTCTGGCCGATCGGATTGCGCTTCAGATGTTCGGGGTTTTTGTGCTCGCGGGCGAGCAGTGACACCGGGTAGAGATCGAGGGCGATCCCTTTTTCTGCGGCAAATATCCGGACGCGGCGAGGGTTCGGCGCGGGATTGGGGCTGTCGTAAAGGATCATTCTCCCTTGAAAACCGGCTTGCGCTTCTGGAGGAAGCTCACGCCGCCTTCCAACGCGTCGGCGCTGTCACCCGCGCGCCGCTGGTTTTCGGCCTCGCGCTGGAGGGCTGCGGCGTAATCGCCATCGAGCGCCTCGGCGAGACCCTGGCGCATGAGGCCGAGCGCCATCGTCGGGCCAGCGGCGAGGCGGTGCGCAAGGGCGAGCGCCTCGCTCATAAGTCGGCCGTCGGGCACATAGCGGTAAATCAGCCCCCAGTCGGCGGCTTGCGGGGCGTGGATGCGCTCGCCGAGCAGCATCATCTGGGTCGCACGGGCCTTGCCGACGAGTCGCGCCAACATCCACGATGCGCCGCCATCGGGCACAAGGCCGATATTGACGAAGGCCTGGAGAAAATAACCGGTTTCGTCGGCGAGACAGAAATCAGCCGCGAGCGCAAGGCTGCACCCGATACCCGCCGCCGGGCCGCTGACCACCGTCACAATCGGGACGGGCAGCCGAGAGAGTTTGAGCATGGTGGGGTTGTAGCTCGTCGTCAGCGCCTGGAACGCGCCCTCGCCACCGCCGATAGCCCGGTCGCCGCGCGCGGCAAGATCGGCGCCCGAGCAGAAGGCGCGTCCCTCACCATGGATCAGCACCGCGCGTGCACCATCGAGATCGTCAATCGCCATACCGATTTCGTCGAACATTTGCGGCGCGGCGGCGTTCAGGCGCTCGGGTCGATTGAGCGTCAGGATTAGAACGTCGCCGTCGCGGGCGGTGCGGATCATTTCGTAGGTCATGCGTTAGCCCCTCCAGACTCTGTGCGGCAAAATTGCCCTTTACGTTAACGTCAGTCTAGTGTGCTTCTTTTGGTGTTTCCATGATTTCGGTCAGCATCCCGCCCATGTCCTTGGGGTGCACAAAAAAGATCATCGTCCCGTGCGCGCCGATGCGCGGCGCGCCGAGCACTTTTTTGCCCATCGCCTCGAACTCGGCTTTGGCTGTGTTGATATCGGGGACCTCGAAACAGACGTGATGCTGCCCGCCGAGTGGGTTTTTGGCGAGGAAGCCATGGATGGGCGAGTCGGCGCCCAGCGGCTCGATCAGCTCGATCTGGGTGTTGGGCGTGTCGACGAAACACACACGGACGCCCTGCGCGGGCAGGTCGAACGGCGTATGGATGGTTGTTGCGCCCATCACGTCGCGCCAATGCGCGATGCTGGCGTCGATCGAGGGCGTGGCGACACCGATGTGGTTGAGGCGACCGAGGTTCATTAATCAATCCTCTGCTGGTTCGACTGTCGGGTTGTCATTTCGATCATTGTCTCGATGCGGATGACCCGCTTGTCGAGGGCGATCAGATCGTCTGCCAGATGATCAAGCGCAGCGCTCTGACGTTCGCCTGCCGTTTCCAGTCGTCGCACCTGTTCCTGCAAAAGCAGGACTTGTTTGATGCACTGCAAGGCATCGCTGAGCGCACTCATTTGCGAAGGCCCGCGGCGCGCAATTTCCGATCTACGCTGGCAACGGTGTCGTCCATCAACTTAGCCGTGCGCTCAAGGCTTGCGCGCATATCTGGCACTGCGCATGCGAGCTCGGCGACCAAGGCCGCAAGTTCTGCTTCGTCGTCGCGACCTTGCGGTTGGGCGATATAGCGCGCCGTCGCTTCGCGCACGACATGGCCGACCGACTGGCCACAGCGTGCTGCATAGGCGTCGAGCGCCGCCTTGTCGTCGCGGCTGGTAAGGAAAGTTACACGTTCGGTCTGCATCGTCCGGTCTGCATCGTCGCACTCCTTATCATATGATTATAATGTGGAGGCTAATTTTGCGCAACGGTCGCGCCAAAGCGCGGCGCTGGCGTAGGTGGCAAGGTGTGGCGACACCGATGGGGTTGCGGCGACCAAGGTTCATCTGCAAAAATCCGATCATAAGAACCGCCAACGCCAACCCGAAAAAAATCCGAACCAGGGGACTGCGCGCAACATCTTGATTTCGATATCGGGTCGACCTCGATCGTCAGTGCGCCGAAAAACTTGCTGGACAACGACACCCTTGTCTCCAAAATCTCCATTCGCCCGAGCTATCCGCCTCGCGCGCACGAGGCACAGCGCGCGCGATTGCCAATGTAAAAAACGGCGACCCCGCCACGGCCAAGAGAGAGCATCGTTATTCACAGCGGAATATTGTCGTGCTTCTTCCAGGGATTTTCGAGGCTCTTGTTGCGCAGTTTGCGCAGCCCCAACGCCACCCGCCGCCGGGTCGAGTGCGGCATGATGACCTCGTCGATGAAGCCCTTGCTCGCCGCCACGAACGGGTTGGCAAAGCGCGCCTCATATTCGGCCGTTCGCTCGGCGATTTCTTCGGGCGTCTTGCCACGGAAGATGATCTCGACCGCGCCCTTGGCACCCATCACCGCGATTTCGGCGGTGGGCCAGGCGTAGTTGAGATCACCGCGCAGATGCTTGGAGGCCATAACGTCGTATGCGCCGCCGTAAGCCTTGCGCGTGATCACGGTGATTTTGGGCACCGTCGCTTCAGCATAGGCAAAGAGCAGCTTGGCGCCGTGCTTGATGATGCCGCTGTGCTCCTGCGCGACGCCCGGCAGAAAGCCCGGCACGTCGACAAAGGTCACGATCGGAATCTCGAACGCATCGCAAAAGCGCACGAACCGCGCGCCCTTCTTCGACGAATTAATGTCGAGGCAACCGGCGAGTACCATTGGCTGGTTGGCGACTATGCCCACGGTGCGCCCCTCGATCCGCGCAAAGCCGATCAGGATGTTTCCCGCATGCGACGGTTGCAGTTCGAAGAAATCGCCTTCGTCGACGGTTTTGCGGATAACTTCGTGCATGTCGTACGGCTGGTTGGCACTGTCGGGGATGATCGTGTCGAGGCTGGGCTCGATCCGGTCCCAGTCGTCCGCCGTCGGCCGCTCGGGTACCGGCGACCGGTTGTTCTCGGGCAAAAAGTCCACGAAGTCGCGGGCCGCGAGCAGCGCCTCAATATCATTGTCGAAGGCCACATCGGCGACCCCCGACTTCGTGGTGTGCGTCACAGCACCCCCGAGTTCCTCCTGCGAGACCACTTCATTGGTGACGGTCTTCACCA
The DNA here is from genome assembly GCA_049318505.1 of Sphingomonas sp. Taxonomy (GTDB): domain Bacteria; phylum Pseudomonadota; class Alphaproteobacteria; order Sphingomonadales; family Sphingomonadaceae; genus Sphingomonas_O. The sequence continues at coordinate 1,754 of JBMOGG010000181.1, read as the reverse complement.
CATCGGGGCCGGTGACGAACATGTAGCTACTGTCCTTCACCATAAAGATAAAATCGGTCATGGCAGGTGAATAAACTGCACCTCCAGCACATGGCCCCATGATGAGCGAGAGCTGTGGCACGACACCGCTGGCGAGCACGTTGCGCTGGAACACCTCGGCATAACCGCCGAGTGAGGCGACACCCTCCTGGATGCGCGCGCCGCCGCTGTCATTGAGGCCGATAACCGGCGCGCCGACTTTCATCGCCATGTCCATGACCTTGCAGATTTTCTGCGCATGGCGTTCGGACAGGCTGCCGCCGAACACGGTAAAGTCCTGCGAGAAGACGAAGACGAGGCGACCGTTGACGGTGCCCGATCCGGTCACGACGCCGTCGCCCGGAAACTTCTGGTCGGCCATGCCGAAATCGGCGCAATTATGCTCGACGAACATGTCGAGTTCCTCGAACGACCCCTCGTCGAGCAGCACGTCGAGCCGCTCGCGCGCGGTCAGCCGTCCCTTGGCGTGCTGCGCGTCGATACGCTTCTGACCGCCGCCAAGGCGCGCTTCGGCGCGTCGGTATTCGAGTTGCTCAATGACGTTCGACATGCTGGCTCCCTCAAATCTATCATTTCAGGACTGCATGACAGACGCAAATGTGGATTTGTAAAACTGTAAAGACTAGGTTTGCAAATATGAGCGCCAAGCTGGACAGCCGGAAACGTATTTTTGCAGGGTCGCGGGCGAAAAACTTGCGCGTGCGTCTGCAGCTCAGCCAGTCCGCAATGGCCGATCATATTGGCATTTCGGTCAGCTACCTGTCGCAAATCGAAAGCGACGACCGGCCGATGACCGCCGCCGTGCTTGTCGCATTCAGTCGTGCGTTTCCGGCTGATTGGGCCGATATTGTTTCCGACGACGACGCTAATTTGCTGATCGATACGGTAGCGGCGGTACGCGACGTCACGATTCCGGGGCCGGATTTGTCGGACGAAGAAATTCAAAAGGCGCTGCTGCGTCAGCCGCGCCTCGCACGGCGGCTGGTCGAGACGTACAACGCCTATCGCCGCTCACAAGAACAGCTGCGCAGCCTCGACGATGCGCTTGACCGGCAAGTGTCGACTTCAGCAACGCTGCCTTGGGAGGAGGTGCGCGACTGGTTCCACGCCGAGGGCAATTATTCGGACCGCATCGACCGGCATGCCGAGGCTCTGGCCGCCGAGCTGCAAGCGAGCGACGCCATCTGGGTACAGAACCTTGAGATGGCGCTGCGCGCACGTTTCGGCGTGACCGTTCACCGGCTGTCAGGCATCGGCGGCGCGACCGCGATGCGCCGTTTTGATGCGGCCACACGGACGCTCGAACTCAGCCGCACGCTGGCCCCGGAGAGCCAGTTGTTCCTGATAGCCCATCAACTCGTCCGGCTCGATATGGCCGCGATCATAGATGAGGAGGTCGATGCGGCCGGGTTGCAATCGCTCGAGGCCCGCAAGCTGCTCTCTGTCGGGCTTTCAAACTATGCTGCGGGCGCCTTGCTGATGCCCTATGCGGCGTTTCGCGAGGCGGCGCGTGTCCTGCGGCATGATGTGGACGCCCTTGGCCATGAATTCGGCGTCAGCTTCGAACAGGTTTGCCACCGGCTTTCCACGCTACAGCGTCCAGGGGCTGCGGGTGTTCCGTTCTTTTTTTGTCGGGTCGATCTGGCTGGGAATATCACCAAGCGGCACTCGGCGACGCGTCTGCAGTTTGCCCGCTATGGCGGGGCTTGCCCGTT
>JBMOGG010000180.1:0-6056 GCA_049318505.1 Sphingomonas sp. | reverse complement strand
CGGGCAACCAGGGGAGCGCTATCGCTTGCCCAGCCCCATCGCTTGTCGCGTCGTCGGGTCGAAGGTAAAGTGCGGCGGCTCGACCGGCCCCTGCCGCATGGCGCGCGCGTCGGCATCGTCATTGTCGTGCAAGCCAAGCACATTTTAACCAAAATGGATATATCGGCCCTTGAATGGCAAAATGGCCGGGCCGCCCGCAGAGCTGCCCGCATAGCCCCTTAATCGCCCCGCGCCGCACGTCCGACCTCAATTCCAGCTTTTCGAGCCAGACGAAACGGCTGTCGTCCGGCCGACGCGCCTAACTGAGCGTCTCGGTCTTGGTCCCGGCTTGCTCGCTGGCCGTAAACCCGCGGAATGTGCCACCGGCGGCCTGTCCCTCGCCCGGCTGGCGCAGCACGGACATGATGCGGCCTTGGCGGGTCGCCGCCACGATCGACGGCGCGACCGCTCAAACTGCAGCGATCACTGCGATTGGTCGCGCCGCCGGTCAGGGCGATCTCATCATCGGTGAGCGTGCCCTTGATGCCCAGAGCTTTCGTACGGGTAGGCCCGCGCAATCACGTTAAATCGTCGTGCGCAAACATCGTGCCCCCACCGGTCAACGCGGCTTCATCGTCTCATCAGGGCAAGAACCGGCAAAAATCTGGGGAAAAATACCATGTTCGTCGCATAATGCTGCGCTTTGGCCGAAAATCGCCTCATGCCTCGGCGGATTTGGCGGCGCGCGCTGATCGCCTTGACACCTCCACAGCCCTCGCCTATCCGCCGCGCCTCGCTTCGAGAGCGGGTGTAGCTCAGTTGGTTAGAGCGCCGGCCTGTCACGCCGGAGGTCGCGGGTTCGAGCCCCGTCACTCGCGCCACGGCGCAGCTTAGGACGCAATTTAGCAAAGCTAAATTGAACGACCCAAGCCCGGCCGGCCTCGCGCAGCCAAGGACCAACGGCCAACGGCCAACGGCCAACGGCCAACGGCCAACGGCCCAGCTTGGCCAAAGCTAATGCAAGCTCAAGCCAGCAATGCCGTCATGCGGGCGGCTCACCGCATCACCCCTCCATCCAGCGCAGCACCGGCCCCAGGGGAAAAATCCAGATAATCCCTGCAACCAGATAAATGATCGCCTGAACCGGCCAGGGCGTCGCCGAAATCCACGGCGACAGCGACACGATGATCACCGCCCATACCGTAACGATGCCAAGAATGAGGAGAATGCCAAGGGGCTTGCGAATCGACGGCTCGGTCATGGTTCGATCCAGTCCTTTTCTGTGGCCACGGCATGCAAGGCGACGTCCCAGCGCTCATCGTCAATGGCAGGCACCTGCTGTATGCTCCACGCCAGCCCTACCCGCCGCGCGCCGGGCAGCGCTGCAAATGCGCGATCGTAAAAGCCCGCGCCATAGCCAAGCCGGTGAAGACGGGCATCAAAGGCCAGCAAAGGCGTCAGGATAAGGTCGGGTTGCACTTCCCGGGCGTCGTCGGCGGGCTGGCGCAGCCCCATCGGCCCACCGGGCAGCGGAGCGCCCGGCGACCAGGCCAGGAATCGCATCGGCCCCTTGCGTGACGGCACATGTGGCAAGGCGATGGAAAGGCCGCGCAGATGCAGTCGATCAATCAGGGGCAAGGTGTCGATCTCTGACCCGATCGGCAGGTAGATGGCGGCGATGCGCGAATCGCCGAGGTGAGCTTCCACGCGTTCAGCCAGCAGGACGGCGGCGACACAGCGTTCGGCGGAGGTAAGCCCTGTAACATGGGCCAGCCGCTTTTCTTTCGCTTCAGCGCGGATGCGTGCCTTGGTCATGATCGCCACAATTGCCCGGGTGACGGGACCACCATGGCCGTTTGCTCGGATATCCTCTGACGCACGGTACGTCAGGTGGGAACCATGTGCTTCAGGCCAGGGCCCGGGCAGGGACAGCCCCCAAGGATTGATGAATAGCCTCAGGGATATGATGAGCTCGTACCGGGCAGTGCCCGTCCCTGCTCACTTAGGAAGTCTGCGCCCTTTGCTCAAGGGCATAGGCGAGCAACTCCATGCGCGCAGCGATAGCCGTCAGCGTGCCCGCGAGCGCAGGATCCGGCGTCGGTATCTGGGGCAGAGCGGGAGCTGCCGGAGCCGAGCCTTGGCTTTGCAAGGCTTCGCTGGCCTCATCTGCCAACAACAGGGCCGCAAAAAGCAATTGCCGGGTTTCGCCGGGCAAACCGACCGCTGCGCGGGCTTCTCCGACCTTGGCATCGACACGCGCGGCCAGGGTACGCAAATGGTCCTCGCCCCCATCGCGGCAGGCGACGGTGTAGCTATGTCCGCCAATCGGCAATGAAACCTCGGCCATCAGACGTGCTCACTTCGCGCGACCCGGGCAATGACGGAATCGAGTTCGGCGAGTGCCGCCTGGGTACGGGTGCGTAGGCGCTGATAACGGCGCTCGCTTTCGTCGCTCTGCTTGGCAGGGATGGGTAAGGTCGCGACGTGTTCGATCCGCGCAAGCGCGCGCTCGATGCGATTGAGAGCAGTAACGATTTCATTTGTCATAACTATGCAATCAAATAGCAGGCCCCGACCGGGGAGCAAGCGATAGCGCGTCTGCCGCCAAGTTGACGCCCGCATGCGACCGCGACAAAGGGGCGGTCCGTCGCGTGCGACCGCGCGACTCGCAGCAGGGATACCGCATGACCGCATCGCCGCAACAGATGGCCAACGCGATCCGCGCCCTTGCGATGGACGCCGTTGAGGCCGCGAACTCCGGGCACCCGGGCATGCCGATGGGCATGGCGGACGTCGCGACGCTGTTGTTTACAAAATATCTCAAATTTGATCCGCAAACGCCTCGCTGGCACGACCGCGATCGCTTTGTGCTCTCCGCCGGCCACGGCTCGATGCTGATCTATGCCCTGCTCTATCTGTCGGGATATGACGCGCCGACGATCGACGACATCAAGCGCTTTCGACAGCTCCATAGCCCCTGTGCCGGGCATCCAGAGAATTTCGAGCTGGCCGGTGTCGAATGCACCACCGGGCCGCTTGGCCAGGGACTTGCCATGGCCGTTGGCATGGCAATCGCAGAGCGACATCTGAACGCTGGTTTTGGTGATGATCTGGTCGATCACCGCACCTGGGTCATCGCAGGCGACGGTTGCCTGATGGAAGGGATTAATCATGAGGCGGTCGGCCTGGCCGGTCACCTCGGCCTCGGGCGAATGATCGTGTTGTGGGACGACAACCGCATCACGATCGACGGCGCGGTATCGCTGTCGTCGAGCGAAGACATTCCGGCGCGCTACCGCGCCAGTGGCTGGCACGTCGAGGCATGCGACGGCCACGACCCGCAAGATATTGCGCGGGCCATTGACGCCGCGCGCGCCGATCCCCGCCCGTCGCTCATCGCGTGCCGCACGATCATCGGCAAGGGCGCGCCGAACAAGCAAGGCACTTCGGCTACCCATGGCGCCGCCCTTGGGGCAACCGAAGTTGCCGCCGCGCGGGTCGAGCTCGGCTGGACTGCCGAGCCCTTTGTCGTGCCGCAGCCGATCCTCGACGCCTGGCGCGAAACCGGACGCCGCGGCGCCGCTGCACGCGCGGGCTGGGACGCCCGCCTTGCCGCGGCAGACAAGGGTCCCGAACTCGACCGCCGCATGGCCGGCGACCAGACGAGCGACGCCTGGCTCAGGCCGTATCTCGAAGGCCTGATTGCGGCACCGCAAAAGGTCGCGACGCGCAAGGCGTCCGAACTGGCGCTCGGCGCGATCAATGACATGATCCCCGAAACAATCGGCGGATCGGCCGATCTTACAGGTTCAAACAATACGAGAACTTCGGCAACTAAACCGTTGACGAAAGAAGATTATTCTGGACGCTATATCTATTACGGCATCCGCGAGTTCGGCATGGCGGCGGCCATGAACGGCATGGCGCTGCACGGCGGCGTGATCCCCTATGGCGGGACCTTTTTGGTCTTTGCCGATTACTGCCGCAATGCGATCCGCATGTCCGCGCTGCAGCGTGCGCGCGTTGCCTATGTGATGACCCATGACTCGATCGGTCTTGGCGAGGATGGTCCGACGCACCAACCGGTGGAGCAGTTGATGTCGCTGCGGGTCATGCCCAATCTTGACGTCTATCGTCCGTGCGACACCATCGAGACTGCCGAATGCTGGGCGTTGGCGCTTGGCAAGACGGAGGGTCCCGCGCTGCTGGCGCTCAGCCGTCAGAATCTGCCGCAACTGCGCACCGATATTTCGGAAAACTGGTCGGCGCGCGGGGCCTATCGCCTGCGCGCCGCCAACACTGCGCGACGCGTGATTATCATCGCGACAGGGTCCGAAGTCGAAATCGCGATTTCAGTCGCCGACCGGCTCGAGCAACACGGGATCGGGGCGGACGTCGTTTCGATGCCCTGCTGGGAACGCTTCGACAGTCAGCCCAAAGCCTATCGCGACGACATTCTGCCGCAAGGACCGCTCAGGGTTTCGATCGAGGCCGGAACAACCATGGGCTGGGAACGCTATGTCCAGGGCGGCTTGTGCTTCGGCGTCGACACTTATGGCGCATCGGCACCGATCGCGGACCTCTACCAGCATTTCGGCCTGACGGCTGATGCCATCGCGCCGCAAATCATCGAAGAACTGCAAGGAAACTGACATGGCCGTTAAAGTTGCGATCAACGGGTTCGGACGCATCGGGCGCCTGGTTGCGCGCGCGATCCTCGAGCGGCCCGATTGTGGGCTGGAACTCGTTGCGATCAACGATCTCGCCGATGCCAAGTCGAATGCGATGCTGTTCAAGCGCGACAGCGTGCACGGCGCTTATCCCGGCACAGTGACGGCCGAGGGCAATGACATCATCATTGACGGCAAGCGCATTCATGTAACGGCGGAGCGTGATCCGGCGAATTTGCCGCATGCGGCCAACGGCATCGATATTGCCCTCGAATGCACGGGGTTTTTCACCGATCGGGAGTCGGCGCAAAAGCATCTTGATGCAGGTGCCAAGCGTGTCCTGATTTCGGCACCGGCCAAGGGCGTGGACCTGACGGTTGTTTATGGTGTGAACCATGACAAGCTCACCGCCGAGCACATGATCGTGTCGAACGCATCGTGCACGACCAATTGCCTGGCGCCGGTGGCCAAGGTCCTGAACGACAGCGTGGGTATCGAGCGCGGGCTGATGACGACGATCCACGCCTATACCAACGACCAGAAGATCCTCGACCAGATCCACCCCGACATGCGCCGTGCCCGCGCTGCCGCCATGTCGATTATTCCGACAACGACGGGCGCCGCGCGCGCTGTCGGTGAGGTGCTGCCCGAACTGAAGGGCAAGCTCGACGGATCGGCCGTGCGCGTGCCGACGCCCAATGTCAGCCTGGTCGACCTGACCTTCACGCCCAAACGCGACACGACGAAGGATGAAATCAATTCGATTCTCAAGGCGGCGTCGGAAAGCGGGCCTCTGAAGGGCATATTGGCGTTCACCGACGAGCCGCTGGTGTCGATCGACCTCAACCACGATGCAGCGTCGTCCACCGTCGACAGCCTCGAGACCGCGGTCCTCGATGGCAAGCTCGTGCGGGTGGTGAGTTGGTACGACAATGAGTGGGGTTTCTCCAACCGCATGGTCGACACGGCAGGGGCCATCGGGAAGCTGATCTGATGGCCTTTCGCACGCTCGACCAGATCGGCGATGTCCGCGGCAAGCGCGTGCTCGTCCGTGAAGACCTGAACGTGCCGATGGCCGACGGCGTCGTTACCGACGATACACGGATGCGGGCCACCGTGGCGACGGTCACCGAACTCGCGGATGCCGGGGCGATTGTGCTCGTGCTCGCGCATTTCGGACGTCCCAAAGTGCCGAGCGCCGAATTTTCGACAGCGCAACTCGCCGCGTCCTATGCCGCTGTTCTGGGCCGCCCGGTGACCTACATCGACTGGGAAGGCGCGGCCGAAGCCGTTGCCGCGCTGTCACCCGGAGACATTGCGCTGCTCGAAAATACGCGGTTCTTTAGCGGCGAGGAAAAGAACGACCCTGCCGTTGTGGCTCGTTTTGCTGCCTTAGGCGACCTGTAC
>JBMOGG010000179.1:0-6145 GCA_049318505.1 Sphingomonas sp. | reverse complement strand
GTTGATGCGTCCCATCTGCGAAAGCAGGTTCTGGCGGAAGTTTGCAGCGGACGGGTGTCAGGTCGTGGTCGCCGGTCGTAAATTGGCTCCTCTGGAGGCGCTGGCGAATGACATCGGCGCCTTGGCAATTACCTGCGACATCACTGATGATGCGCAGGTTCGGGTAATGATGGAAGCTGCCGGGCCGTTGGACGTCGCAATTAATGCTTCGGGAACCAGCACAACCTTTTCGATTGCCCGGAGCACGTGCGAACAGGTTGAGGCGCAGTTTGCCGTCCACGTCACTGGCAATTTTTCGTTTCTGAAGCATGGACTAAGGGCCATGCCCGATGGCGGAAGTTTCGTCTTCTTTTCGTCGCTGACAGCGACAATTCCCGGCGTCGGACTTGCGGCATATAGTGGCGCAAAAGCGGCGCTCAATCATCTGGTTCGCGTTGCGGCGCTGGAATATGGGCCAAAGAAAATCCGCGTGAACGCTGTTGCACCCGGCTTTGCCAAAACACCCATGACCGAGTCCTTTCTCGAGGACCAATTTTTTCTTGATCTCTATCGAGGCGAAAGTCCGCTTGGCGCGCTCGTTACGCCGGCACAAGTTGCGGAGGCGGTGGCATGGCTTGCGTCGCCCAACTGCTTTATGACCGGAGAGATTATGCAAGTGAGCGGTGGCGCGCAGCTCGGCCGGTTGCCGCGCGCCAATGATCTGGCCCGGAATTAGGAGAGACAGGTTGGACCTCGGACTCAGCGGAAAAAAAGCCATTATTGTAGGAGCGGCGCGAGGTATCGGCATGGCCACGGCCGAAATCCTTGCGCGCGAGGGTTGCGATCTGGCGATTACAGCGCGGTCGGAAGATGGCGTGAAAGAGGCCGTCGCCCATCTCAGAAAATATGGCACCAAAGTGTTTGGCTCTGCAGTCAACGTCAAGAAGGAGGACGCCTATAAGGCCTGGCTGGCTGATGCGATCGAAGAGCTGGAAGGCTGCGATATCCTGATCCCGATATCTTCAGCGAGCGGGGGCATGGGCAGTGAAAAATACTGGCACAATGCTTTTGAGGTCGATGTGCTTGGCCCAGTCCGCGCGGTCGAGGCCGTGCTGCCGGTCATGACCGAGCGCCAGTCGGGTTCGATCGTCCTGATCGGAACGACATCAGCTGTCGAAGCGATGGGCGGTCCGCAGGCCTATAACGCGATGAAGGCGTCGCTGATCACCTGGGGAAAGCAGCTTGCGCTTGGCCATGGCAAAGATGGTATTCGCGTCAATGTCGTGTCGCCCGGCCCCGTCGAGTTTGAAGGCGGTAATTGGGACATGATCAAGGGCACGATGGAAAAATTCTACGCGGCCACTCTTCGCCAACAACCCTCCGGGCGGCTTGGAACGCCTGAGGAGATCGCGCGGACCATCGCGTTTCTTGCAAGCCCGGCTGCCAGCTGGTGCAACGGATCGCATCTGGTCGTTGACGGCGGTTATACTAACCGCACGCATTTTTAAGGGCTGCTGGTGGACGTCAAGCGACAGGTTGATATCATTCGGGTCAATCCACAGGATTGGCCCAACGGAACGCCTGCCGAAAAAGCTGACGATCCCGATCTTGGCAACGATCTCATTTCGGCCGAACGTTATTATTCACCCGTGTTTATGGAAAAGGAATGGCATGGCATCTGGACCAAGGTCTGGCTGCTTGGCGGCCGTTCGGACGACATAAAGGAAGTCGGCGACTACATCTGCACCGACATCGGTCGCGAGTCCGTCATCATCGTGCGTCAAGCTAATGGGTCGGTGCGCGCGTTTCCCAATGTCTGTCTCCACAGGGGGAATCGGCTGCGTCCTGAGGGCCTAGGCAATGCCGAACAATTTCAGTGTATGTATCACCACTGGACCTATGACCTCGAAGGCAAAATCGCTCGAATTCCTGATCTTGGTTCCTTCCCGCAGGGCGCGCCGCCGGAAGGACGTTTACCGTCGCTCCCTTGTCGGGAATGGGGGCATTTCGTATGGTTCTCGCTCAACCCCGATGTGGAACCGCTTGAGGACTATCTCGGCGTCATCCCCCAGCACCTGAATCCCTATCATTTTGAGCGGATGGCGTGGAAACGCGATTTCACAATCGAATGGGATTGCAACTGGAAAACCTCGGTCGATGCGTTTCACGAAAACTACCATGTGCAGGGCATCCACCCCCAGCTGCAATGGTATCTCGATGATGTGAATGTGCAGATCGATTGTTACGACAAGCATTCGCGCTATCTGGTGCCGTTTGCCACGGTCAGTCCGCGCGTCGTCTTGCCCTCAACCATTCCGCCAGCGATCGATTACATGATGCGGCAGGCGGGAATGGATCCCGCTGAGTATGAGGGGCGTGTCTCCGATATCCGGCATGACTTGCAGAAATTCATCCGTCGCAATGCGAAGGAACAGGGCAAGGATTTTTCCGAGCTCAATGACGATCAGCTGACTGACGATTATCATTATTCGATTTTTCCGAATGTTTCGATGAACGTTCACGCCGATGACGTGATGATGTTCCGCCAACGACCGCACCCGACCGATCCAGACAAGATGTTTTATGACCTGTGGATGTTCGAGCTCGTCCCCGAAGGCGAGGAATGGCCCGAGCGGGTCCGACACCAGCACTTCAAGCATGGCGATAAATCGATTGGCCAGGTGCTCGATCAGGACGCGTTCAACCTGCCGTCGGTGCAAAAAGGCATGCGTTCCAGCGCATTCAAGGGCCTGTGGATCAACGATCAGGAGCTGCGCATCCGCCATTTTCATCGGACCATCGACGACTTCATCTATGGTCCGAACGGCAAACAAGCAGGAGATTTATAGTGCAACTCAGTCGCGAACAGCTGCTCCGTGCTTATCGCCAAATGGTGGTCATCCGCATGTTCGAGGAGCGGTTGCACGAGGAGATCAAGACCGGCGAGATTGCTGGCTTCACGCATCTTTATTGTGGGCAGGAAGCGGCGGCGGTCGGCGTTTGCGAGCAACTGGCAGATGACGATTTCATTGTTTCGACGCATCGCGGTCATGGTCACTGCATCGCCAAGGGGTGCGATGTGAAGGGAATGATGAAGGAGATCTATGGCCGCGCCGACGGGCTGTGCAAAGGCAAGTCGGGGTCGATGCATATTGCCGACCTTTCGGTCGGCATGTTGGGTGCGAACGGAATTGTCGGTGCAGGCGCCCCTCAGGCGGTAGGTGCGGCACTTTCGGCAAAGATCGACGGCAAGGGCAAGGTTGCAATCGCCTTTTCGGGGGATGGAGCCTGCAATCAAGGAACGACGTTTGAAGCAATGAATATGGCGGTGGTTACCAAAGCCCCATGCATTTTCGTCTTTGAGAACAATCATTATTCCGAACACACCGGTGTTGATTATGCCGTCGGTACAAACAGAGACATCGCGAGCAGGGCTGAAGCCTTTGGCATGAAGGTCTGGCGTGCCAATGGCAGCGACTTCTTCGACACCTATGAGACGATGCGAGAGTTGCTTGACTATGTTCGCGCTGGCAATGGCCCTGCCTCGATCGAGCTCGATACAGAGCGTTTCTATGGCCATTTCGAAGGCGATCCGCAGCGTTATCGGGGGGCCGGCGAATTGGTGCGCATTCGCGAAGAGCGCGATTGCCTGAAGGCGTTTCGTGCGAGGGTTGAGGCCGCAGGTTTGCTCAATCTGGCAGATCTGGATGCCATCGATGCCGAGGTGGCGATTCTGATCGAAGAGGCAACGGTTGAGGCAAGAGCCGCCCCGCCGCCCGATCCGGCGAACGTCACCACCGACGTTTACGTGTCATATTAAAAGGAACGCGGACTAATGACAGTGATGACGATCCGCGATGCGATCAACCTGACGATCCATGCTGAAATGGAGCGCAATCCCGATGTTGTGGTGCTTGGTGAAGACATCGTCGGGGGCAACGGCACAGCAGGTGGCCCCGAAGCCATTGGTGGCATTTGGGGTGCAACGGGCGGACTCTACGCAAAGTTCGGGCCCGACCGGGTGATTGACACACCGATTTCGGAAAGCGCCATTGTCGGCGCGGCCGCAGGGCTTGCACTGGCTGGCAAACGACCGATTGCCGAATTGATGTTTGCCGATTTCGTCGGTGTCAGCCTCGACCAGCTGTGGAACCAGATGGCCAAGTTCCGCTATATGTTCGGTGGCAAGACGACCTGCCCGGCCGTCGTGCGGCTGATCTATGGGGCAGGGATGAATGCGGCTGCGCAGCATAGCCAGTCGGTCTATGCGATGCTGACATCGATCCCTGGTTTGAAGGTGGTGTTGCCCACCACGCCTGCCGATGCAAAGGGGCTGCTGACCGAAGCCTTGCGCGGCGACGATCCCGTCATGTTTTTTGAACATAAGGCATTGTTCGGAGCCAAGGGGGACGTCCCCGACGGCGATTATCGCATTCCTTTTGGCCATGCGCGAATGGTGCGCGAAGGCGGCGACGTGACGATCGTGACCTGTGGCCGGATGGTCAGTTTTTCGGAGAAAGCCGCTGACAAGCTCGCCGCCGACGGCATCGGCTGCGACGTCATCGATCTGCGCACGACCAGTCCGATGGATGAAGAGGCAATCCTCGATTCCGTTGAGAACACCGGACGTATTGTCATCGTCGATGAAAGCTCGCCGCGCTGCAGTCTGGCGTCGGATATTGCCGCGCTGGTTGCGTCGCGCGCCTTCACCTCGCTGAAAGCGCCGCCCGAAATGGTAACGGCACCGCACAGCCCGATTCCATTTGCGCGCGAACTGGAAAAGGCGTGGCTGCCATCGCCCGCTGGCATTGAAGCAGCGGTTCGCCGCGTGCTCGCGTTTCGATAGGGGCTGGGCGCCATGGCCAATCTCAAGGCGTTCACAATGCCCAAATGGGGCATCGAAATGAGCGAAGGTACCGTCGCCGAGTGGATGGTCGCGCAAGGGGTGCCTTTTGCGCGCGGTGATGTCCTGATGCTGATCGAGACTGACAAGATCACAAACGAAGTCGAAGCAGAGGTCGATGGCTGTTTTGTGCGGCAGGTCGCTGAAACTGGAGCCGTGTATAATGTGGGCGCGCTGCTCGGCGTCCTCGGTGACCCGGGAAGCAACAGCGCTGAGATCGACGCATTTGTTCGCACATTCAAAGCTGCAGACACGGCTTTTGCGGGCGCCGATGATACGGATGTAGCGCAAACTTTTGTGCTATCCGCTGCTGAACCCATTGTTGACATCAAAATGGTTAGCCCCGCAGCGTTCGCCGCTGCGCAGGCTGCCGGGATCGACATATCGACGATCAAGGGAACAGGGCGCGGTGGTCGGGTCTCGCTTCAAGATGTGCACCAAGCGACGCGCACCGCGCCAACGGCCTCGCTAAACGGCGTATTCGAACCGAGCTCGGTGACGACGGCCTTTGCCGCGCCGACGGCGCGACGTTTCGCGGCGATGCACAATGTCGACCTGTCGGGTTTGAAAGGTACCGGGCCGCGCGGGCGGGTCTCGAAAGCTGACATTCTCGCCATTGCGCAACCCGCGGCCGCTCTGCCATCGGGTAGTGGCCCAGTCATCGAGCCCATGTCAAAGATGCGCAAGGCGATTGCGCGTCGCCTGACCGAGTCCAAGACAACGATCCCCCATTTCTATGTGCGCAGACGGGTCCGGGTAGACAAGTTGTTCAAGTTGCGGGCTGCAGCGGATCCCAAGCCAAGTGTGAATGACTATTTGATCCGGGCATGCGGGCTCGCGCTGGTGGCCGTGCCAGCGCTTAACATTCAGGTCCATGGAGACGATATCCACCGCTTCGCCAGTGCCGACATTGCGGTGGCGGTTGCGACCGATGGCGGGTTGATCACGCCGATTGTGTCTGGTGCTAACGCACGCAGTGTGATCGAGATCAATGCCGCAATGGCCGACCTCGCCGAACGTGCGCGCACAGGCAAGCTGAAGCAACAGGAATTTGACGGGGGAAGCTTCAGCCTTTCGAACCTCGGCATGTTCGGAGTCGAACAGTTCGATGCGATTATCAATCCGCCGCAAGGCGCGATCCTGGCGGTCGGTGCCGCGCGGCCCGAGCCAATCGATGATGATGGCGCTGTGTGCGTGGTGCCGGTCTAGCACCTGTCGCTCAGTTGCGATCATCGCGCGATTGACGGTGCCGATGCCGGTTGC
>JBMOGG010000178.1:0-6193 GCA_049318505.1 Sphingomonas sp. | reverse complement strand
TACACCTCGTCTCAATCCGGCTGTGGATGCATGAATTTGTCAACGCCTCCTAGTGTCTGCTGTGCCAGACTGCACTCATCTAGCAAGCGGGTCATGTGGGCACGTGTCTCGGGGTCGAGATCCGCGCTCTCTTCGTTCACAGCCACAGACGCGATCGATTGGATTAGAAGATAAGTGTTGAAGAACCGCTTGATGCGCCGTGGAGAGTCTCCCACCACCGGGGCTAGCGCCGCCAGCGCTTCCATATCTTCCTGGATCAGCGAGAGCTTGGCCGCCTTTGCGAATGCGACAATCACTTCCTCTTGCTCCGCGGTCATCTCGCCGTCAACGTCGGATTCGGTTTGCGCGTCGTCATCCTGGGCTTCTAGACCGTCCGGAGCGGTATCATCGTTCGCGGTCAGGGTTCGTGGTAACGATCCGTCGTTCTCGGTCCCAGCAGACTCGCCCATGTCCGATTGGATTTCCCGGGATTCTTCTGCCCCTGAGACGATGCCGAAGCTTTGCACTAGTTTGCGCATGAAGCCGCCTGCCGCTTCGCCCTGTATTGGCCGCACCCAATAGGGAATCTGGAAGATCTTCTCCATATAGTCTTCGGCGGTGGCCATGCTGGAGACTGCGCTTTGCGCCATGACGGGCAGCGCATCGCCGGCAGATGGGTTACCTCCTTTATCCAACTGGTGCTCGTAGACCTCGCGTAAGGCGCAAGTCACCCAACGCGCATCAACGGCGACGAAGACGACAAACAAACGGAAGCTCAGCAGCATATGAACCGCCTGCAGCACCTCAACGACCCGATCGGGAGGGCAGCGATCCAGATCGTCGATATAAAGCACGATCCGTTCGAAAACGCGCGGCGGCTTCTGGTTGGTCAGCGCCTCGTTAAGCATCGAACGCGCCTGGTCGCCGAGAAGGTCCTCCCCCTCGGCGGCTGCGGCCTCCTCGATCAACGCCTTTGCGCGCAGGCGGTAGGCCTCTTCTTCCTCGTTAAAACGTGCCTCCTCGCCCTTGTTCTCGGGTGATGGACTAACCAGCGCAGTGAGCTGCTCAAAATCCTTGCGGATCGTCGCGATCAAACCCAGGTGCTTTCCATAAGTGCCGTCAGCTAGCCGCTCGCGGATAAAGCGGTTGAGACGACCGCGGGCGCTCTCGGCAGTGTAGCGATTCTGGGCATCCGCCGCTTGCGCCGCTGCTAGCCGAAGGCGCTCCTGCGCTGCCGCGAGTTGCTTCTCGGCCTCGGCGGCGGCGGCCTTTGCGTTCGCCAGCGCCTTTTCCTCTTTGCTGGTCGCTTGCGCTTCTAGGCTGCCCATCTTCTGATGGACTTTGGCGGCGAACCGCTCCGCCTGATCGAGAGCAGGCTTCACCTTGCCGAGAAAAGCTTTGATCAAGCCAGCGGCGGTCATCATGGCGGCGCTGGCGCCCGTCAGCAATGGCGGCAGCGTCGCCTGCGCGCCATTCTGAGCCAACGCCCAGTTGATGGCCGCGGGTATGGCAATCGGTACCAGCAGTAACGAAACTACGGCGAACCACGCATAGGGACTGGCAGCCTGGGCCCTTGCGGCTTCCCAGAACAGTCTCGACCGCCCGCCCGTCTGCGTGAGGTCATCGATCGCCGTCTGCAGCTCTTCGGCACTCTCGTCGGCTTTCGCCAACCCCAGGCTGGCAAGCGTTGTCCGAATTTCAGCGAAATCCTTGCTGCTCGCTACCTCGTCGACGGTCACGGCGAAGAAGGCGCGGAACGCTTCATTCTTACTGTTGAGCTTTTCCGCCCGGTCGAGCTCTGCCTGCGCAGTGGCTTTGCGTGCGGCATTAAGCTCGGCGTTGGCGCTCATCACCGACCGCGCGGTGTCGAGCTTCAGCTGCCGTGAGGTCGCAAGTGATTCGAACAGGGCGGCGCCATTGTCTGCCTCTCCTTCGTTGCGCGAGCGCAACCATTCCTCCAGGCGAGAAAAGATATATTCGACTAGGCTCGCCCACAGGTTCGTCTCGATATAATGTCAGGCGTTGAATTCGATCTGCACAACATTGGTGTGAATCCCCGAGGCCAGATCAGCCCCGTCCCTTTGTGCCTTAGCGATGCGCAGATCCTCGGCGGCACCAAGCTCCTCGATCTTTCGCCGCACGCCGTTCATGAAGAAGGATTTTCCCGAGCCCCAGTCGCCAAACACGCCCACAGCGAGTGGTGGCTCGATCTCGCGAGAGGCAGCGAGGCGTGCGAAAGCGAGCACCTCGGCGCCGACCCCGACAAAGTCGCGCGGCTTTTCCGTCAAGCTGTCGGTGCGATATCCCGGTCCCGCCAAGCGGAGGCTCGGGCGGGCAATGATGCCTGGATCCGGATTGGGACCAGCATCTACGATGCGCGAGTTCTTCTCTTCGGAATTGGAAGAAGTTTCATCCGATTTCTCGTTCGATTGACGATCTTCCTCTTCCTTCCGGAGCATCGCCCTCAAGCTGCCCATTGCCTCTCTGTCACGGGTACAGATGTGTATTTCGAGAGGCTTCGAGCTTTTCGGCGTCTCGCCGAGCACAATCAAAAGTGCTTCGAAAAACGCCGCTGCGCCCGCGTCTGCCTCTCCCCCTCCTGATCCGACCGAAAGCAGCGGAAACAACAGACGCTCAACGTCGCGGGTGCGAGCGATCTCGATCGCATCCTTCGTCGCCGAGCGCAGGTGCGCGGTGGCCGCTGTCACGCTTGAGCCACCCACGCTGCCGATCGCGGCGATCATGAGCGGCGGCCCCTTGAAATCGAGCGCTTCCGCCTTTCGAAACACGTCCTTACTGTTTCGCCTGATCGCCAGTGCGCGCTCGACACTTTTGCCTAGCACGGGATCCACTTCGCTGAGCCCTTCTAGAAACTGGCCGCCCGCCCCCCTGCCGTCGACAGGAACGACAATAGCGTCGAACCGACCCAATCCGGTCAGCACGCCCCTTTGGATTTCCAATATACTAACATCGCCGAACCGGGCGATGTGCCTTGATCTGCGAGTCCGTTTGGCCGGACCCTGCTGCACGCGCAGAGGCTTGAAGTCATCCACATTGATCTGATACTCTTCGATCAGGTCATTCAGTGGTTTGCTCTGGAACTGCTTGGCAAGCATGGCAAGGAGCAGTGCCAGATAGCGTTGGGACTCCGCGTACTGCACGATCTTGAATGCGGCAACCTCAAGCCCCGCGCTTTCTGAAGTGACGTTGTTCAGCCTGAGACCGACTCTTGTTTCGGTAAACTCAGCCAATTGGTCATAGGACTCAAAGCCGTCACGGAGCAGCGTTGTGATGGTCTCGTACTGGTCCCCACGCAGATTTACCACGACCGCGGTCATGGCCGATCTCCCAAAGTCGGCGACCCCTTTGAACGCGCCTCGGTCAAGTTTGCCGTGCGACAGCGTGATTGTGCTTGCTCGTCCTGTTTCAAAAGCCGCGAGCCCCCAAACGATTGCGACGTTACTTGACTTCTGACGCAAACATAAATCTTTGGCAATCGTGCCAACGCGATCGCCATTGTCTGGACTTTTAAAAGGGGTTGCCCGAGCCATGCAAAGACGCCGCTCGAGCACACGCGCGAATGGCGGCTCCTAACATAAACCGCCGTTCATCGACCGCGCCGGAAATGACGGCTTAGTCCCAAAATCGGTCAATGGCGCTTTGTTAGAGGGCATACCCACACTGTGCAGGCAATTCTAAATACGCCGGCCCTGCTTCCACCTCACTTCGGCCTCTCTGCATGTGTGGGCTCACCCCCTAGGCTGGCAACCGATGGGAAATAACCGTCGCGCCATCACGCAGAATCTCAAGATGGTCGCTCCACCATTGTGCCATCTCGACTCGTTCGGCCCAGTGCGCACCACGGTGATAGGCCGACCGAACCTGATCGGTATCGGCGTGCGACAGTGCCCGTTTGATCGCATCAGGGTTCCACTTGCCACTCTCATTCAGCAGTGATGATGCCGTCGATCGAAAGCCATGGGCTGTCATTTCGTTCTTGCCATAGCCCATTCGGCGCAACGCCTGGTTGATGGCGTTCTCGCACATTGGCTTTAACGGCGACCCTAGCTTTGGAAAAATATACCGACCACCGTCAGACAGGTTTTGCGCTTCGCGCAAAATGGCAATGGCTTGAGCGGACAGCGGCACCCGATGCGCCTGGCGCTGCTTCATGCGGGTCGCTGGAATAGTCCAGACGGCCTTGTCAAAGTCAATTTCACACCATTCGGCCTGGCGGATTTCGCCGGGCCGCTGGAACACATGCGCGCTGAAGCGCAGCGCCAGCGTAGTGACCGGCTGGCCCGAATATGCTTCGATCGCCCGCAGCAAGCCGCCGAATGCCCCTTGCTCGATGATTGCCGCGTGATGCGTGACCGTGGGCGCCACCAATGCGCCCTGAAGCGGTTGTGCCGGGTCGATGGTGGCGCGGGCCGTAATGACGGCGTAGCGGAATACCCGACTGGCAAAGGACCGCAGGCGACGCGCGGTTTCGCGATGCCCCTTGCGTTCCGCCGCGCGCAACACGGCCAGCAGTTCGTGCGGGGTGATCTCGGTGATGGGCCGCTTGCCCAGCGACGGCGACAGCTTGGACAGAAGCCAGCGGGTCTTGGCGATGGTGATGGCGGCCCTCTGCTCGGCCTCCAGTTTCAGGATATACTCCTCGGCGATCGCGCCAAAAGTGTTGCCGGCGGCGAACTGCCGAGCAATTCGCGCCTCGCGCTTAGCGGCGGCCGGGTCACTTCCGGCTTCCGCCGATTTGCGGCCGGCATCGCGGCGTTCGCGGGCTTCCTTCAACCCAACCTCGGGGTAGCTGCCCAACGACAGCTTCTTTTCCTTGCCGTCGATCCGATACTTCAAGCGCCACAGCTTTGAGCCGCTGGCCGTCACCAGCAGATAGAGCCCCTTGTCATCAGCCAACTTGCGATCGATGTCGCCTGTCTTCGCCTGCCGGATCGCCGTATCGGTCAACGCCATGATTCTGTCATCCCTACCTAGCCGGATGACCGCTTTAAAAAGGCCCCCAAAAATCTGCGATTGTCGGTGAACACCGGCAACCGCAGGCGGTCACTGAGAGAGCCAAAGTAGCTGATTTAAAGGATTTTTTCAACCGTTGGCGAGTGTTCGCGAATGGGTTGTTGGTGCCCCTAAGCGGAGTAACCTCGAACCGCAATAGGGACTCGAACAGCCTTTCAATCAACCAAAGCGATGAGCTATTTAAGGCGCTCGACGAATGGAACACCGTCCTCGAACGGCTCTTGAAGCCGTCTGGCACGGCATATTTGCCCAAGGCCAAGGCTCGCGACTCTGCCCCACCTCGGCGTCGTCATAAGAAGATGGGCGGTGCATCATGACAGAGCGCCCACCCCTTCACCCCGTTTCGCTTCGAGTGACCTTCGAAGAAAAGGCCAATCTGGAAAAGGCCGCAGCCGGTATGTCGCTGTCGGCCTATATCCGTTGGAAGCTGTTTGATCCGTCCTCGCCGCCGCCCCACAGGCGCGGCGTGTTTCCGGTCAAGGATCACCGCGCCCTGGCTCAGCTTCTCGCGATGCTTGGGCAATCGCGACTCGCTAACAATGTGAACCAACTTGCCAAGGCGGCGAACTCGGGAAGTTTGCCCGTCACACCCGACACCGAAGAGGCATTGCTGACGGCAGTGCGTGAAGTTGCTGAGATGCGCGCGCTGCTTATCAAGGCGCTCGATGTGGATGTCGCGCCATGATCCTAAAAGGCTCACAGCGTAGCGGCGGCAAGCAGCTCGGTCTTCACCTGCTCAAGACGGAAGAGAACGAGCATGTCGAGATTCACGATGTATCGGGCTTCGTGTCGGACTCTGTGCTCGGCGCACTCAACGAGGTCTATGCCCTGTCGCGCGGCACGAAGTGCAAGCAGTATCTGTTCTCGCTCTCGCTGAGCCCGCCGGCTCATCAATCCGTGCCGGTGGAGCTGTTCGAAAAAGCATTGGCCGATGTCGAAGAGCGGCTTGGCCTTGCCGGCCAACCGCGCATCGTGGTGTTTCATGAGAAGGAGGGCCGACGCCACTGTCATGCAGTCTGGTCGCGCATCGATGCCGCGACCATGACGGCGAAGGAGCTTCCCTTCTTTGGCATGAAGCTCAAGCAATTGGCGAAGCAGCTCTTCTTGGAGAATGGCTGGAACATGGTAACCATCCGGCAGAGGCCGCTGTTGGCTCGCTTTGCGCCCCCTGAGGTAGCTT
>JBMOGG010000177.1:0-6247 GCA_049318505.1 Sphingomonas sp. | reverse complement strand
CATATTGCGCGAGGTGCGAAAGTCTAGGAGAGCACTCCACGCCATGCCGATAACCCGCGAAGCGCCCCTGACCCTGACCGAAATCGCCCGGATTGCCGAGGGTGAGACCCTATCCCTGGCTCCCTGCGTTTGGGAAGGATTGGCCTCAGCCCGGTTGATTGTTGATGCGGTGGTGGCCGGCGGCATTCCTGCATATGGAATCACCACTGGAGTGGGGGCGCTGGTCGACACCCCAATCGGGGCAGACTCGCTGGCCGTTCTTTCGCGCAATCTGCTGATGAGTCACGCCTGCGCGATCGGCGAGCCTCTGCCCAAGCCTTGGGTTCGGGCAATCCTGGCTGCGCAGATCAACAATCTGGCCCATGGCGTTTCGGGCATCGCGCCGGGGACAGTGGCTTTGATGTTGGGACTGCTGGAGAAAGATTGTGTGCCGGTTGTGCCGCGCCAAGGTTCAGTCGGATATCTGGCGCACATGGCGCACATGGCGCTGGTTCTGATTGGTGAAGGCGAAGCGGTTTTTGACGGCGAGCGGCTGACGGGAGCAGAGGCGCTCGCGCGGGCCGGGCTTTCTCCAGTGGTACTGGGGGCCAAGGAAGGGCTGAGCCTCATTAATGGCAGCTCGTGTGCAACCGGACTTGGATGCGTGGCGATGGCGCGGGCTGCGAGATTGTTGGATGTGGTAGATGCTGTCGCAGCGATGAGTTTCGTCGCCTTGGGTGGCAATGCTGCCGCTTTTGAAGAGGCGGCTATGAACCTGCGCGTTTGTGAAGGATTGAGGCAATCGGCCAGCAACTTGCGCGGTTGGCTGGCGGATTGGGCTAAATGCGACGACGCGCTTGGTGCCAACCGATTGCAGGATGCGCTGAGCCTGCGCTCGATCCCGCATGTGCACGGCGCGGCGCGCGTGACACTGGCGCACGGCGCCAAAGTGGTGTCCGATGAATTGTCGTCAGTGACTGACAACCCTGCTGTCTTGGGTACGCCCGATGCTCCGCGGGTTGTCTCGCAAGCGCATGCCGTCGCACCTGCATTGGCCATGGCTTTGGATAGCGCGGGGGTGGCGCTCGCACACCTGGGCATGATCTCCGAACGCCGGTTGGACCGGCTGACAAACCCGCTGGTGAGCGGTCTTCCCAAGTTTCTGGCCAGCGAGGTCGGCGTGCAAAGTGGGTTCATGATTGCCCAGTATTCTGCGGCCGCTCTGGTTGGCGAGAATCGCAGGCTTGCTGCGCCTGCAAGCTTGGATGGAGGGGTGACGTCGGGCCTTCAGGAGGATTACCTGGCCCATCCCACTGCTGCTGCGCTGAAGCTGTTGGCGTTGGTTGAGAACACCGAACGGATTGTAAGCATCGAATTGGCGGCGGCGGCACAGGGAATCGATCTGGCGGGGCTTGGAACGGCTGGAACAATGCCCCCCAGGGTGGCGCAGCTTCACGCCGAGGTGCGCAAGGCTATACCGATCTTTTCGGACGACCGTCCTTTGGCCAGCCTGTTGGACCAAGCCATGCATCTGATCCGCACAGGCCTGCCAATGGGGCATTTTGACTCGATATGAACAGGCGACCTGAAGACTATCCAGGGATGGGCAGGTTTCGCTATCGCCGTGTCTTCATTTACTGTTGCACGGCACTGAGCGCGCTGTTGCTCGCGACAACGCTTTTGGTAGCAATGCGACCTGCCGCGGCTTCCCCCGCCTTGGCACCAGCGTGCCCGGCAGGACGACCGGTGGTGTTTGCCGGGCTCGATTGGGATAGCGGCGCCTTTCTGACGGCGCTGCAGCGTGCGATACTGGAGCGCGGCTATGGCTGCGCGACCACCGTCGTGCCGGGCACAACCGTAACCTTGGAGCAGGCCGTGGCAGTCGGCGATGCGCATGTGATTTCCGAGGAATGGATCGGGCGCAGCCCCATCTGGAACGCCGCAATGGCCAGCGGCAAGGTTACGGCGCTTGGACAGATTGTAACCGGCGCCGAAGAGGGCATCTACGTGCCCGACTATATGGTTCATGGCCCTGCAGCCAGTGCGGCCGGGCTGGTCCGGATCGAGCAATTGAATGAACCGGTTATGGCGGCGCTGTTTCGCGATCCTGAACAGCCAAGCCGGGGGCGCTTTCTGAACTGTCCGTCGGGCTGGACTTGCGAACGAATTAATACTGCCAAGCTTCGGGCCTATGGTTTGTCAGACAGCTATGTCGATTTTCGTCCCGGTTCCGGCGCCGCAATGGATGCGGACATTATTGCTGCACTTTTGCAGCATCGCCCAGTGCTATTCTATTACTATTCGCCCAGCACGCTGGCCGGGCGATTCAAGCTGTTCCGCTTGGCCGAGCCGGCCTATTCTACCGCCTGTTGGGCTGATATTTCCGATCCCGATGGCCGCCACCAAGCGGGCTGCGCATCGCCTCCGGCAGTGATCGCTACCGGGATAAACGCCCGTTTTCTGGCCGATGCGCCAGGTCTTGGGCAGCTGCTCCAGCGAATGAGTCTGCCCGCAGCAGTGCTGAACGCGGAATTGGCAGATGCAGTGGCAAATCGCCGCGGGGCTGATGCGCAGGCGCTAAGCTTCCTTAAGCGCCACCCCGAGTTGTGGCGTACTTGGATGCCACCACCGGTAGCGCAGCGGCTGACGCAAAGTCTGGCGCGCGCGGGCGACGAGGTCGAAGCTGCGGGCGGTTTTCCTGCGCGCTGGGTCATGTCCATAAGAGAGCCGGTCAACCGTTGGGTCGCGGGCGTTGTGGCCGACTGGGGCGGCGTGTTCCGCGCCTTGGCCGCGCGGGCAACCGCGCTGACCGCGATGATTGATGCGGTGCTGCGCTGGGTGCCATGGTGGCTGCTGATCGGTACCTGGGCCGGGCTAACCGGCTGGCATAGTCGATCCGCCGGGTCGGCGGCGGTCGTGGCCGGTGCGCTCTTGGCGATTGGCGTGTTGGGGCTGTGGGACGCGATGCTGCAGACGCTGACGCTGATGCTGATTTCGGTCTCCCTGGCGGTGCTCTTGGGGCTGCCGGGCGGCATCTGGGCGGCGAAATCGCGAATAGGTCGGGCGATTACACCGCCGGCCCTCGACTTTCTGCAGACCATGCCAGCCTTTGTTTACCTCATTCCAGCGTTGATGTTGTTGGGGCTGGGCAAGGCACCAGCCATTCTTGCCATGGTGATCTATGCAACGCCGCCGCTGATCCGGCTGACCGAGCTGGGAATTCGCACCTCAAACCAGGAGGTGCGTGAGGCTGCCACCGCCTTTGGCGCGACGCCCTTGCAGACGTTGATCCATGTCGAGCTGCCACTGGCGCGACCAAGCATTCTGGCCGGGCTTAACCAGACGATCCTGATGGCGCTGGCCATGGTGGTGACTGCATCGATGATCGGCGCGCGCGGGTTGGGCGAGGATGTGTTGAACGGCATCCAGTCGCTCGACGTGGGCAAGGGATTCGAGGCAGGACTCGCGATTGTCGTATTGGCGCTCGCGCTGGATCGGATGGCGCAGGCGCTGGCAGGCGCAGCCGGACCAACGGACAAGGCTGCGGGCTATGGCTGAAATTCGCCTCGAGGGTCTCGGCAAGCTGTACGGGGGACGCCAGGGCCAAGCAATGGCGATGATCGCCCAAGGAGCCGCCAAAGCCGAAATCCTGGCCCGTAGCGGTTGCAACCTTGCGCTTTATGGCATCGATATGACACTGCGCGATGGCGAAATCACTGTGCTCATGGGTCTTTCGGGGTCGGGTAAGTCGACCTTGTTGCGCTGCCTGATCCGGCTGATTGAACCGAGCTTTGGCGCGATCCGCTTCAATGGTGCCGATATCACCGGCTTCACTCAGCCCGAATTGCGCCAGTTCAGGCGCCAGTCTGTCAGCATGGTGTTTCAGAATTTTGCCTTACTGCCGCACAAGACGGTGTTGGACAACGCCGCTTTTGGCCTGGTTCTCAAAGGCGTGAAGCGCCGCGAAGCAGAAGCCAGCGGCGCGGAGTGGCTCGAAAGGCTGGGGCTGAAGGGATACGAGCGGGCGCTACCCGCGACGCTTTCGGGCGGGATGCGCCAGCGGGTAGGTCTGGCGCGGGCGCTGGCCTGCGATCCCGATGTGCTTTTGATGGATGAGGCGTTTAGCGCATTGGACCCGCTGATCCGCGCGGAACTGCAGGACCAGCTGTTGGGGCTACAGCGGGAATTGGGCAAGACAGTGGTATTTGTCACTCACGACATTCAGGAAGCATTGCGACTGGGGAACCGGATTGCGGTTATGCGCGACGGCAGGCTGGAGCAGTTTGCAGAACCGGCAGAACTAACTGAGAACCCAGCCAGCGAGTATGTGGCGCGGTTTGTCGGGCAAGCGGAGCTGGCTCGGTGACAGCGGCACTGGGCATGTATGATCCCCCATTTGCCCAATGGGCCAATGACGCCTGGTGGCAAAACCTGGCCGGCCATGCCCGGGCGCTAGGCCTATGTGCCGCACCGTCGCTCGAGCGGGCCCGCCCCTATCGCGAAGTATGGGAGGATCGGGAGCTCGAGCTGGCCCAGACCTGCGGGCTGCCGCTTGTCACCCGGCTGAAGAACATGGTGCGGCTCGTGGCCAGCCCATGCTACGACTTTGCCGGTTGCGAAGGTTCGCAATACCGTAGTCTGATCGTGGTACGCGCAGAAGCAGAATTTTTCGGGCTGGAAGGGTTGAGGGGAAAGCGGGTTGCGATCAACTCGCGAGACAGTCATTCAGGATGCAACGCGTTGGCTCATGCAGTGAGCCAGCTGGCGCAGGGGGGAATGTTCTTTTCCGGGCACATCGTCACCCGTGCGCATTTAGCGAGTCTGGCTTCAGTGCGTGAGGGTCGTGCGGATGCCTGCGCGTGCGATTGCGTGACCTTTGGCCTGATCGCCCGCCATGCTCCTGCCAGCCTGCAGGGGCTGTCGGTAATAGGCGAGACCGCAGCCGCGCCTACCCCGCCTTTTATTACCCGAGGTGACGCCAGCGATGCCGAGCTGGCGGGCTGGCGCGAGGCGTTGGCGCGCAGCCTGGCTGATCCGCAAGGCGCCTCGGCGCGCGAATTCTTGGGGCTTGCCGGCATGGAAGTATTGACCGAGGCTGCCTATGGCCGGATTGGCGAAATGATGACCGACTTGGCCGTGTTGGGACCATTGGAGGAGTGATGACGCCCGTTGCCGACCGACGCGTACCGCCCGTGGAATGGCCGACCGTGCTGCTTTGCCTGGCCATCTATGGCGGGTGGGTTGCGCTTACTTGGTTTTGGCAAGATTTGCCCGCAGCGGTGATTGTGGGTTTAGGTGGCTGGCTCGTGGCCTGGTTCATGTCGTTGCAGCACGAACTGATCCACGGCCACCCCACGCGTCACCAGTGGTTGAACGACGCACTGGGCTTTGCGCCGCTCGTGTTGTGGCTGCCTTATGTCCGTTACAAGCACCTCCATTTGATCCACCACAACGACGAGCAGCTGACCGACCCGAAATTGGACCCTGAAAGTGCCTATGTGGATGGGGCGGACTGGGCCGCGACGAGCCGCTTCGGCCGTTGGTTGCATCGCGTTACCGAGACCTTTGTTGGCCGGCTGCTCGTGGCGCCCTGGCGGTCCGTATGGGAACTATGGCGATCGGATATGGCAAAGATTTTGGCCGGTGAACGGGAGCTGGCGCGAGTCTGGCTGCTACACCTCGTCGGTGTGGCAGCAGTGACCGCATGGCTGATGTCGTGCGGGATTTCGCTATTGGCCTATGTGCTGCTGGTCGTGTGGCCGGCAACGGGGCTTACCAAGTTGAGATCGCTGGCCGAACATCGTGAGGCCGAGCGCGTTGAGGACCGCACTGCAATTGTGGAACGCGGCGGAGCGTTGGGACTGCTATTTCTCTTCAACAACCTGCACGTGGTGCACCACAACAGGCCAGCGCTGCCGTGGTATTGGCTGCCCGCAGCATGGACCGCACAGAAATCTGCGATTCTGGCATCCTGGCATGGACCCTATTATCGCACCTACTTGGACGTGTTCGCGCAATGGTTTGTAACCCCGCACAACCGGGGGCCACGCCACCTGCCCGCTGGAGGCGCGGTACTCGACTTTGCGTCCGATAGCCAAAGAAATGAGAGAGTTTCCTTGGAATGTGCGGAATGACAAACCGCGCAAACTGCCCGAACCTTTCCGGAGCAGTCTTTGGCTTTAAAAATGGAACCGAGCCGGTGCCGGCCTCCTGAGCGTTCTGTGGCAGCTGCCGACAAGTGTCCAGACGTTCGTGCATCGAAAGGCAC
>JBMOGG010000176.1:0-6266 GCA_049318505.1 Sphingomonas sp. | reverse complement strand
CGAAGCTCGCCTTTGCGGCTCGGAACAGGGTTTCAACCTGGAGCAGATCCCGGTAACAGCGTCGGGTTTGAACACTGCACCTCCATTATAAGCGCTGAAGCGCGACCCGGCTTGGTGGGCGGGCCCTGAGCGGCCCGCTGGCGGGACCGGACTGCCAGGGAAGCGGAAGGACTCGCGGCGCTTCATGAGGATCGTTAAGTCATCGCTGCCCTGCGACGAGGCCCTTGACTCACGTCCTATGGTATACCAAACTTCGAACATGGAAAATCCAGCAGAGCACCGCATCAAGGTTATTGTGCCGATCCCGATGGATCAAGCTGGAGTGGCAAACCGCGCCGAACAGCTTCCCGCCAGCTTCGTGGGGCGGGGGTTCAAGCCCGAGTTTTCGGCTGTTCCGTGGGGCGCGGCGCTGGGCGATTCATATCACGACATGCTGCTGATGGATTGGACGGTGTTTCAGGCCGGGATCGGCGCCGAGGAAGAAGGCTATGCCGGGGTCCTGATCGATACGGTCTCGGACTCCGGTCTGCGCGCCCTGCGTTCGCGCCTGACGATCCCCGTTGTCGGCCCGGGCGAAGCGGCGTTTTGCACTGCGATGATGCTGGGCAAGAAGTTCACTGTGCTGACAATGTGGCCCGAATGGTTCCCGCTTTATGAAAAGACGCTGACAGAATACGGCTTCTGGGACCGGGTCGCCTCGCTCCGCTCGATTGATACCCGGCCCGATGTGACTGAATTGCTGGCGGGCAAGGAAGAAGTGATCTTCGCCAAATTGCTCGAACAGGCGCAGGCGGCGATTGAGGATGACGGGGCTGATGTCATCGTGCTGGGTTCTACCACGATGCACCAGTCAGCGCAGTATCTGGCGGCAAACCTCCCGATCCCGGTGCTGAACCCGGGACAGGTCGCCTACAAGCATCTGGAAATGCTGATCGGGCTGGGGCTGACGCACTCCAAGGCGGCCTTCCCGGCACCCGAGGTTGGCAAGGATCAGGATATCAGAAAGGGCTGGGCATGAGCTGGAGCGAAGCGGCGATGGGTCAGCAGGCGCTGCCTTACCCATATTACATAGACATTGTGACCAAGCGCTATTTCGATGGTGTTGACCACAAGGCGGTGCAGCAAGTGCTCGACTGTTTCACCGAAGATGCGGTATTGACCGAAGTCACTTCGGACACCATCCACACCGGCCGCGACACCGGTATCAAATCGATGTTTGAAAAGCTGTTCAACGACTTTTCCAGCATTTGGCATGGCAATTTCGTCCACACCGCCGATCCGGCCAGCAATGCCGTCTGCTCACAGTTCACTGTGCGGATCACCCCGCATGGCGGCGAAGAGCTGCGTTATGAGAACTGCAATCGTTTCTACCTACGCGGCGACAAATTTCACCGGGTATATGTCTATATGAGCGGCGACAATCTGCTGAAGCCGGGAGACGCCTGATGCAATACGAACCAAGCCTTTCGCGCACCGAACTGATCAATCTGGCGACTATGAAATACTTCGGCAATGTCGATGCCAAGGACATGGCCGATGTGCTCGACTGTTTTCACGAAGAAGCGTTGTTCTGTGTCCAGACCGCCTTTACCCGTCATGCCGGCAAGACCGAAATCAGGCGGATGTTCGAAGACTTCTTCGGCGCCTGGGAATCGATCGTGCACAAGGATTTCGTCTGCACGGTCGACGAGAAGAATGGCCGGATCACTGCCAGCTTTGAAGCGGTGCTGACCGCCGCCAATGGCGAAGTGACGCGCTTTTTCAACACCAATTTCTGGCGCGTGCGGGACGGCAAGTTCCAGGAGGTCTATGTCTATTTCAGCGGGGCCAATGTCCTGGTGTGATCCAGTGCGCTGGCTTACGGCGTACAAAGTTGTTAGTGGCTTCGATCAGCCATGAGAGTACCGAGCACCGCCAGCCATGCCCATTGACGAATCGGTGTTGAACGCTTCGGAAGAAGCCTACCAGCAATTGCGCGACAGGATCCTCGACGGCACGCTCAAGCCGGGCGGATCGCTGATCGAGCGCGACCTGTGCTCCCAGTTCGGCATCAGCCGGACTCCGGTCCGCGAAGCCTTGCGCCGGCTGACGGCTGATGGACTGGCCGAAATGCGTCCGCGCCGCTCGATCATCGTCTCCTCGTTCTGCGAGGAAGAACTGGGCGAGATATTCGAATTGGGGATCGTGTTGGAAAGTTTTGTTGCGGGACTTGCCGCGCAAAAGGCTTCCTCTGCCGATATCGGTGAGCTTGAAACCATCCTGGCCGACATGGAAGGCCTGCTCCAGCATCGCGGCGACAGTGAATCCTTCGCCTACGCAAAACTCGACCAGGCGTTCCACGATCGCATAGCGCAGGCCGCGCACAATCCGCGAGTCTCGCAGATCCTGCGCCAGACCGTAAGCTTGCGGCTGCTCGCCAATCTCATGGAGCATTATGTCCCGCGCGATTTCAAGGTATCGCTTACCCAGCACCGCATGATCGTGCAGGCGATTGCCGCCGGTGACGCCGAGTGGGCGCAGACCGCGATGGGCAGTCATATCCGCACCGGCCGCGCCGCCGGCCGCAAGGTGCGGGTGGTCTCCGGCGAATAGGGCTCGGTTGACGTGGTATACCAAATGCCATAACCCGAGATTCGAATGATACTGCGGTCAGCGCGGGTTTGCGCCGACCTGGCAGCATCGCGCTGAATAACCCAGGGGATTTTCCGATGGCCCGCGACCACACTTTGTTCGTCATGGCGCAGGATGTTCCATGGGACACCGGGCTCTATTCGGGCGCGCGCCGCGATCAGGTGCGATCCAAAATCCTGTCGATCGATGAAAATGCGACCGATGCGACGCTGATCGTCGAATATCCGGCCGGCTGGTCGCGATCCTCGCCCGAGCACCTCACTGCCCATGAAGAACTGCTGGTGCTGAGCGGCGAACTGGAGATCAACGGCCAGGTCTTCGGCCCCCACCACTACGCTTTTCTCCCCGCTGGCTATGTCCGCAACACGGCCAGCTCGTCAACGGACTGCCAGGTGCTGACGATGTACTATGATGCTCCGCAGGTGGTGCCCGGCGCGCGCACGATCGCCCACGACCCGGCGCTGCTGGTCGAGCATGTCAATCCGCTGACGATGGAGTGGGATCCGGGGTTGGTCGATCCCCAACTGTCGGCCGGAGTCGCCATTAAGCCTTTGCGCACCGACCCCTACACTCTCGAAACCTCGTTCCTCTATATGTCGCCACCGCACCGCATGCCGCCGGGCATGGCAAAACCGCAATGGACGCATTCGATGGTCGAGGAGCTGTTCTGCCTGTCGGGAACCTATGTCTGGGGGGACTGCGGACGGATGGGGCCGGGCGGCTATGCCTGGTGGCGCGAAGGGGTCTACCACGGCCCGGCCGGCACCGACGTCGGCTATCTGCTGTTCGTGCGCACGATCAACGGTCCGCTCGACAACATCTTTGCGACCGAGAAAAAGCCGTTCAGCTGGAACCCCGAATATCGCCCGCAATTGCCTGAGAGGCTCCGGTCGGTGGCGCGCGGCTTTGTCGAGCCGCCGCTTGCTTGAGCCCGACGCCAGAACCGCGAACCGGGCGCTGGCGCTGCTGACCACAGCCTATGTCCTTTCGTTCGTCGACCGGACAATCCTGGTTTTGATGGTTGGCCCCATTCGCGCCGATTTGCATATCAACGATACCGAATTCAGCCTGCTCGGCGGGTTCGCGTTCGGCGTGCTTTATGCGCTGCTGGGCATACCGCTAGGCTGGTGGGCCGATCACGGTAACCGCAGCCGAATCATCGCGCTGGGCATCGCTTTCTGGAGCGTGATGACCATGCTTTGCGGCCTGGCGACCAACTTCCTGTCCCTGTTTGCCGCGCGGGTGGGCGTGGGCGCGGGCGAGGCGGCGCTATCACCGGCGGCCTATTCGCTGATTGCCGAGACAACCCCGCGCGAACGCGTGGGACGCGCGATCTCGATTTATGCCACGGCGATTTATCTGGGCACCGGGCTGACCTTTGCCCTGGGCGGCTGGCTGGTCGACCGGCTGACCGCGCTGCCACCGCGCAACCTTGGCGCTGGCTGGTCCCTGGCCGGTTGGCAGCAAGTGTTTCTGCTGGTCGGCCTGCCGGGGTTGGTGCTGGCCCCGCTGGCGCTCAAACTGCTGCCGCAAGGCCGCGCCCGCACCGTGTCGCCAAGCCACGCTTTGCCGCCGCTGATGCCATGGCTGCGCGCGAACCGTGGCTTCGTGCTCGGGCATTTTGCAGGGTTTTCGATGGTTACGATTGTTTACAACGGTTTCCTTACCTGGGAGGCCGAGTTCCTGCTGCGCAATTTCGGGCTGCCCAAGTCGGTCAGCGGACTGATGATGGGCCTGGTGATCCTGGTGTTCGGTACCAGCGGCATGCTGATCGGAGGGATGATTGCCGATCTACGACGCAGCCGCGGTGATGCGGCGGACGTGCTGATCTTGGCAAAGCAGATTTCCTTGGGCCTGATCCCTTTCGTGGTCGTCGGCCCGCTGTTGCCCAGTGCCTGGATGGTTATCGCGGCGCTGGCACCGCTGCTGCTGCTGACCTCGGCCGCGTTCGGACTGGCGCTGACCTCGCTGCAGCTGGCCACGCCACCGCAATTGCGGGCGCGGGTCTCGGCGATCTATCTGTTGGTCATCACGCTTGTGGGGATCGCTCCGGCCGGGACCATCGTTGCGGCGTTGTCGGACTATGTCCTTGGCGGAGGCGGCACTCGGCTGGGGGAGGCAATGGCGCTGGTTGGCGCAATCGGCGCGATCGCTTCGATCCCCCTGCTGAGCCTGGCGCGCAGATGCATGCCTGGCGATGAAGCGTGAGCGCGATCCTTGGCTGGGCGCGGCCGCGTTGCCCGGGCTGGCGATCGACCACATCGGGATCGTCGTTGCGGACTGCATGCCCGTGGTGGCCCTGCTGCGCGGCCACGGCTTCCAGGTTAGCGACCCAGAGCCGCTCATCGGGCCCGAAGGACCGCTCGGCCAGGCCAGCGCGCATTGCGTGTTTGCCAATGGCTATGTCGAGATCAGCGCCCCCGATCCAAACAGCGACAACCACCTGCTGCCCCTGCTTGCCCGGGGCGAGGGGATCCGTATTCTGGTTTTGCGCAGCGCCGATGCCGCGGGCGATCACGCGCGGCTGGAGGCAGGGGGCCTCACTGCCGGGCCCGTGCGGGCGGCCAGCCGCATCGTGCGCCTGCCTGAAGGAGAGGCAATCGCGCGTTTCCAATGGTTCCCGGTTGCCAACAGGCTACCCGGCGTGCTGATCGCGATGGCCGAGCATCGCGACGCTGCCCTGGTTTTCGCCTCCGCCTTGCGCGCACATCCCAATGGCGCAAACCGACTGCACGACGTTCTGCTGGCCCCGGCCGCCGCCGCGCTCGGCCCGCTTGCCACCGCAGCGGGGAACGCCGCTCAGGCGCTGATCGGGCAGGGGCCAACCGCACCGATCCACGGTTTGAGCGCAACCGGCATCCCCGGACTGACGCTCGATCATACCGCCTTTGCCCTTCGCGGCATCGCCTGATTAACACGGAGAACCAGATGCGCACGCTTCTGACAGTCGCCGTCCTGGCCATGCTGGCTGCCCCGATCGCCGCTGGGCGCAATGCCCCCGCGCAGCTCCCGCCGGTGCGCCGGATCATCACCACCGAGGATGCCGCTGGACGCTCGTATGTGCTGGCCGACGGCCCGAGCGCCAACGTGGTCATGCTCAACGGTTCGCGCGTAGAGCGGCTGTGGGAAACGCAAGGCCTGCCGGTCACCGTGCCCATCGACCGCGATCTGGGCGCCACCGCCCAGAACGGCTATCGCCCCGGCTTTGTCGGCAGCAGCATGTACATCGCCGATATCCCGGTCGGCTCGGGGCTGCAGCAGGTGCCGATGCACAAGCTGACCAGCATGGACTATATCGTCGTCCTGGAAGGCCAGATCGACCTGGTCCTCGATGGCGGCAAGCGCGTGCCGATGAAGCGCGGCGACATCCTGATCCAGGCGGGCGACAACCACAGCTGGATCAACACCGGCAGGACCCCGGTGCGCCTGCTCAACATCATCATGACCGGGCAGCGGCCAGCCGCGCCAGGCCAGCTTCCGCAAGGCCCCGGCTGATCATGTATCGGGGATGGAAGATCGCCGGCACAACCATCGCCACACAGGCCGCGCAGGCCGGGCTGCTGGTCTATGGATTTTCCGCGTTTGCTCTGCCGCTGGAGCATGAATTCGGCGCGCCCCGTGCCCAGGTGATGATC
>JBMOGG010000175.1:0-6299 GCA_049318505.1 Sphingomonas sp. | reverse complement strand
TCGCCGGATGCTCGGCGACAGCCTTGGCAAGAGGATGTCGGGGATGGTTGGCCCGGTGGGGAATATGCCGCTTGGCGACCTCGCCAAAGCTTACGGCCGCGGCGCACAGGCAGCCGCCCGGCTCGATAAGGCGACGGTCAACAAAATCATGGCGATCGTCGATCCGGCTTTCGGGGATCGCGTGAAGCTGGTCATGGGCGGCATGTCCAAGGGCATGATACCCCTGTTTGAACAGATGGAGCCCGAGTTGCGCGCCGGCCTAGCCGAGTTGCTGGCACACCGGTTCACGGCGTCCGAACTTGGCGAATTGAAGGCTTTCTTCGCGACGTCCACGGGCCGCAGCTTCGCCGGCCAGCAGATGCTGTTGTTCATGGACCCGGCCGTGATGGGGCGCATGCAGGCACAGATGCCCAAAATCATGCAAGCTATGCCCGCGCTCGTTGACGACGCTGCAAAGGCCGCCGGGACCTTGCCGAAAGCAAAAAAGTATCAGGACCTGACCGAAGCCGAGCGCAACGAGCTTGCTGCCCTGCCCGGCGTTGACCCGAATAAGGTGAAGCAATGACCGACCAGCGCGAACGTCTTGCCGCCGAGGGGATGTACCGCCCCGATATGGAATCTGACGCTTGCGGCGTAGGCCTGATTGCTGCCACCGATGGCCGGGCGTCACGCCGTGTCGTGGCCGCCGCGATCGAGGCGCTGAAGGCGGTTTGGCATCGCGGCGCCGTCGACGCCGATGGCAAGACCGGCGACGGCGCCGGCCTTCACGTCGACTTGCCACACGCCTTTTTCGACGATGCGATCGTTGCCAGCGGTCATCGGCCGGTTGCGAATCACCGCCTGGCCGTCGGCATGATCTTCCTGCCGCGCACCGACCTTGGCGCGCAGGAATCGTGCCGCACCATCGTCGAGAGCGAGATCATCGACGCCGGATACACCATCTATGGTTGGCGCCAGGTTCCGGTCGATATCTCGGTGATCGGCAGGAAGGCGCAGTCGTTGCGTCCCGAGATCGAGCAGATCATGATCGCAGGGCCAACGCTCGATGCGGTCACTCTCGAGGAGTTCGAAAAGAACCTGTATCTCGTGCGTCGGCGGATCGAGCGCCGCATCATCGCTGCGCAGATCCAGGGTTTCTATGTCTGTTCGCTGTCGTGCCGGTCGATCGTCTACAAGGGATTGTTCCTTGCCGAGAGCTTGTCGGTATTCTATCCCGACCTGACCGACGAGCGCTTCGTGTCGCGCGTCGCAATTTTCCACCAGCGCTATTCGACCAACACCTTTCCACAATGGTGGCTGGCGCAGCCATTCCGGACGCTCGCGCACAATGGCGAGATCAACACGATACGCGGCAACAAGAACTGGATGAAGGCGCACGAGATCCGCATGGCGAGCCTCGCCTTCGGTGACGCATCGGACGAGATCAAGCCGGTGATCCCGGCAGGCGCCAGCGATACGGCTGCGCTCGATGCCGTGTTCGAGGTTATTTGCCGTTCGGGCCGCAACGCAGCGACCGCCAAGACGATGCTCGTTCCCGAAGCTTGGCAGGCCAATGCCGACATGCCGCAGGCGCATCAGAACATGTACGCTTATCTTGCCAGCGTTATGGAACCCTGGGACGGCCCGGCCGCGCTCGCCATGACCGACGGGCGCTGGGCCGTGGCGGGCATGGACCGCAATGCGTTGCGTCCGCTACGCTATACGCTGACCAACGATGACCTGCTCATCGTCGGCAGCGAAACCGGCATGGTCGTCGTGCCAGAGGCGACCGTGATCGCCAAGGGGCGGCTGGGGCCGGGGCAGATGATCGCGGTCGATCTTGAGGACGGCAAGCTGTTCTTCGATCGCGAACTGAAGGACAAGCTCGCGGCCGAGGCGCCCTATGGCGAGATGGTAGGCGACTTCCTGTCGCTGGGCGACCTGCCCGCCGTCGAGGATGCGCCCACGCTGATGACGCGCGCCGAACTGACGCGGCGCCAGGTCGCGGCAGGCATGACCATGGAGGACATGGAACTGATCCTATCGCCGATGGTCGAGGACGCCAAGGAAGCGATCGGCAGCATGGGCGACGATACGCCGCTGGCCGTGATCTCGGACAAGCCGCGCCTCATCCACCAGTTCTTCCGCCAGAATTTCTCGCAGGTCACCAATCCGCCGATTGATCCGCTGCGCGAGCGGCAGGTGATGTCGCTGAAGACGCGTTTCGGCAATCTGGCGAACATCCTCGACCAGGATTCGGGCCGCGACCGCGTGCTCGTGCTCGACACGCCGGTGCTATCGAATGCGGACTGGGCACGGCTGAAGGGCCATTTCGGGCTGGTAACCGCCGAAATCGACTGTACCTTCGCGGTCGGATCGGGCGCCGACGGCCTGCGCGCCGCAATCGCCCGCGTCCGCAGCGAGGCCGAACAGGCCATCCGCGAGGGGCGCAGCGAGCTGTTCCTGACCGACGAGAATGTGTCCGAACAGCGCATCGGCATCCAGATGGTGCTCGCCGCCGCGGCCGTGCACACCCATCTCGTGCGCAAGGGGCTGCGCAGCTATGCCAGCATCAACGTGCGCTCGGCCGAATGCCTCGATACGCATTATTTCGCGGTGCTGATCGGCGTCGGTTCGACCACCGTGAACGCCCACCTGGCCGAAGCCTCGATTGCCGACCGGCACGCGCGGGGCCTGTTCGGTGACCTGCCACTGGCTACCTGCATCGACCGCTACGTCCATGCCATTGGCGAGGGGCTGCTCAAGATCATGTCGAAAATGGGGATCGCGGTGATCTCCAGCTATCGTGGTGGCTACAACTTCGAGGCCGTGGGGCTCAGCCGCGCGCTCGTCGACGACCTGTTCCCCGGCATGCCCGCCAAGATCTCGGGCGAGGGCTATGCCTCGCTGTACATCAACGCGGCCGAACGGCACGAAGCGGCGTTCGATGCCGGCGTTGCGACCCTGCCGATCGGCGGCTTTTACCGCCAGCGTGCGGGTGGAGAGGCGCACGCCTATTCGGCACAGCTGATGCATCTGCTGCAGACGGCGGTCGGCACCGATAGCTATTCGACCTATCTGCAGTTCGCGCGCGGCGTGCGCGACTTGCCGCCCGTCTACCTGCGCGATCTCCTCGAGTTTAACTATGCCAAGGAACCGATGCCGGTCGACCAGGTCGAGGCGATCACTGAAATCCGCAAGCGGTTCGTGACACCCGGCATGTCGCTGGGCGCGCTTAGCCCTGAGGCGCATGAGACGCTCGCGATCGCGATGAACCGAATTGGCGCCAAGGCGGTATCGGGCGAGGGCGGCGAGGATTCGGCGCGCTTCAAACCCTATGCTAATGGCGATAACGCCAATTCGTCGATAAAGCAGATCGCCAGCGGCCGGTTCGGCGTGACGGCCGAATATCTGGGCGCGGCCGAGGAAATCGAGATCAAGGTCGCGCAAGGCGCCAAGCCTGGCGAGGGCGGACAGCTGCCCGGCTTCAAGGTGACCGAACTGATCGCCAAGCTGCGGCATTCGACGCCGGGCGTGACGCTCATCTCGCCGCCGCCGCATCATGACATTTATTCGATCGAGGATCTGGCGCAGCTGATCTACGATCTGAAACAGATCAACACGCGGGCGCGGGTGTGCGTGAAGCTGGTCAGCAGCGCAGGCATCGGCACCGTGGCGGCGGGCGTGGCCAAGGCACACGCCGATTGCATCCTGATCGCCGGCCATGTCGGCGGCACCGGCGCCTCGCCGCAGACCAGCATCAAATATGCCGGCACGCCGTGGGAAATGGGGCTGTCGGAGGTCAACCAGGTGCTGACGCTCAATGGCCTGCGCCATCGCGTCAAGCTGCGGACCGACGGCGGGCTGAAGACCGGGCGTGACATCGTGATCGCCGCGATTCTGGGCGCCGAGGAGTTCGGCATCGGGACGCTGAGCCTTGTTGCCATGGGCTGCATCATGGTGCGGCAATGCCATTCGAATACCTGCCCGGTCGGCGTGTGCGTCCAAGACGAGAGGCTGCGCAAGAAATTCACCGGCACGCCTGAAAAGGTCATCAACCTGATGACCTTCATTGCCGAGGAAGTGCGTGAAATCCTTGCACGGCTCGGCGTGAAATCGCTCGACGAGATCATCGGGCGCACCGAACTGCTACGCCAGGTCAGCCGCGGCGCGGAGCACCTCGACGACCTCGATCTGAACCCGATCCTGGCCAAGGTCGATGCCGACGACGATCAGCGCCGGTTCAACGTGCCGGGCGGCCGCAATCCCGTGCCCGACAGTCTCGACGCACAGATCCTGCACGATGCCAAACCCGTGTTCGAGCGGCGCGAGAAGATGCAGCTGACCTATACGGTGCGGAACACGCATCGCGCCGTCGGTACGCGTCTGTCGGCGGAGATCACCTCGCTTTACGGTATGTCAGCGCTCAATGATCATCATGTGCAGGTCCGCCTTCGCGGTTCGGCGGGGCAGTCACTAGGCGCGTTCCTGTGTAAGGGGATCACGCTCGAAGTGTTCGGCGATGCCAACGATTATGTCGGCAAGGGTCTGTCGGGCGGCATCATCACGCTTCGTCCGATGGTGTCGTCGCCGCTCGAAACGCAGCACAACACGATCATCGGCAATACCGTGCTCTATGGCGCAACCAGCGGAAAGCTGTTTGCCGCAGGGCAGGCAGGCGAACGCTTCGCCGTGCGCAACTCGGGCGCGGAAGTCGTGGTCGAGGGCTGCGGCGCGAATGGCTGCGAATATATGACCGGTGGGACGGCCGTGATCCTGGGTGAGGTCGGCGAGAATTTCGGGGCGGGCATGTCGGGCGGCATGGCCTTCGTGCTCGACGTCGAGGGCAATTTCGAGCGTCGCGCCAACAGCGAGACGATCACCTGGAATCGCCTGTCGTCGCTCCATTGGGAAACCAAGTGCCGCGCACTGATTGCCGAGCATGCGCTTGCCACCGACAGCAAATGGTCGAACGCGATCCTTGACGACTGGGACCGGTGGCGTGGCGCCTTCTGGCAGGTGGTGCCGAAGGAAATGCTAACGCGCCTGCCTTGGCCGATTGACGATGTGGCGGAACTCGTCGCGGCAGAATAGTCTGCGGGCAGGAGCAGACCGCACGTCGACCCATCAATGCCATC
Organism: Sphingomonas sp.; assembly: GCA_049318505.1. Taxonomy (GTDB): domain Bacteria; phylum Pseudomonadota; class Alphaproteobacteria; order Sphingomonadales; family Sphingomonadaceae; genus Sphingomonas_O. The sequence goes on along the minus strand of JBMOGG010000175.1, from coordinate 1,182 downwards.
TGTGGACGCCCCGAGCAACGCAAGCGGTAATTTGGAGTATTTGGCGCGTAGTCGGATGCTGCCATCTGTCCGGCCTCTGATGCAGCGATGATGGCTGCGGGCCCGTATGGGAGTTCGCGGATCGGAACCACATCACCCTAAGCGTGCTGATGAAGCACGGTGGGAAGGCCTGGTTCTTCCGACCCCGTCTCGCCGACTGTTGTGCCATACCCCCCTTCGACCGACCTACGCTCCGACGACCTCTGGTCCGCCTTGGCTTACGCCGCCGCTGCGACCGGAGCTGTGTAATCCTCGTTCTTTGTCAGCAGCGCCCAGACGATGCGTGCTGTCTTGTTGGCGAGCGCCACCGTGACGAGCATGCGGGGCTTGCGCGCCATCATCTGCTCCAGCCAGGATCCCTTGGGCGCGCCGCGCTTGCTCGCCCGCAGCACCACCGCGCTGCTGCCGATGATCAGCAGCCGTCTGAGCGTTCGCTCGCCCATCTTCGAGATCGAACCCAGCTTCTGCTTGCCGCCCGTTGAGTGCTGGCGCGGTGTGAGGCCGACCCATGCGGCAAAGTCACGCCCCTTGGCAAACGTACCCGGCGGCGGCGCGAGCGCCAGGATGGCGGTTGCCGTGATCGGGCCGATGCCCGGGATCGTCATGAGCCGGCGTGCAACCGCATCTTCGCGTGATCGGCGCACAATCTCCTTGTCGAGCTCGGCGTGTCGCCGGTCGAGCATGGCCAGGCTGTCGAGCAGAAGCATGCAGACCGATCGCACGCCTTGGGGAACAGCCGACGGATCAGTGAGAAGTGCGGCAAGCTTCTCCAGATGGACCAGCCCCTTGGGCGCAATCCAGCCATACTCGGTCATATGGCCGCGCAGGGCATTGCTGATCTGGGTCCGCTGCCGCACCAGGAGATCACGGCCCCGGAACACCATTGCTGCGGCCTGCTGCTCTTCCGTCTTTACCGGCACGAACCGCATGCTCGGTCGCTGGGCCGCCTCGCAGATCGCCTCGGCATCGGCAGCATCGTTCTTCTGGCGCGTCACGAACGGCTTCACATAGGCCGGGGCAATCAACCGCACATCATGGCCCAGCTTGAGCAACTCGCGCGCCCAGTGATGCGCGCCGCCGCATGCTTCCAGAACGACCTGGCAGAACGACCTGGCAACGCGGCTGCGCTGCGAAAAACGGCAA
>JBMOGG010000174.1:0-6347 GCA_049318505.1 Sphingomonas sp. | reverse complement strand
CAGCGGTCGAGATAGGCGAGCGGCCCGCCCATGACGCTAGATCTGCGCTTCACCGTGCAACACTGGCACACAACCCCCGCCGACCCAGGCGCGGATACCGTCGGACGTGCGCTTCGCCTCGACGATCATACGGCTTGGGCGCCCCATCGCGACGCCTTGCGTCACTTCGAGGCGGATGTCGTCGTCATCGCCTTCGTCGAGCAACAGCGCGCACATCGCAGCTGCGGCGCTGCCGGTCGCCGGGTCTTCGATCGTCCCTGAAAGCGGTGCGAACATCCGCGCATCGATGTGTGTGCCGCTGCGGGTGTAAAGGAACAACAGGCAAATCTCGGCAAGATCGGGGCGGTCTGCCGCAATGCGGTCGAAGGCTGCGGGGTCGCATTTGGCACGCGCCAGAACTTCGCCGGTGACTTCGACGCAGATCGTGGCAAGCGCGACCGACGCTAAGCGTGGTTCGCCGATCTCGCTGCTCGATAATGACGCACAGGCCGAGACGGCGTCACGCGGCGGGCTTTTGCCACGACTCAACGGCTGCGGCGCGCGGATTCGGCAATGCCGCATTGTCTGCGGTCCGGGCGATATTTCGACTTCGACTAATCCGGCTGCCTGCTCAAGCCGAAGCAAGCCACCCCCCTCATTAGCACCGGCTAGCACCCATCCAACGCCTACGTTGGGATGTCCGGCAAAACCGATTTCAGTGGCGGACGTAAATATCCGCACGCGTGCGGTATTCCGCGGGTCGGCGGGCGGTAGGACGAAAGCGATTTCGCTGAGATTAAACTCGCGGGCAAGCGCACGCATTTTGTCAGTGTCGAGCCCTGCCGCGTCGGGGAAAACCGCGAGCGGATTACCGCCGAACCGCGTGTCGGTGAAGACATCGACTGTGACGAAGGGGATCGACGTCATGCGTCTAGGCTCGCCCGTTCATCGACGGTGAGCCCAGAAAATGTTCGCTCGGCTGCGTTGCCGAGACGATCGACGATCACGTCGATGTCTTCACGTGTCACGATGAGGGCCGGTGCTAGCCCAACGATATCCCCGTGCGGCATCGTCCGTGCGAAGAGCCCGTTTTCGACGCAGGCAGCGTTCACGCGAGCGGCGAAGCGTAGTGGTTTGGGTAGGTGACGGCGTGGACTTGTGGGCATCACGAATTCCACCGCCGCTGTGAGGCCGATCGCGCGCGTCTCTCCCAGCAGCGGGTGTTCGGCGAGTCGGTCCCTCAAACAATCATGCATATAGGGCGCAACTGCACGGGCGTTCTCAAGCAATCCGTCGTCTTCGATAATCGCAATGTTGGCCAGCGCCGCAGCCGCGCACGTCGGATGCGCGGTATAGGTATACCCGTGTCCGAAAATGCCGTGCTTCGCCGCTCCTGATTCGAGCGCTTCCCAGACACGCGGCCCTACCATGACGGCGGAGAGCGGAGCATAGCCGCTCGTCAGCCCCTTGGCGAGCGTAACGAGGTCGGGCTCGATCCCCCAGACATCGCAACCCAGCCATTCCCCGACACGTCCGAACCCGGTGACGACCTCGTCGAGGATCAAAAGGATTTCGTGGCGGCGCAGAACCTTCTGTATGGCAGGCCAATACCCCTCGGGCGGCGCGACCAGGCCGCCAGCACCGATCATCGGCTCAGCAATAAAAGCGCCGATCGTGTCGGCGCCTTCGCGTGCGATCAGGGCTTCGAGTTCGGCGACGCAATGGGCAACGAACGTCGCGTCGTCGTCACACCCCGACCAGAACAGGTCGGGCGCAATCGTATGTCGGACCATGCCATCGAGCAGGTCGAACCCCTGATGGTAGACTGGCAAGCCGGTCAGCGTGGCGGTCATGATCGTGCCGCCATGGTAGCCCCGCGTCCGGGCAATGATCTTCTTCTTGGCCGGGCGGCCAAGTACATTGTTGTAATACCAGACAAGTTTGACCTGCGTTTCGTTGGCATCGGAACCTGAAGAACCAAAAAACACGCGCGAGAAACGGTGCCCGGTGACCTCGAGCAGCTTATCCGCCAGCGCGACGGCCGGCGAATGCGTAACGCCAGCAAAGACATGAAAATAGGGAAGCCGCGCACCCTGCTCCGCCATCGCGTCGACGATCCGTTGCTGCCCATACCCCGCATTGACACAATAAAGTGCCGAAAATCCGTCGATGAACTCACGTCCGTCGGCCGACCGGACAATCAGGCCGTCCGCGCTTTCGACGATCAGTGGTTGGGGCGTCCGCCCGGCGGCATAATCATCGAGACGCGTGAACGGGTGCAGCATCGTCCGCCGGTCTGCCGCCGTCAGCTCATTGAAAATTGCCGTTTGCATCCCGCTCTCCATAGTCCAAATGGCTAGACTGATGAGCGCGTTTGCGTCAATGGATAAATTATTGCCAAATCGGTAAAGGCGAATTCGATGCAATACGTGGTCAACCCACCCACCGCACCTGACGTCATCGGCCCGTTCTCCCACGGTGTGGTGACTGAAGGAAAACTGTTGTTCGTTTCGGGTCAGGGGCCGCAAGACGCAACCACGGGTGGGTTCCGCCTTGGTGATTTCGCCGACGAAGTGCGCCTGACTCTGGCGAACATGGCGACGGTGCTAGGTGCCGCAGGCAGCACTTGGAATGATGTAGTGCGCGTCGGCGTCTACCTGACCGATACGAAGCGCTTCGCCGAATTTAACTCAATTTATGCGGAGACCCTGGGCGATGCGAAGCCTGCTCGGACGACGATCATTTGCCAGTTGCTCGCCGGAATCCAAGTCGAAATGGATTGCGTTGCCCGAGTCCCGTAATACGCCTCAGTGACGCTTGTTGACTAGGCGCACGATGTCGCTCGGCGGGGCATTTGGCGCGATCTGTTCGTCTTCGCTGCCCCAGCCTACGGTCGCATTGATCGACATTATGCGACATGGCTCGTCGGAGCCGGCGATATATCCATGCGCCATCATGCTGTCGAAGTAGATTGAATCGCCCTTGCTGAGACGCGCAGGCGCATAAAATTCGGTGTGCAGCTCGAGTACTCCTTCAAGGACCACAACGAATTCTTCGCCAGGATGGCGTAGCAATTTTCCGAATTCGGGACGGCTGCGTGCCTTCACCTCGACAAAAATCGGTACCAGCTGCTTGCCGAGCAAATCGGCCGCTGGATAATGCTGGATTACGCTGTCGGTCTCGATCAGATGACCTTCACCCGCGCGGGTGATGCTCCTCCGGCCCGAGGTCAGCGGCGCTGCACTAGGCGTTTCGGTCTGGACTGGGGCTGCAAACAGAACCCCGATGTCGATGTTCAAGCCGGTCGCGATGCGTATCATCTTATCATAAGTGAGCGACATCTTGTTAGTCTCGACCTTCGAAAGCGTTGAAATCGGCATGCCGGTCCGCTTGCTAAGTTCCTGAAGCGTCCAGCCGCGTTGCGCACGCAGGGCGCGCAATGCCCCTCCCGGATCATTTGTATCTTGCAGCGTTGGCAGACGTTCAGCTATTTTCATCGTGAAAATCTTATGAAACCTCGACGGAACTGGCAACGTCTAACGTCGGTCGATCTCGGCAAGAAGCCCGCTCAGATCATCAACAGCCGGGTCAAAAACCGGCAAGCCGATACGTAAACCGATCTCATGCTTCAGCGCCTCGAAATCGTCACGGTCCATCTTTGACCCGTTAATCGCGGCGCCCACGCAACGAATGCCCGGGTTCAGACGGCAACCATTCGCGATCGTAAGCTGTATTACCGCCTCCACACTTGGAAGTGCGAAGTCTGGATAGCCCTCCACGTGCTGTCGAGAACCGTCGTGACAGACGATGAATGCGTCGGGTTGGCTACCGTGCAACAGGCCAAGACTGACGGCAGCGTAGGCCGGATGGTGTAGTGCGCCTTGCCCTTCCACGATGTCCCAGTGGTCGGGTGCGGCATCGGGCGACAAATCTTCGACGACGCCGGCTAGGAAATCTGCGACAACTGCGTCAATTGCGACACCGCCGCCGCTAATCAAGACGCCGGTTTGCCCCGTCGCGCGGAATGTAGCCGCCCAACCCTTTGCAAGCATCGCTCGCTCTACGGCGAGCGCCGTGAACTTTTTTCCAACAGCACAATCGGTGCCAACCGTTAGCAATCTTCGCCCGCTGCGCTTTCGGCCTGTCGCGACAGACGGGCGGTGTCCCGGTGGCAACCCCCGAACGTCGAACAGAAGCACGTTCTTGTCCCGCGCATGCGCCACTAGCGCCGGATTGTCGCGCATCCGGTCGTGCAGACCCGACGCGACGTTCAACCCGGCGTCAATGGCCTCCTCGATTGCTACTATCCACTCGGGCGTCAGTCTGCCTCCGAAGGTCGCTCCACCGATCACCATGGTTTTGATCCCCATGGCGCTGGCCTCGCTTGGCGTCATGTCGGGCAAACCGAGATCGCACTGGCCACCGGCGAAGCGATATTGCCCTGCGCACCAGTTCGGTCGCCATTCGGCCAGTCCAGCACCGGTTTTGGCATCAAGCGCATCCACGGCTTCGCCGAGAAATATAAGATATGGGCGAGGAATTTCCGTAGACATCGTCTTGCCTTTCGTTGAATTTTTCATAATCGGAAAAATTGAAAGGGCAAGCGCAATGCGGATCGGTGTACCCAAGGAGATCAAGACTCTAGAATTTCGTGTCTCCATGACGGTTGAGTTGGCAGCGCAGCTCGTCAGTGAAGGGCATGAGGTTTTCGTTGAGACGAACGCCGGAGCCGGGATCGGCTGTTACGATGAAGACTACCGGGCCGTCGGTGCTACGATTAGCCGCCTGTCGGCTTTCAGGAACGCCGATATGGCATCGAGACGTCGCAAACTGGGAGCGGCCGCCGTCCTTCCGCTTTCGATCTAAGCTAGCCGGAATGCACACTACGCCAAATGCAAATTGCCAGCCTGTATTACACATGCAATACACGCTGAAGGGTGCGGAGAGAGTGTATGCAACGGGCGATCCGAACGTTTTTGATCTCGATAGCAAGCGTGACAATGTCATCCGCTGCAGTCGCAGCTCCCCCACCAATCATGATCAGCCTGTCAACGGGCTCGCGTATCGCCACATGGACCCTGGCCGCGACGTCGGACGCGAAGCCTCAGACGCCGATCGTGTTTCTCCACGGTGGGCCTGGCCTCTACACTGAAGATAGACGCCTGGAGGAAGGCGGCGTTTTTCGTAATCTGGGCTTTTCGATCACATACTTTGATCAGGCCGGCGGTGGCCGCTCCGATCGCTTGCCGGTCTCGCAGTATTCGATTGCTCGCGCAGTTGCTGATTTGGAAGCCTTGCGCGCTTCGCTGGGCGAGGATCGCATAATCCTCTGGGGCAATTCATACGGAGCCGCCTTGGCCGCTCTCTATGCGCAACAGTACCCGGATCGCGTCGCGGGCTTGATACTGACATCTCCCGGTGTGTTCCCCGGCCTCGATGTCAAGCGAGACTATAGCGCAACTGCACGCGATAACGTCGAATATAGCCCTGAAGTCCGCGGTGCGATCAACCGCATCGACCGATCTCCTGTGGACGCCGAAAAGCAGCTTTCCCAGGCGGCAGCGGGCAAGCTGTTCGATCAGCTTGTCGGCGACGAGCTGCTTAACGGCGTTGTCTGCAAGGACGCTTCGGTCCGCCCTCCAGTGCTGCCAGGCGGCGGCAATCTCTATGCGCAACGGGCGATTTTTCGCGACTTGAAGCGCGCCAAGCTTCCGACGGCAAGCGCTGTGCGGGTGCCGACGCTGATTATTCGCGGATCCTGTGATTACATCCCGAAGATAAGTGCCGAGCGTTACCGCTCGTTCTTCCAGGGTAAACTTATCGCAGTGGAAGGCACTGGGCACGGGCTTATCGAACACCGCGAAATGGTCGATGCAGCACTGACCGCCTTTGCCATCAACGAGCTCGCAGCAACGCGTTAGTCAAAAATGACCAACCGGCAGGTTTAAGGTTCAGAATTTTTGACCGGGAATGACCGGAAATGGAAGCGGTTGCTGCCTGGCAGCTACCCACCCAAATCCTGCCGGTAAGCTCACATGATGAGGACTTCGGTCAAGGGTAAGCGTCGTGTCTGCATCGTTCCTCTTTCGGACGAAAAGCCGGCAATTATGGTTTAAACCATCATACGCTCGACGGCGTCTCCGATTTGCTGCGCCGCGTCGAGCAGGTGGTCATCATCGAGATGCGCATAGCGCGCCGTCGATTGGTAGTTCGAATGCCCAAGCAATCGCGCGATCATCGGAAGCGTCTCCTTGTTCCGCGCGGCATGACTGGCAAAGGTGTGACGCAAGGTACGCCTCCGATAAGGGACGCAGCTTAGCTCAGTTTTGCTTGTAACGCCGGTTTGCGATGAGTTCGCGCAGGCATTC
>JBMOGG010000173.1:0-6378 GCA_049318505.1 Sphingomonas sp. | reverse complement strand
AAGGGGGGTCAATGTTGGACGCCGATCCGGGGTCAACTTTGCGCGCCGATTGACAGTCCCGCTTGTTGAAGCGGCGCTCGCATGGGAAGAACGCGGCGTATCTCTCGGATCCAGCGCTCGCCGCACGGTTCCAACGCGAAGCGGCCGACGTGCTGCCGCTTGCTGGCGAAGCGAGCACCGCAGCATCCATTTACGCTGCCATGGATTGGCGTCGGCTGCGGTTACTGCAGGATCAGTAGGTCCCATAATGGTCTGGCCATCTAACGATGGCGGGCGAAGAGCCGAGTGTTATTCGGCCGCCCGGGTGATGCTTACCTCGGCCTGATAGGATGCATCCGCATCATCGCCCAGGGTTGGATCTGTCTCGTCGTCAACTGAGTCTTCTGCGTCCGCGTTGGCGTCCTCTTCCTCATGTGCTTCCAGCGCGTCGATCATTTCCCGGTGGATGGCAGAGGTCCGCTCGACCAGTTCGCGAAGCCCGACGACTTCCCAGGCCTCGCCGGCACCGGACTTGTTCACCCGATCGAGCAAGTCGCGGCATCCATCCGCTTTCGTGTCGGCCGCGGGCATAGCGCCGATCAGAATTCCTCTGACCCGCGGAGCATAGCCATTCACCTTGTATTCGGTGCCGAGCCATTCCTCCACTTTGCGCATATACCGTGTTAGTTGCGTAAGGTGATCGATCTCGAGCTGCAGGTTCGGAGACTTCAACTCGACGATCAGAACCGTCGATGGCCGGGACGTGACGTCCCCGAGCAGAAACACGAGGTCGGGCCGGGTCTGATCTCGCTTCTTCTTGTCGTCATTTTCATAGCCCGGCGCGAACTCGTCAATGCCGAGTTCCTTGGCAAGCTGAGTGACGACCTTCTGAAGGTCGTCATCACTTGTCACGTAGCTCGACAGCTCCGGATTGATGATCCACGCTTGATCCTTAAGCAGAGCCTGAAGTTCGGCTTCGGATCGCTTTCCCGATAGCCATTCATCCTCTCCGTCCAAAATCAGCTTTCGCAGCGCCGCGATACCGTCGCGTCGCCCGCGATAGATCTTCAGCGCATCATCTTGCTCGATCCGGCGGAGCTCGTTCAGCTCATGGAGCACCTGCTCCATATCCTTAGGGTTGCGGGCGATCTCGATAAGATTCACCAGGACTTCGCCTGCGCCCATCGAGCGCATAACGAGCGGTGCGACGGTCATGAATTCCGGTGACTCCGTGCCGTAGCGCGCGACCATGATCCGCATCACCTTGCGACCCGCAGCACGCTGCGACTTGGGCATCGCGGCCAGTTCCCGACGGATCAATTCCAACTCCGGATTCTGGTCGAGCTCCTGGTCGGCACGTTTCTCGCGCGCGCTCCCGTGAGCGACGATCGCTCGCTCCATCAGCCGCGTGATCTGCTTGACGAAAACGTCAACGAGATCATTGTCCCGCATTAGATCACCACGATCGGTGCTGATAAGGTCGACATTCTGACGGTCGAGCGCGTCGGCCTCGACAATGCACTCCATATATTGGTGGGCCATGAAATTGTGCATGCCGGTCTTCAGATCCAGCAGACTCGGGCCGAACGCGAGACGGTTGTTGCAGTAGATCCGGGCGCCGCGCTTCGCCGCCTCAAGGCTCTTGGTCTTGAATTTAACGATGTAGCGAAACTTCAGCCTGCCAATGTCGTCGTCGCCGACCTCTCCCTCGGCCATCCATTCTGCCGGAGGGCCGACAGGCATGTCTTCATCTGCAGGCGTCCCGACGCCCGCTTCGAGTTGTCCATCTGGCAACGGAGAGATTGCCTCGTCGACCGCAGCCTCAGGCGGCACGGGCGGTGCCGGCGGCCAGCGAAATTCGACGTCGCCAACCCTGCGCGCGATCGGCGCGCCGTTGAGACGAATGTCGAACTCGGATGATCGAACAGGATAGAATGCGTTGGCGAGCGCGTCCTCCAACTGTTCGGTGGTGAATTTCATGGAGTCGCATTTGAGGCCGCTTAGGGTGATCGTCGTGCCGTGATCCTCGAGCGGCTGATTGTCGTCGTACACCGCTACGATCGGGACGCCGCCGATGTCGGGCGCGTCCAGGAGTTCGGATTGGTGCAGGGTGAAGATGGTCGCGAAATCTTCGCCCGCGCGCTTCGTGCGCACGGTCATGTCCATCGCGGCACCAAAGCCCGACAATTTGCCGATACCCTTGCGGCCCATCACGTATCGCTTCCCGGCCTCGGTCTTGAGGCCGTTCGCAGCTTTGTCCGCGCGACGATCGCGGTTGATCGGGAGGAATTTGTTCTGCACCTCTGCAGGCGACATCCCGTGTCCGTCGTCGGTGATTGTTACGGTCAAGCCGGGTAACGGATCTTCGACGAAGCTTATGACAGGGCGCTCGTCTTCGGGTGGGAGAGCTTCGCCGTTCTCGAGCGCAGACGCCTCTGCAGCTGCCCGAACTTCGTCTCGTTCCTTCGCTTCCTCGGCGAAGCGGGTCTTCGCAGCCGTCCGGACAACCTTGCGGGATGCCTGGATCGCGTCGGCATCCAGCGTGATTTCGATCTTTGTGGCATCGCCATCATAAGCGTTGGCGGCAAACTCGACCAAGCACTTGCCGAGCGAGCCATACATGTTGATGCCCAGATTATTCAGCAGACGGCCGACAATCAGAACGGTGAATTTGTCGGGCCTATTCGTAGCGAATCCGGTCATCATCATCCTCCCCGGCGAAACCTAGGCCGCCGGGGCGTCGGATGGAAGCGTTACGCCGCGGTGCGCATCGGAATGTCGCTGAGGGCGGCAAGTGCCTTCAGGACGGCGCCGGCGACGGCCGCCGAAAGGGGGATCGGCACGCCGTTTCCAATCTGGCGCGCGACGGGGTAATTCTTGCCCTCAAAGGTCCAGTGATCCGGGACGCCTTGCAGGCGGGCTCCCTCGCGCAGCGAGATGCACCGGTTTTCCGTGGGGTGAAGATATCGTCCCTTCGACGGGTTCTGAAATGTGCACCTAAGCGTGTTCGCTGGCTGAAGCGGGTCAATCCGACCCCAGACGTCGGTAGCCTGGCAACCGACGCGTTCCCATGACGGCGGGCAAAGGTCTGGCCGCTGGCGCATCAGATCACGCTTATCGCCGTTCGGAGGAACGAGCTTGATACGATCCGCCGCAATGCCGACCGGCTCGGGCCAACGATGCATCGGGTCGTCGAACGCGATCGGCCTCGCCAGCACGTCCCCGGCGGTCGCTCGCAATCCGTCGCCGATCGGAGCTTCGATGAGCCCGATCTTCGATGCGATCGTGAAAGCGCGCCGCCGAAGTTGCGGGGTCCCGAAATCCGCTGCCTCAAGTTCCCACGTCTGAACAGAATAGCCGATGTTTTTCAGGCGATCGGCCAACTGACGCCACTGAATGGACTTTAGGAACGGGGGCACGTTTTCGATCACCACGACGGAGGCACCGCAGCGCTGCGCCCAATCCGGCACCGCGAGCGCGAGTTGATTGCGCGTGTCGAGCGGATCCTGCCGCCCTAAAGTTGAAAATCCTTGGCAGGGAGGGCCCGCGATCAAGACTTCGGCCGAAGGCACCCTGTGACTGTCGAGGACCGATCCCACCACGCCGACCGGCCCGACGTTCCGATTGTACGTCGCGATCGCTTCCTTGGACACATCGATGGCCAACAGTGGTTGCGCGCCGGCACTTGCCCAGCCTGCGCTGAAAAGCCCTGCACCGCTGAACAAATCGATGAATTTAGGCCTTCGCATATGAATAGCAATAATTCATTATTTAGTTTATGCAAGTCATATGTCCGAGTCGATCGACAACGCTGATATGGATCTCCTGGAACTCGCGCGCCGTCTCGCGCTTGAAGGAATGCCGACGCAGGCTGTCGTCGCGTTCGAGGCGGGGGTGAGCCAATCGACCGTATCGAGAGCGATGCGCGGCAACATCAAAAGTGCGTCGAAAGGCGCGCGAAAGCTGTGGCACTATACCTCGGAGCGTGTGCCGCTTCTCTCCGGAAGCACGGTAAGCGAAGCCATCATCCAAGCGTCGCCGCGACACATGTCGCGCGGCAACGCCGGCACTGCGCTTGCCAGTCCGCGTCAGCGCGCGGCACCGCTTCCGCGCCATCGTATGGATGGCGCCCGGGTAGGGGTTCTGGACGGCCAGGACGAGGCGGCCGAAGCGGCTTTCGCTGGATTGCGGGCCTATCTGGCGGACGCGTTTGACCCAATATTGGTGATCGAGCAGCTTGCCGTTCTGCGGCGCGCTCAAGACCCCGCGCGTCGCCGCAAAAGCCTCGATTGATCTCTCACAAGGCGACGACACGAATAAAGCGGTGGGCGAAGGTGAATTTGGCGGACCCTGTTGATGTTCGTCCCGCGGCGGCGCCGCACCGCTTCGTGAGCCCTGCGACTTCAGTTGATGGCTTCGCGCTGGGATTGCCGCTGCGCGGGATCGCCAACGAGCGTCATCGGTTCGGCTATCGCCGGCTGGCGATTCTGCTCCCGGCGCGAAGGAAAGGGCATGAACCTGAAGAAGGAGTACCGACTGTACCGCGAGGAGCGGCTGATGGTGCACACGCTCATCGCGATCGGGTTTAGCGCGCTACATGAGCGGGCATTTTTGGACCTTGAAACCGCATCTGCCGGGGACGGTTCTCGTTGCACCCAAGATTTGTGTTTTAGAACAGACGCTTATCACCAAACTATTCCACACATTGGCGTTAAAAACGCTGCTAGATAATGCGGCGTCATCAGCACAGGGAGAAACGCCATGGCGCTCAAGGGTTTGATCATTCGGCAACCGTGGATCGAGATGATCCTCGACGGCGCAAAAACATGGGAGATGCGGTCTGAACGCACGGCGTTCCGAGGCTTAATCGCGCTCATTGAAAAGGGCTCTGGTTTGGTCGTCGGCACCGCCATTCTCAGCGACTCACTGCCTCCGCTCAGCCCGGAGAACATGGGTGCTTGCCGCACCAACCATCGCATCCCTGCTGAAATGAGTGGCGAGGTGGGCTTCAAATGGTTCACGCCGTGGGTGCTGACCGAGGTGCGTCGGCTCGCGCGGCCGGTACCCTATGTTCACCGCTCCGGCGCCGTGATCTGGGTGGAGCTTGACGCCGACGTCGAAATGGCCGTCCGATCGCATTCGCAAACGGACCCGAGCCCCGCGCCGCCGATCGCGAAGGAGCCGCCAGCGGCGGCGGCAGGCCCGTTGCCGACGCCGGACCACAGCGCCTGCAGGACGGGCGTCCACATTCAGCTAACCGGCGGTAACATCCGCAACGGCCATTTCTACCTGCGGGCGGCGCGCTTGCTGCTACCCGTCAATGCGATCGGCGGTGCCAACAAGAGCGCGGCGGGGTGGCCGGTGACCTTGAATTTCGCATCGGGTGAGACGGTTGAAACCGATATCGATGGCGAGAAGATGATCTTTCGTGAGCGTGCGGCAGTTCGTCGGTTCTTCGAACGAGTGAAGCCCCGGGAGGGCGACCGCCTGTTGCTTGAGCGCACCGCAGAGCGGCGCTTCCGGGTATCGCTTGTGGCGTGACAATGCTGCCCCCGGGAGACTAACGTCGGCCGACACAAATTCACCGAAACGTCAGGGGGCAAGTGTTTGCGTACCTTCCCTGATCCAAGCCGGTATTTCGACGTTTTCGCGATTCTAGAACTGGTCATGCTCAAGATGAACAAGCGGCCGCTTCCGGAAAGCGCCGATGAGGCCTGGAGCGTCCGCATGTCGGTCCCACCGTCGCAGCCTTCAGTTTGGCCGGCGCGTCAGAACGTCCAAAGCTGTGGTAAGTTGCCGCCGCCTCTATCTCGTCGCGGTAGACGTCCCGCCCACGTCTGGCTTTGCGGTTCCTGGCCGGGGAAGCGGCCCTTCTGCCTTTTCCAGCAGGCTCATGTTGATCGTGTTTAGCAACTGATCGACGAATTGCTCAACGACCCAAAGGTCCTGCAGCCTGACCTCAAGCTTCTCGCTCTCTTTGAACGACATCCCTAGGTTCGGCTGAGCTGAACAAAGGGCTCCAAGTCGCTTCGAAACCTTGTCCTCGCCGTGGGTGACGAGATGTCGAATTTCGCCTATCGTCTCCATCACGCGCTGCCAGTCACCGATGTCCGTGTTCCTATACCAGCTCGGCCTGACCAGACCGGCCGCAGCCCAGAGGTTCCCGAAGACCTTATATAGTCCGTCGAAGGTCCGGTTCCGACGCCAGCCAGCAATCCGCTCTTCCCACAGGGCGGTGAACGCAGCAGCTTCCACCTCTCCATTGTCTTTGGCCCGGAATGCGCCGCGTAATGCTTTGTATTCGTCCCCCTTGACGTGCACCCCTGAATTGGGGCCATTTTTGGGTAGAGTCCGTTTCTCGAGGAGACGGACGAATGAAGCGGAGCAGGTTTTCGGACG
>JBMOGG010000172.1:0-6381 GCA_049318505.1 Sphingomonas sp. | reverse complement strand
TGGGTGGCTAGCTGCCTGGCAGCTTGCAGGATGCCGGTGGGCCATAGCGGACATTCATTTGGTTCCGGCGAGGTCGTATGCTCATCTGATCTCTTGTCATGCGGCCACAGTGGCCGCCGTCAGACAGAAAATCCACTTAGCCCGCTGTGCAGTTTTACCGGGCCACCTGTTACCGTCTCAACCTTCACCACGTCATGGGACGCGATCCTGACCAACCCGGCAACTTCTTACTTGTCATTAAGAGCGTTGTTTTAAGCTGGCCAAGGCACGTTATCATCGTGGGTTTGTGGAGCTTGGTGGGATGAATCGCATATGGGGCAAATTGCGGGTTGATTGGGTTAGTTGGGCTATCGGCCTGGCGGTTTTTCTGTTCCACATCTGGCATGTCCCGGCCGCTGCACATGGTGCGATTTTCCAAAAGGAAAATCTTGCTTTCGATTACGATATCCGTCGCTTCGCGTCGCTATGGGCGGTCACTCCGTTTCCTGTCGAGCAGAACGACGCCTATTATGCCGTGCGGCATCCGCTCGTCGTGGCAGTGCGCATGCTGTGCCTGCCATTCGCTCGGAACGGCCTCGATCCCCAAACCGTGGCCTGCGGTATCGCTGCGGCCTGCTCTGGGCTCAGCAGCGTGCTTGCCTATCGGATCGCGCGCACACTGGAAATTTCGTGCCCACTTGCCGTCGTGCTGACAGGACTTTGGACATTCTCCACCACGTCCCTGCTACTTGGCGTTCTGCCGGAGACATACGGTCTCGCCCTGGTCGCACTCTCGTGGCAACTGATCCTGGCGCTCCGCTGGTCGCAGGGCGACACTCCCTCTACTCTTGTCCGAGTGGCGAGCGGCGTCGTCAATCTCGGCATTACGGTAACCAATGTCGTCTTGTCTGGTCTTGTCGAATTGCTCTGCCGCCTGCGCCATCAATCTGCTGACAAGGCCGTTATCGGCGCAGGCGGGTTCGGCGCGGCTGTTGCTGCAATAGGCCTAACGCTTTCCGCTGCCTCATTTCACTTCTGGCCTGTCGATCACATCAACAGCACGGTCGCTTCGGCCAAGCAACTATACTGGTCGGCATCGGCAGCCAAAGATAATCCCAAATGGCAATCACCCGCCGAAGTGGCCTGGACATTCGGTGGCATCGCGTTCGTGGCACCAAGCGTTGCCGCCTATCCCTCGGGCGATGTGACCTTTCCCTACCTTTACGATCTGCGAGGGCAAACTTACGACCTGCTCGGCAGAATGGCGATACTGGGGTGGCTAATCCTCCTGGCCCTCGGCGTCGTCGCGGCCGCGAAGGACAGGCGTTTCCGTCCGGTCTGGATCCTTGCTGCCACCTGGATCATAGCCAACATCGCCCTGCACAGCTATTGGCAATTCCGCGAGACAGTGTTCCTTTACGCCGCTCATTCGCACATGGCGTTTTTCATCTTTGCCTTGGCCGGCGGACGCTGGATCCAGGAAGCGAATCGTCGATGCAGGGTCGCCTACATTGCTGTTCTGTGCCTCACGACGACGTTGGTCATCGCCAATAACATTCCTCTGTATCAATCACTGGCTCGCTTATCGTAGAGCCGATTTCAATCAGTTTGAAGCATCTCCGCATGAGCTTAAGTGGGTGGCGCATTCCACCTAGAACTTGCCGATGGTCGACGGCTGCGGATTTCAGCGTCAGCACCGCCAGCGCTTGCAGCGGCGGCATTGAAGCGGTGCGATGATCCTATCGGGTGCACGGGTGTGGATCGCCATAGGCCATGCCGATATGCGGTGCGGCATGCAGAGCCTGGCCGCCCAGGTGCAGCAGCATTTCCTCAAGGACTCGTTCGCCGGTGATCTGTGGGTCTTCCGCGGCCGCTCCGGATCGCTGGAGAAGATCATCTGGCCCGATGGGATAGGCATGTCGCTCTACGCCAATCGGCTGCAGCTGCTGGAAGAGCGGTTCAACTGGCAGGATCTGCGGCGCGAGATATTCGTGGTGCCGAATGGCGGCCTTGGTTCGATCCTCGACGACCTGCTTACGGCCAAGCTCACCAAGCAGGGCTGTTGCCCGAACATCATCTACCAGGAACCGGTCTTGCAGGCGTGATCAGCATAATCACGGCAAAGTGCCGATAGGCCGTGAAGATTCCTGATAAGCATGAAAACTTAGAAATGCTAAGCACATGTCCCGTCATTTACGGTCTGGCAATACTTTTTTGACATTCTTAAAATACACGATGCTGGCGAACCTGTCGGGTGATGGCGCAGCCTATGCGGCACGAGTAACGCGCAGGCAGACCGGCTTCTTATGGTTTTTTTGGGAGCTAACATGCTCGGCTTCGACTCTATCGGCAGCGCTACGCTGATTGCCTATGACGACGTGCCCGTCCTCACGACCGATGCTTGGATCAACGATGACGCCTATTTTGGGAGTTGGACGCACGACTATGCGATCCCGCAGGAGCAGATCGATGCAATCAGGCGCGCCAAGTACCACTGGTTCAGCCATGGTCACCCCGATCACCTTAACGTCGATTCTCTGCCACTGCTCACTCGCGGCCAGATACTACTCGCGGATCACTATGGCGGTAGGATCAAGCGGGATCTCGAAGGCATGGGCTACCATGTCCGCGTCCTCAAAGACAAGGTATGGGTCCAACTGTCAGACCGCATCAAAATCCAGACCATTGCCAACCAGAACCAGGATTCGATCTTGCTACTGGACGTTGGCGGCACACTGATCATCAACACCAATGACTCGCCTGATTTCGGGGCATCTTTCTACGTCCGCAAACTCGCCCGCACCTACAAGAGGGTTTATCACTTTGCCCTGAATGGCTGGGGTGGCGCGGACATGCTGAACCTGTTCGCGCCCGACGGCAGCAAGCTGATCGACTTAGAACCGCTCCGCCGCCCAATCGCGCCGCGCGCACAGCGCAGTGCAATGACCTATGGAGCCCATTACGCCAGTCCGTTCTCGGGGTTTCACATCTATCAGCGCGAAGACAGTGCATGGGCGAATCGGCTGGTCCCAGAACTCGAAGACTATCAGACTGATGCCTTGAAGAATGGCCCGCAAATGCTGCCCTCGTTCATCAGGGTCAATGCCGTGACAAACGAGATGAGCGAGATCAATCCGCCCCGCAACCCGCTTCGACTTCGTCCGTCAGAAGACTTCGGCGACAACTGGTCAGACCCTCTAACCAGAGAAGATGCCGTAAAAATCGATCAATATTTCAAAGCCAGGGAGAATCTGCAACAGTGCTTCGGCTTCATTGCGGTGACGTTGGGAGGAAAAACTCACACGGTGGACCTCAACCGGGATTTACGCGAAAACGGAATCACCTTTGAAGCCCCGCGTTCCTCCTTCATGACCTCGCTGGAATACGAGATCTTTGACGATATGCTAATCGGTAACTTTATGAAGACCACGCTCCACGGCTCCGTCGCCGGGCTCTATCCCGACTTCTCGCCCTTTGTGGCCAAATATGCCGACAACGGTGGCGCCAAGTCAAAGGCGGAACTGCGCAGCTACTTCCTCCACTATTTCCTGCGGGATCCTTTGGCATCCATCCTTAAGAAGGTCTCTACCGGCAGCGAGGATGTGGTGCGGGCCATGGTCCCGGCCGACTCGAAACTCTTTCAAGCCGCCAAGAAGGCATACTACCGCGTGGGCTCGCGGCGATCTTAGGCGGCAAGACTCCCGGCAACCGGACCGAATGATTTCGGCTTAACCAGGCCTGACCGGGCCCGCTCAGGCTAAAGGCACCGATATGAACAATCATGTTCCTATTGTCGTCGATCTCGACGGCACACTCACCCCAACCGATACCCTGGTTGAAGCGATTGTGTGGCTGGTTCGGAAGTCGCCGATGTATCTGTTTGCGATATTCTGGTGGGCGCTGCGAGGGCGGGGCCAGCTCAAGGCGGAAGTCGCCGCGCGGGTGCTCTTCAGGCCCCAACTGTTACCCTGGCGCGAACCGCTGCTAGCCTATCTCCGCGAGCAAAAGGCGCATGGCACGCCGCTTGTGCTCGCGACCGCCGCCGATGTTTCAATAGCCTCGGCAGTGGCCGCTCACCTCGGCCTGTTCGACCAGGTCCTGTCGACCGAAGCGGGCCATAACCTCAAGGGCAGTGCCAAGCTTGTCGCCATTCGCGAAAACGTCGGCGAGGTGTTCGTATATGCGGGTGACAGCCGAGCGGACGTACCGATTTGGAACGCCTCCACCGGTGCCATCCTCGTCGGCGTCGCCAGCCGGACCAAGGCCGAGATCGCGACCGGTGTGCGGATCGAGCGCACTTTCTTGCGCGAACAAGGCAGCTTCGCGGTCTGGGCGGAGGCCTTGCGCGTCCATCAGTGGATAAAGAATGTGCTGTTGTTTGTACCGCTGATGACGGCGTTCGGCTTTTTCCAACTCGAGCGCGTCGCGACCATGGCTATCGCATTCCTTTCCTTCTCTCTTGCGGCCTCGGCTACTTACGTCGCTAACGACATCTTGGATCTCGATAGCGATCGCGTCCATCCGCGAAAACGCAATCGGCCCTTTGCCAGCGGCCGCCTGCCGATCCTCCACGGCATCGCTGTGGCGGCGCTGGCTATGGCGGCTGGGCTCGCCATGGCGGCGGCTGTTTCATCAGCGTTCCTAGGCATGCTCATGCTCTATGTGGCTTTGACAACCACCTATTCTTGGATGCTGAAGACCTATGTGCTGGCCGACGTGCTGATGCTCTCGCTGCTCTACACCATCCGCATCATCGCTGGCGCGGTGGCGGTCAAGGTGCCCATCTCATCTTGGCTGCTGGTCTTCTCGCTGTTCGTCTTTCTCAGCCTCGCGCTGATCAAACGTTGTTCGGAATTGGTCTTGCTGGACCAAAGCGGCGCGCTGGCCACAAAGGGCCGTGATTATAGAGTGACTGACCTGACCGTGCTCTGGCCGCTGGGGCTTGCGTCGGCGCTGGCCGCCGTTTTGGTTTTCTGCCTGTTCATCTCTGCGCCTGAGACACGCGCACAATACAGCCTCCCAGAGCTGCTCTGGCTGGATGCCATCGCGCTGACTTACTGGCTGGCGCGTCTCTGGCTAAAGACTTCGCGCAGCGAGATGCACGACGACCCCATAGTCTATGCCGTGCGCGACCACGGCAGCCGGATAACGGTGTTGGCCATGGTGCTGGTGATGGGACTCGCCCACGTCATGCCGACGGACATCTTCTCGGTCCTCTTTCGCTCTGGAGGTTTGCTGTGAGCACCTTTTTCGTCGCGCTGGTCAGCATCGTGATTTCGGTCGCCGCACAGTTCATGCTCAAGGCGGGCATGGCGAGCAACGCTGTACGTGCGGCCATGGCGGCGCCAATTTCTCTGCGGACGCCTTTTGCCGTGCTGTTCAGCCCGGGGGTCTTGGCCGGTTTCATGCTCTACGGCATCGGTGCGGTGGTCTGGCTCGGAGTCCTGTCGAAATGGGATGTCAGTCGCGCCTATCCAATGGTCGGACTGGGCTTCGCATTGTCACTTGTGATCGGCTTCTTGCTGGGCGAGCAAGTGTCTGCCGCGCGTATGGCTGGCGTTGCGTTGATCTGCGCTGGCGTGTTCCTTGCGGGCAGGACCTAATTCGAACGAATTTTTTCGTTTGTATGCGCCAACGGAACTCGGCCTTGAGCGGAACAGGGTTGGCGTGAAATTTGCGGGGTACATGGCGGCGTTGCAAGTGGACATCGAGCAGTCAAGCGAGCCTCGTATGGGCACACGTCAGGATAGTGGAGCGGTCGTCCGTGTCGAGCGGCGACGTCATTCGTGCGACGAGGAGAAGCTCGCGATCGTGCGACCGAACCAGGTGTGGGCAACCGACATCAGCTTTATCCCGATGGCGAAAGGCTTTGTCTATCTCGTGGCGATCGTGGACTGGTTCAGCCGCAAGGTCCTGGCTTGGCGGGTATCGATCACGATGGAGGCCGACTTCTGCGTCGAGGCGCTGGAAGAAGCGCTCGCCCGATATGGCAAGCCTGAGATTTTCAACACCGACCAAGGCAGCCAGTTTAGCAGCATGGCTTTCACCGGTGTACTGCTGCGCGAGAAAATCGCCATCAGCATGGATGGCAGGGGAGCATGGCGCGACAACGTCGTGGTCGAACGCCTGTGGCGTTCGGTAAAATACGAGGAGGTCTATCTGCACGCCTACGGCGCGGTCAGCGAAGCCCGCTCATCGATTGGCAGATATCTGAGCTTCTACAACGGGTAGAGGCCACATTCGAGCCTTGGAGCGAAGACGCCGGATCAGGCATGTTTTGACAACCTGCCGGTCAAGAAGGCAGCATGAAATTGGCCGCCGATATGGGGCGTCACTCCGGTCGGGCTCCGCCCTCCCTGCATGACGCCCCATATCGGCAAATCGAGGAAGCAACCGGCAGAC
>JBMOGG010000171.1:0-6425 GCA_049318505.1 Sphingomonas sp. | reverse complement strand
ACCGAGCGTCTGGAAGAACAGCAAAAGAAGGCCGCCGAAGCCGCCGAAGCTGCGGCTGCTGCCGCCGCGGCTGCCACGCCCGAGCCTGAGCCCGTCGTGGAACCTGAGCCCGAGCCAGTTGTTGAAGCCGAGGAAGCGCCGGCGCCTGCAGTAGCTGCCGAGGAGGCCCCCGCCGAAGCCACTGCAGAAGCAGTGCCTGTCGAGCCGGCCCAGGCCGAAGAGGCGCCCGCCGACGCCACTGCAGAAGCGGCGCCCGTCGAGCAGGCCCAGGCCGAAGAAGCACCGGCCGAGGCTACTGCAGAAGCGCCCGTCGAGCAGGCTCAGGCCGAGGAAGCGCCCGCCGCCGAGCAGGCTGACGCTGCGCCCGACGCCACCGAAGAAGAAAAGACGGCCGAGGCTTAAGTCTTGGACCCGCGCCGCCCCGTCACGCTCGCCGCAATCGCCGGCGCGCATGGCGTGGGTGGCGAGGTGAAGCTCAAGCTCTTTACCGACGATCTGTCAGGGTACAAAAGCTTCAACGACGGCGCACTGACGCTGAAATCACTGCGGGGCAATATCGCCCGTTTCGCCGAAATCCCCGATCGCACCGCCG
This sequence comes from Sphingomonas sp., assembly GCA_049318505.1. Lineage (GTDB taxonomy): Bacteria > Pseudomonadota > Alphaproteobacteria > Sphingomonadales > Sphingomonadaceae > Sphingomonas_O. The sequence goes on along the minus strand of JBMOGG010000171.1, from coordinate 5,833 downwards.
CCGAACGCTTGCGCGGCACTGCGCTGAGCGTGCCGCGCGACACCCTCCCGCCGCTTGGCGAAGGGGAGTATTATCACTGCGACCTGATCGGGCTGCCTGCGATATCTACGGACAATTTGGACCTCGGCTGCGTTGTCGCCGTCGAGAACTTCGGTGCGGGCGATGTGATCGAGATTGAGCGCCCCGACAAGAAGCGCTTCATGGTCCCGATGCGGCCCGACGCCGTGCCCGAATGGGGCGAGCGGGTCGTGATTGACGCGGCCTTTATGGGCTAGTATATACGTTGTGTGTATACGGAGCAGAAGGCGTGGCGACTTCCACGGGAAAACCAAAGCTTGGCGATAATCCCGGGTTCATGCGAATTTTTGGGTCTGCGCCCTGGCTGAAGCCACGCGAAAAAACATATCATCGTACCAAGGTTTTCCAATCCGGAAACTCGATTGCCGTCCGGATCCCTGCGGGCACAAAGCTCGAAGCCGGCATGGAGATGGATTTAACGGTCGAGGATGGCGAATTCCTGTCGCTCGAACCGGTTGAGCGGCCAAAGCGCAAGTTCAACATAGCTAAGGTTGCAGGTTCGGCGACAAGTCTGAACCTGCTCGATGATGATGCACGATCGTTGGAGGAACGGTCAATCGACTGGCCCGACCGTCGTTTGTGAAGTATCTGCTCGACAGCAATATCATCGTCTATCTGACGATGGGTTCTAACGAACGCGTGGTTCGCCGTGCTGCCGAATGCGACGAGGGAGATATGGTGACGTCGGCGATTGCCTACGCCGAAGTTGCGTACGGCTCGGTGAACGAAAAGCCGCCCGTGACCGATCAATTGCGAAGCTTCGTCGAAGAAGTGCCCGTCCTCAATTTCGATTACAAGGCCGCCCTGGTTTACGCGACGCTGACTTTCAAGCGGCACAGCTTTGTCCGGCTGATCGCGGCGCATGCACTGTCGCATGATCTGGTTGTCGTGACCCAAAATGAAGGGCATTTTGCTGACGTGCCGGGCCTGAAGGTCGAGAATTGGACGGTTTGATGGAGCTACGCCTGTCCCTTGTTCCAGCTCTTCTCGTCCCCCTGCTTGCGCTGGGTATGATGGGCTATCCTTCGAACGGCCTTGGAGCCACGGTGGCACTTTTTTCAGCGCCAATATCTGGCGCGGTTCTCTTTGCTATAGCTCTTGCTGGGGCAATTTTGGGCCTCCTGATCGCGAAGCGGCAATGACTTTCACCGCCCAAATTCTGACCCTCTACCCTGAGATGTTCCCTGGTCCGCTCGGCGCATCGCTTGCGGGGCGCGCGCTGGCCGAAGGGATATGGTCGTGTGCGCCGATCCAGATCCGCGATTTTGCGGCCGACAAGCACAAGTCGGTCGATGATACCCCTGCAGGCGGTGGGGCAGGGATGGTGATGCGGGCCGACGTGCTTGCGGCTGCCGTAGATCATGCTACCGCAGCCCAGCCAACAGCGCCCATCCTTGCCATGTCGCCACGCGGCGCACCGCTTACTCAATCCCGCATCCGTACCCTCGCCAGCGGCTCGGGCGTCACCATCCTGTGCGGCCGTTTCGAGGGGTTCGACGAACGGCTGTTCGATGCCCGCCCGCAGATCGAACAGGTCTCGATCGGCGACTTCATCCTGTCGGGGGGAGAGGTTGGGGCGCTCGTGCTGCTCGATGCTTGCATTCGGCTGCTTCCCGGCGTAATGGGCGCGCCCTTGAGCGGGGATGACGAGAGCTTCGAGATGGGGCTTTTGGAATATCCGCACTATACCCGACCCGCTATATGGGAAGGGCGCACGATCCCCGAAGTGTTGCGATCGGGGGATCATGCGAAAATCGCAGCGTGGCGGCAACGCCGCGCAGAAGGCGATACACGGTTACGCAGACCGGACCTTTGGGAGCGTCACATCGGCGCTCGGGTTCAGCCTGCCTCTGACGCGCGGCGAAAGAATAAGGAACACATGGGGCATGAACCTCATCCAGACGATTGAAGCCGAAAACATCGCAAAGCTCACCGCCACGCGTGCGATCCCAGAATTTCGTCCCGGCGACACGCTGAAAGTCGGCGTCCGCGTCGTCGAAGGCGAGCGCACCCGCGTTCAGAACTACGAAGGCGTGTGCATTGCGCGCTCTAACAAGGGCATGGGATCGAACTTTACGGTTCGCAAAATTTCGTTCGGCGAAGGCGTCGAGCGCGTTTTCCCGCTCTATTCGCCCAATATCGACAGCATCGAGATCGTCCGCAAGGGCGCCGTGCGTCGTGCCAAGCTCTATTATCTGCGCGGCCGTCGCGGCAAATCGGCGCGTATTGCCGAGCGTCGCGATACGCGGGGCGATCACGCCTGAGCCATGTTTCTCGTCACCCCGGGCTTGACCCGGGGCCCCGGTTCTTCTTTGTCGTTTGCAAGAAGTGCGTGGGGCCCCGGGCTCGGGGCCAGGGTGACGGAGTGATGGTCGTTGAAGCATATCGTTCTTGGTGTCGCACTGGCGATGGGCGTTGTTCCCGCCATGGCTGACCAACCCGCCGCCCAGACACTGACCCTCGAGCGGGTCTTCGCGTCGCCCAATCTTGGCGGCTCAGCCCCGCGCGCGCTGAAGCTGTCGCCAGATGGCAAGCTGCTCACCTCGCTGCGACCACGCGCCGATGACCGGGAGCGTTTCGATCTTTGGGGTGTCGACACCGAAAACGGCGAAGCGCGGATGCTCGTCGATTCAACCAAGTTCGGCGGTGGTGCGCTGTCCGAGGCAGAGAAGATGCAGCGCGAACGCGCGCGCATCGGCGGGTCACGCGGGATCGTTGCCTATGACTGGGCCGCCGACAGCAAATCGCTGCTCGTGCCGCTTGACGGCGACATCTATCTGGCGGGGCTCGATGGTAACACCCGCCGCCTGACCGCTAGCCCGCAGGGTGAACTCGACGCAGCCATCAGTCCAAAGGGCGGCTTCGTCTCCTTCGTGCGCGACCAGAATTTCTATGTGATTGATCTTGCCACCGGCACCGAACGCCGGCTGACGCGCGACGGTGGTGGAACGCTCAGCTGGGGCCTGGCCGAATTCGTCGCGCAGGAGGAAATGGACCGGACCAAGGGTGCATGGTGGTCGCCTGACGATGGCCGGATCGCGGTCGCACGTGTCGACGAAAGCAGTGTCGCCGTCATCAGCCGGGCCGCCATCGGTGCCGAGGGCACCAATATCTTCGATCAGCGTTATCCCCGTGCCGGAGCTGCCAATGCCAAAGTGCAGCTGTTCGTCATGCGCAACGACGGCACCGGCCTTGCGCGCGTCGATTTGGGTGAAAACGACGACATCTACCTCGCGCGCGTCGATTGGGCGGCTGACGGCAAGACCCTGTATGTCCAACGCCAGAGCCGCGACCAGAAGACACTCGACCTTTTGCGCGTTGATCCCGCGACCGGCGCATCGCGCCTCGTGTTCACCGAAAACGCCAAGACGTGGATCAACCTCCACGACAATTTGCGCACGCTTGGTGACGGAAGTCTTTTATGGTCTTCCGAACGCGACGGGTTCAGCCATCTGTACAGGTTTGGCGCGGGCAAATGGACGCAGTTGACCAAGGGCGCGTGGAACGTCCGCAACATCATTTTGGTCGATGAGAAAAAGGGGCGTATCGTCTTTGCAGCCAACCGCGAGACGCCAATCGAGAACCAGCTTTATGCCGTGCCACTTGGCGGCGGCGCGGTTACCCAGCTCAGCGAAAACGGGTACTGGACCTGTGCGCGCAGCGGTTCGCGTGCCGAGACCTGTGGCGTAAGCGGCGACCGCATGATCGTCACCCGGTCGAGCCAAACCCAGCCTGAACAAGCCTATCTCGCCGATCTTGAGGGCAAGCGTGTGTCGTGGATCGATGAGAACGCCACCACCGGCGACCATCCCTATGCCGCTTTCGTCGCGGCACATGTCCCCGCCACTTTCGGTTCAATCAAGGCGGCGGACGGGTCCGTCCTGCACACCAAATTGCTCAAGCCCGCTGTTACCGACGGCGCCAGGGCCCCGGTGCTGGTTATCGTTTACGGCGGACCTGGGGCAGGGCGGCAGGTCACGAACAGCTGGGCCAGCCCGATCGAGCAATATCTGGTGCAGCAGGGTTGGGCCGTGTTTTCGGTCGACGGGCGCGGGACGCCGGACCGGGGTAAGGCATTCGAGGACCAGATCTATCGTGCGATGTCATCGGTCGAAGTGCAGGATCAGCTTGCCGGCGTAGACTGGCTGAAGAGCCAGGCTTGGGTCGATCCCAAGCGGATTGCCGTTTATGGCTGGTCGTACGGCGGTTACATGACCCTGCGCCTGCTAGAGAGTGCGCCCGGCATTTTTGCCGCTGGCGTCTCCGGCGCGCCAGTCACCAAGTGGGAACTCTACGACACCCATTATACCGAACGCTATATGGGTATGCCGCAAGACCCAGGCGGCGCCTATGCCAAGGCGAACCCGCTGACTTACACCGACAAGATTGCCGACCCCTTGCTCGTCATCCACGGCATGGCCGATGACAATGTCGTCTTCGAGAACTCGACCGCACTGATGGCGAAATTGCAGGCAGCGGGCAAGCCGTTCGAAACGATGGTTTACCCCGGTCAGACCCACCGCGTGGCAGGGCCTGGGGTCAGCGTGCACCTGTGGCGGACCATTTTGGCGTTCCTCGATCGCAACGTGAAAACTGGCGTGGCAGGCGGAAACTGATCTCGTGACGCCCGGCGGCGATCCGGTGCTGGAAGAACAGCAGCGCCTTGTCGCCCGCAACCCTCGGGATGTGATCGCGCTCCACAATCTGGGCGTCGAGTTGCGCAAGCGCGACCGGCTCGACGAAGCGCTTGAGGTGATCCGCCGGGCGGTTGCGCTCGGCGCAAAGGCCCCGGAAACACACGCCGTCTATGGGCATCTGCTGGGTGATTTCGGGCAGTTTGAAGAGGCGGTCGCCCAATACCACCGCTTGTTGGACACGCATCCCGACTTTATCGACGCGCACGAAACGCTCGCGCGCCTGTTGCCGCAGATCGGACGACGGGGAGAGGCCTTTGCTGCCTATCGCAAGGCGCTCATCCGGGCGCCCGGATCCGGTCTTTTATGGCTTTCTGCGCTTTCGGCAGCAAAGGACCTTCGCGATGCCGATGAATTGCTCGCGCTGGTGCGTGCCGCCCAAACACGCTTCGGACCAGAGCCGATGCTGGCGATTCTGGCTGGTCAGGCGCATATGTGGCGCGGAAATGACAGCGACGCCAAAACGGCGATAACAGGGGCTATCGCCGCCGAACCCGACAATGCTGCAGGGCATGCTACGCTTGCGCAGATACATATCAGGGGTGGTGACGTTGCCGCCGCCGAAGCCGCAGCCCTGACTGCCGCACGGCTGGCACCGGACGACCAGTCGGGATGGGCATTGCTGACCGTGATCTGGCGGCTCATGGGCGACCCGCGCGAATATTGGCTGGCCGATTATGATCGCTTTGTCATGGAATTTGATCTCGACGGGATAGATCTGCCCGAGACCGCGCGAACCCTGATCCAATTGCATCGCACCGTCGAGCATCCTGCTGAACAGTCGCTCCGGGGAGGGACGCAGACGCGCGGCATTTTGTTCGACAAGATCAATCCTGCAATCCGCGATCTCAAGGATCGCATTTCGGTTGCGATCTCAACAGGGCTCTCCGCTTTGCCCGATGACCGGGGCCATCCCTTTCTGCGGCGCAAATCGGCGCACTTTGCCTTTGCGGGGTCATGGTCGGTCCGCCTGCGCAGTGAGGGGCATCACATCAGCCATATCCATCAGGCCGGGTGGCTCAGTTCGGCTGTCTATATCGATTTACCCCCCGAGGTCAGTG
>JBMOGG010000170.1:0-6442 GCA_049318505.1 Sphingomonas sp. | reverse complement strand
GCCACTGGCGGCACCCGTCGCGTTGATGGTGGCGCTCGGCTATGGCCAGCCCAAGGCAGAGACGCTCGCTTGGGGGGATTTCGGCTACAAGGCATTGGCCCTGCTGTGGACCCTGCGCGATCAGTGGCAATGGCTCGACCTTGGCTCGTTGATCGCGGCGACCCTGCTCATTTGTGTAGGCTTTCGGTCGAAGTTGTTCGCGGTCGACCGCGGACTCGCATTGGCCAGCCTGGGTGTTTTCGTTGCGTTGATGGTTCTCCCCTATCAGCTGCTCGGTTCTGCTTATGCCGACGCACGGTTGTGGCCGGTCGTCTACATCGTGGCGCTGCTGGCGATCCGGCCTGCCGAAACCGCAAATGCGGGTTTGTCGGGCGCACTGGCTGCCAGCGTAGCGCTCGTCTTTGCGGTGCGCATTGCCGCCACGACGATCGGTTTCCAGGCCTATGACCAGGCCTTTGCACGGCATCTGGCCGCTTTCGACATGGTACCGCGCGGCGCACGGGTCGCGGTCTTCACGCAATTCACCTGCTTGCCACCGTGGCGGCGGCCGCGGCTCGAACATCTCGACGGAATTGCCATGCTCCGGCGCGATCTGTTCACCAACGGCCAGTGGGATGTACCCGGGGCACAATCGCTTGTCGCAAAGGGCGCGGTGGGTACACCCTACAACGCCGATCCGTCGCAGCTCGTTCGGACCCGCGCGTGCGACAGAGACCTGCGACCTGTGCTCCTCAACAGAATAAAGGGCTTTCCGCGCGACCGCTTCGACTATGTCTGGGTTACCGGTTTCGTCCCTTCAACGCTCCCGCGCTATGCAGGGTTGGTGCCGATGTTTGCCGACGAGGCAACGATTCTGTACCGGGTCGAGAAATGACGCTCCCCGCTTCTCGCTCGCGCCTCGAACCGAAATTGCCCCCAAAGCTGTCGATCGTGGTGCCCTGCTACAATGAGGCTGCTTGTCTCGGCGTGCTGCACGAACGGCTGAGTGGCGCGGCCCGCACTGTCGTCGGCGACGATTACGAGATTGTGCTGATCAATGACGGCTCGCGCGATGCCAGCTGGTCGATCATGGCGGGCCTTGCCGCGATCGACCCGCACCTTGTCGCGCTCGACCTGTCGCGCAATCACGGGCATCAGCTCGCGCTGACCGCAGGTCTCGATCTTTGCCGGGGCGCGTACATCTTCATCGTCGACGCCGATTTGCAGGACCCGCCCGAACTGCTGGGCGCCATGATGGAAACACTGAGGCGCGAGGGCGCCGATGTCGTTTACGGCGTCCGCACCGAGCGTGCGGGTGAGACGGTTTTCAAAAAGGCAACGGCAGCCGCCTTTTACCGCCTGCTGAAAAGCGCAACCGACGTCGACATTCCGCTCGATTCGGGCGATTTCCGACTGATGACCCGGCGCGCGCTTTCGGTGTTCCTCGCCATGCCCGAACAGGCACGCTTCGTGCGCGGCATGGTCGCCTGGGGCGGGTTTCGGCAGGTGCCGTTCGCCTACAGCCGCGAAGCGCGCTTTGCCGGCGATACCAAATATCCGCTGTCGAAGATGATCCGGTTTGCACTAGACGCGCTGACCGGCTTTTCGACCGCCCCCTTGCGCCTCGCCAGCCATGCCGGGCTGTGGCTGGCGGCGGGATCCGTGTTGCTCGTCATCTATATCTTTGCCTCATGGATTGCGGGGCAGGCCATCGCTGGCTGGACATCGCTGATGCTGGTCGTCGTCGTATTGGGCGCGATCCAGATGTTCGTGCTGGGCATGATCGGCGAATATATCGGGCGGCTCTACACACAGGCGAAGAACCGGCCGTTATACATCGTCCAGAATATTGCGGGCGGCAGCGTCAACAAGGCGAAGCTGGGGATCGATGCATCGGTCCCCGACAGCCTAGGCCCGGTAAGTCCAGCGCCGGTGCATCCAGAAAGTGGCGAGCGGGGTCAGTAAGATGTTCGGCACGATCGGCCACCAGGTGGGTCCGTGAAGATACTTGACCAGCATCCACACGAAAAAGCTGTTCATCGCAAAGCTGAACAAATTCACCACGATGAAGCGCGTGCTCATCTGCGCGTGATTTTCACGTTCACCGTGCCCCGCAAAGCTGATCCAGCCATGGGCGAAATAGCCGACAACGGTGCCGACGATGAAGGCGATAGCGATCGAGAGGTTCGGGTCGATGCCGAGCCATTCGACGCCGAGGTAATAGATCGCCTGCCCGCCAGCGGTGATCAGCCCGCCGACAATGGCATAGCGCACAAGCTGCCAGAATGCGGCGCGCGCCTGCGCGTCGCCGGGAATCCAGCGTTCGAGGATCATCAGACCCCGGCGCGCCCGCGCAACCGTGCCTCGACGCTCGCCTTGACCATGGCGACCGGCTTGACCAGCCCGGCTGGGATCAGGCGGACCATGGCCCGCCGTGCGTTCCAGGCGAAGTCGCCGCCGATGTTGAGTATGAGGCCGTCCGGAACACGGTCTTGGAGGATCGACTCCGACAAGCGCCTTTGCCCGGCTTCATTGGCGTAGAGAAAACTGTTGTAGCGGTACCAGCCCTTGACCTGGCGCTGATCGGCGAGGCGAGGGCGCAGCCAGTCGAACGCCAAATAGCCATGCGCCTTGAAAAGCTGGCGCCAATATTCGGGCGGCTGTTCGTTGACATGATGCTCGCCGCCCTGATGCGGGACGGCGGCGGAAAACAGCACGACATCGCCGTGGCGGGTCAGCGTCTCGACAAACGTGGCGGCCTTGGCATGCGGCAAGTGTTCCGCCACCTCGAGGCTTTGTACAAGGTCGAACTTGCGCCCGAGGTCGAGTGGCTGCGACAGGTCGGCGGCACGAAAATTGGCGGCCGGAATGACGAGCTGGTCGGGTTTCACGTAATCGCCGTCGATGGCCACCACATCGGTGACGCCCGCCGCCATCCATTCGGAGGCCCAGGCGCCATGACCTGCCCCGACATCGAGCAGGCTGTCGATATTCATCTCGGCGAGCAGCAGCGGGGCCACGGTGCGCGCCGACGCGCGGCTGCCATCGTCGATGTAATCGTAAAAATCGGTGTTGTAGACGTGGTCGCTCATCGTTTCGGTCCGCAAATCTTGGGCGCACTGCCTGCGCTATGCAGGCGCATCGGTAGAGATTATGCGCCGCTTCGTCGAGAAGTTAGGGCAGCGGGTATAAATGAACGAAATGGACAGCGAGACGCCTGACGCAGAGGCAAGGCTGGCTGCGCTGCTCGACCGTCACTGGCGCGCGCTGGTGGCGCTCGTGTGGGCCATCACTATGGCTGTGCTGGTCAACTATCGCTGGGGCATGATCCGCTGGTTCTCGCTACCCGATACCGATGACAACATGCGGATGTCACAGGTGCGGGCGCTGCTCAACGGGCAGGGCTGGTATGACCTGCGCCAGTACAAGCTGAACCCGCCGACAGGCTTCAACATGCACTGGAGCCGTCTTGTCGACCTGCCAATTGCGCTGCTCGACTGGGGCGCACGGCTCTTCGTCGACGGCGCAACGGCCGAACGCTTTGCGGCCGCCGTCGCGCCGATGCTGCCGCTCGGCCTCACATTATTCGGGCTGGCGCTTGCCGCGCGAAGGCTCGTCGCGCCCAATGCCGCCCTGGTCGCGGCGGGCTTTGCATCGGTGTGTTGCTGGGCGGCGCTGTCGATGTTCATGCCCATGCGGATCGATCATCACAATTGGCAGCTGACGTTCCTGGTGCTTAGCGTCGCCGGGATCGCCGATCCGCAGACCCGACGCGGTGGCATCGCTATGGGCCTGGCGAGCGCGGCATCGCTGACGATCGGGCTGGAATTGCTGCCCTTCCTCGTCATCGTCGGCGCGGCAACCGTGTTGCGCTGGGTCTGGCAGCCTGAGGACGGCGACCGCCTTTCGGCCTATGGCCTGTCGCTCGCGGTCGGTTGCGCCGTCGGTTACCTCGGCTTTGCGTCCTACGCCAATGCCGTGCCCCGCTGCGACGTGCTGTCGCCGGTCTGGCTCGGGACGATGGTAGCCGCAGGATGGCTGGCGTGGCTATTGCCGCACCTGCAGCGCGGCGACTGGCGGCTGAGGCTCGGCGCAGCAGCCGCTGGCGGCGTGGTGCTGGCGGCAGGGTTCGCGCTTCTGGCGCCGCAGTGCCTGGGCCGCCCCGAACAGGTCTCGCCCGAACTCTACAATTCGTGGCTTAAGAACATCAACGAGTTCAAGCCGCTCTACACCAAGGACTGGCAGGTCATTGTCGGCACACTGGCGCTGCCGTTGGCAGGTGTCATCGGGGCCATTGTCGCGACGTTGCGCGCCCGCGGCACGCCTAAATTCGCTGTCTGGGCGCCGGTCGCGCTGATCAGCCTCACGTCGATGCTGTTGCTGCTTTGGCAGACGCGTATGGGGGCGGCAGCACAGCTGACCGCGGTCCCCGGCGCAACGGCGCTCACCTGGCTGCTCGTCCCCGCGCTCCGGCGCAGCCCTTCGGTCCTGGCGCGCACTGTCGGCGTCGTGGCGGTCATTCTGCTGATTTCAGGCCTTGGCGTGCAGTTCGTGCTCGGGAAGATCCCCGGGCCCAAGCCGACAGCCCGCAGCAAGGCCATTGACAAGGCCAATGCGCGCTGCCCGACCCTGCCCGCCATGGCCCCGATCGCCAAACTGCCTGCCACGACGATCTTCACCTTCGTCGATCTCGGCCCCCGCCTGATCACAGTCACGTCGCACAAGGCGATCGCAGGTCCCTACCACCGCAATGGCGACGCGATCCTCGACGTGCACCACGCCTTCGACGGGACGCCGGCCAATGCCCAGGCGATCATCAAGCGGCACGGCGCGACTTTGCTGATGACATGCCCCAACATGAGCGAATCGACCGTCTATCGATCGCGCTCGCCCAAGGGCTTCTATTCGCAGCTGGCGTCGGGGAAGAAATTCGACTGGCTGGAACCCGTGCCCCTGCCGAAGGGATCGCCGCTGCTGCTCTGGCGAGTGAAATGAGGGTCTAGAGGAAACTGGCCTTCACGCCGTCGATGACGAACTGCGCGGCCAGCGCGGCGAGGATGACGCCAAGGACGCGAGTGATCATGGCCTCCACGCGGTTCCCGAGCAGCTTCATCAGCGGCCCGGCCAGCAAGAGAGATACCATCGTCAGCAGCAGGGTCACGGCCAGCGCGCCAAGCACGACGCCGCGCTCGGTCCAGCCGTCGGCGCGCGACGTTAGCAGCATGGCCGATGCAATCGAACCCGGTCCCGCGATCATCGGAATCCCCATCGGGAAGATCGAAATGTCGTCGTGTTCGGCCGCCAGCACGTCCTGCGCGCGGTTCTCGCGCCGTTCGGTCCGCTTTTCGAAAACCATGTCGAGCGCGATCAGGAACAGCATGATGCCGCCCGCGATACGGAACGCGTCGAGGCTGACGTGAAGCGCCGACAGGAAAGCCTTTCCGCCGAGCGCGAATGCGAAGAGGATGAGCGAGGCAACCATGGTCGAACGAAGCGCCATCGCGCGGCGATGCGCGGCAGGCGTCCCGTTGGTGAGGCTCGCAAAGATCGGCGCGCACCCGGGCGGGTCGATGACGACGAAAAACGTGACGATCGCCGAGATGAAGAGTTCGGTCATTTCAGGCCGATCGTTTCATAGACGACGAGCTTCCAGCCTGCTGACCCCCGCCACTGCCAGACGCGCAAATCGTGCGCGCCTCCCTTGCCGCCGAGCAGCGCGCGCGACGCCCAGGCAAGCGTCCAGTCGTCCGAATGGCCCGAAGCGATGGCCATGCCAAAGATGGTCTTGGGCAAGGCGGCGGGCCCGCGCACGGGCATGGCTTCCTCGGTCTGGATGAGGATATCGCCCGCGGCATTGCCAGCGAAAGCTGCCGCACCATCCACGCCTGCGCGCGCCGCGACGCTTGCAGCCAGCTTGTCATATTCAGCTTTGCGTGCCGCTGCCCCCAGGGGCATGTCGCCCGAACAAGCCGGCGCAATCACGGTGGGCATATTGCCGGCAGGCACCAGCCGGGGCGTGGGACGACCATGGTCGAGCTGCCAGCGATAACCGTTTGCGGTTCGCTTCCAGATCGTTGTGAAAGTGCCTTGGCCGCCCGATGCAGCGCGGACCCAGGGTCCGGTCGAAAGGGCCAGGGTGCCGTCGCACGATGGTGCGATCGTACCGGGCCACCACATGACCGGCACGGTCGGCTCCGTCGCACCGATGAGGGCCTGGGCCACGGGCTTGGCATCGGGCACGAACATGATCGCGTCGGGCGCGGCGGTCAGGCCGAATGCCTTCCACTGTCCTTCGACCTGCGCGCGGCGGGCAAAGCTCCGTTCGGCACTGGCGATGGCGTCGGCGGGACTTGCCACGGGCGGAATCTGCGGACGTGGCTGTGTGGCGGGCGCCTTCGGCGCTGAGGCGGCTGCAGCGAGCAGGGGCAGAAGGACTATCAACCGGCGTCCTTCATCTGGCGTC
>JBMOGG010000169.1:0-6454 GCA_049318505.1 Sphingomonas sp. | reverse complement strand
ACAATGGCACATGGTTAAGCGTTCGATCCAAGAAGGATGCGGCCTCGTCTCCTAACCAGCCTCACCGCTGACCACGAAAAAGCCGACGCTTAGCGCCCCGGCGGCGATCAGACCGGCGGCGGCACCAGCCCGATCATGCGCAACACCACCGCCATGACCAGCATCGCGCCCAGCCAGTGCGCGCAGTCGGCCAGCGCCGACCGCATTGCCAGCGCGCGGAGCCGATACGTGGCGACAATGACTGGCGCCACGAAGCCGATCCAGATGACGAACGCGCTGCCGATCGTCATCGTCCAGACACCGCCCTTGGGCGGGGCAAGGATCAACGCTCCGGCAAGGATCGCGCAGAGCCAGACCTCCGCGATGAACGCCGTGACAAGAGTGCCGGTCAGACCGAAGGCGCGCGGACGGCCGCGGCTGGCGACGCTGTAATAAAATGCCCCGAAAGCAAGGCTCGCCAGGGTCGCGGCCAGAATGGCGACGGCATTCAGCACGATATAGATCATCGGTCCTCCGGTCAGGCGCAGCATAGCGTCGGCCGCGGCGCGCGCCAGATGGCATACGGCCCCGACGCTGCAATACTTTCATTTCGCTGACGACCCAATTCAGCATCGCGACACCGCGGTTCGACGATGGTCGCGATACCGGGCACCATCATGGCGGCCCTGGAGAAGAAAGGTCGAAGATGATGACGCTGCGTTCAGTCACCGCAGGCGCGCTCGCCACCGCGATGCTCGCGACTTCTGTTACGCCTGCGATGGGTCAAGGTTTTCCAGCTTGGGGTTCCCCCGGCGGCTACGGGCGCGGCCATGGCCGACCCAGCCTTGGCTATCCTGGCGGCTATCGTCGCGACCGCGACAACACCGGCGCGGTCGTCGCCGGTGTGATCGGTGTCGGCATTTTGGCCGCAATCATCGCCTCTGCCTCGTCAAACAGGAACCGCTCGACCAATGGCGGCTTTGCCAACAACAGCTACACCGGCACCATAGGCACCGACGACGCAGCGGCCGATGCCTGCGCCAGTGCAGCAGAGCAACAGCTGGACGGCAGCGCTCGGGTCAGCGGCATCGACACGGTCAATCGCGTTTCCGACGGCTACAACGTGCGGGGTACGGTCGATTACGGCCGCAGCAGCAACGGCCGCTATGGTAACTATAATGACCAGCGCAGCTTCAGCTGCTCAGTCCGCTACGGCAGCGTGGCACGCGTCGATTTCGGCGGATAAGGCGACGCCAGGCTGAAGGCGGGAGATGACAGCGGGAGATGGCTTCGCTAGGCGAGGCCATGTCCCAGACTTCTTCCACCCTCCCCAATTCTATTCTGATCGTCGATTTCGGCAGCCAGGTAACGCAGCTCATCGCCCGCCGCGTGCGCGAAGCCGGCGTCTATTGCGAGATCGTCCCGTTCAGCAGCGCGGAAAGCGCATTCGAGCGAATGAAGCCTGCGGGCATCATCTTCGGTGGCGGCCCCGCGTCCGTCACGCACGCCGGCAGCCCGCGCGCGCCGCAGCACTTCTTCGAGGCAGGCGTGCCGATCCTCGGCATCTGTTATGGCCAGCAGACGATGTGCGCCCAGCTCGGCGGCCGGGTGGGCAACACCGAGAGCCGCGAGTTTGGCCGCGCCTTCCTCCACGTCGACGACAGCTGCGTCCTGTTCGACGGCCTGTGGAAACCGGGTGAAAGCCATCAGGTGTGGATGAGCCACGGCGACAAGGTCGAAGCGCTGCCGCCGGGGTTCCGCGTGGTTGCGACATCGGAGCGCGCGCCCTTTGCGGTCGTTGCCGATGACGCACGGCGCTTCTACGCGACGATGTTTCATCCCGAAGTCGTCCACACGCCCGATGGCGCCAAGCTGATTGCCAATTTCGTGCGCCACGTCTGCGGCGCTGCGGGCGACTGGACGATGGCGGGGTATCGCGCCGCCAAGATCGCCGACGTTCGCGCGCAGGTCGGCGACAAGCGCGTGATTTGCGGCCTGTCGGGCGGCGTCGATTCAGCGGTCGCAGCGGTGCTCATCCACGAAGCGATCGGCAAGCAATTGACCTGCGTCTATGTCGACCACGGCCTGATGCGGCTGGGGGAAAGCGAGCAGGTCGTCGGGCTATTCCGCGAGCATTACGGTATTCCGCTGGTGCATGTGAACGCGGAGGAGTTGTTCCTCAACGGCCTGAAGGGACTGACCGACCCGGAGGCAAAGCGCAAGTTCATTGGCAAGACGTTCATCGACGTGTTCGATGATGAGGCAAAAAAAATCGGCGGTGCGGATTTCCTGGCGCAGGGCACATTGTATCCCGACGTAATCGAAAGCGTTTCGTTCACAGGTGGCCCGAGCGTCACGATCAAGAGCCACCACAATGTCGGCGGCCTGCCCGAGCGCATGAACATGGGGTTGGTCGAGCCCTTGCGCGAATTGTTCAAGGACGAGGTTCGCGCACTTGGCCGTGAGCTCGGCCTGCCCGAGGTGTTCGTCGGACGGCACCCCTTTCCGGGGCCGGGCCTTGCCATCCGCATCCCCGGCGAAGTGACCAAAGAGCGCTGCGACGTCCTGCGCAAGGCCGACGCCATCTACCTCGAGGAAATCCGCAACGCGGGACTTTATGATGCCATCTGGCAGGCCTTTGCTGTGCTGCTGCCCGTGCGAACGGTCGGCGTGATGGGCGACGGGCGGACTTATGAAAATGTCTGCGCGCTGCGCGCCGTGACGAGCGTCGACGGCATGACCGCTGACATCTACCCGTTCGACGCGTCGTTCCTGTCGCGGGTTGCAACACGGATCGTCAACGAGGTCGAGGGAATCAACCGCGTGGTCTACGACTATACGTCGAAGCCTCCCGGAACCATCGAGTGGGAATGATTTTCACCCCTCCAGAGGGATCCAAAAGTGCGAAATACTACGACGGAAAGCACTGAAATAAAACACCTTTCATTTATTGATGTTAAGCTACAATCGGTGGGCAGCGTTCGAAATTCGCGGCCGCGCTGACGGTATCGCCTGTGCGCAGCATACGCGCGCCGCGCGATGATGCTTCGGACCGGATCGGGATGACGCTCATGAAATGCCTCGTGTCTGCGAGGCAACCGACCATCGGCTACACTCGTGAGGCAGATCAAAAGGACATCAGTCAGAGGTAAGGCAACAGCCTTTTGCGGTCAGCATAGTATGGCGAAAAGGGAGAAAGAGGCGGCCGGTCTCGCAGTCTGAGCAGGAACTGCTTTTATGCCGCTCGGTGGCAGTGTCGTTGTGATTCTGCGGATATACGAGGGCGGTGATATGTGCACGCGGTGCTCATCGCGCGGTCTCGAACGTATCACTATAAAGTTGTTCGACGCGCCGCACCTCTTCGTCCGTCAACGTCGCAAATTCGCGCGTTCTCGCACGCTGCGAAAGTGTGCCGCTATTTTGCTGAAGGAACTTCTGCAAAAGCTCGACCCGGTCGGTCGGCATATCGACGATTTCCTGGACTTCCTGGGCGAAGCGATCAAACGCTTCGAGAAAGGCGACTTCCGCAGGAAGGTCTTCCATGATCGTCTGTTCGACGCAGGTGTAGAGGAATTCCGTATGCGCGGTTGCATCGAAATAGCGATAAAATGCAGCTGTGTCGTTCAGCACTTCGACATTGCCTTTTGCCGTCCGCTGCCATTCGATTTCTGGAAGCAGTGGTCGGGAATAGGTTTCGAGCACAATACGGTACTCATCAAGGCGTCTGAGGATCGCTGCGCTGACGGGGAAAACGAGTCCGGGGGGATTATAGTTCGCGGCTGCGAGTGCGTGATGGATGAGCCAGCGGTGAAGCCGACCATTCCCGTCTTCATAAGGGTGGATATAGACGAACCCGAAGGCGAGCGCAGCCGCTGTAGCGACGGGATCAAAGCCGCCCGACTGCGCCCGTGCGGCAAAAGCGGCAAGGCCCGCAATGAGATCCGAAAGGTCTTGCACGCGGGCGCTGATATGGTCAGGAACGGGGTCACCGGTCTCGCGGTCATGCACCCCAACAAAGCCGCCTTCATCGCGCAGGCCCAGACGCACAAATCGCGCGTCGCCGATGACAATCCGTTGAAGGCGGTCAAACTCCGGCAAACTCAGTTGCGTGTTGCCAGCTTCGGCAATGGCTTGCCCCCATCTGACGGCACGGGTCCCTGACGGGCGCTCACCTTCGATGGCAAAAGAGGATTTGGAGTCGTTGAGCAGCAGAAAAGCGGCAGCGCGCGCGATAAGATCGGGGCGCACGCGGCCAATTTGGGCACGCGCGCGTTCATCAAGCTTCTTTGCAGCGGCTTCGACCAGGACTGCCGATCGGCGGATCATCGGGCAGAAGCTTGGTGTGCCGGGCAGGTTGTTCAAGACCCGGTGTCGCGGCGAGGGCTCACCTTGAGCCAAGCCAAATTGCTGT
The DNA here is from genome assembly GCA_049318505.1 of Sphingomonas sp. Taxonomy (GTDB): domain Bacteria; phylum Pseudomonadota; class Alphaproteobacteria; order Sphingomonadales; family Sphingomonadaceae; genus Sphingomonas_O. The sequence goes on along the minus strand of JBMOGG010000169.1, from coordinate 2,064 downwards.
TCTGGATCAACGACCGAGACGGTGCGGACTTTGCCGGCATCGGGAACATCCAATGGCTGTCCGGTCAGCCATTCATAAAGAAACCATATCCTGCGCGCAAACGCCCCTGTCGGCGTTGCCCGAACAAGATCGGCGACCGCGCCGGGTTCGACTGTTTGGAAAAGACGGGCAAGGACGGAGAGATCGATACCCTCCCACTTGATTGCGAAAGTGAGGTGACCGGCCAGACTTTGTTCTGGGCGGTGGCGCGGTGTGAACATTATCCACTCAGCCGTTGTGACCGGGTGATGGCGTTCGGCAATGGCAGCGAGGCGCCGCGGCAGCGGCAGTGCGAGATCAAAAGCGGCTATCAAGGCGGCGTAGCCAACCGGCGTTGCGCGCTCAGGCAATGCCCTTGCGCGAAAACTGTTCACCGCTAGCGAGGGCCAATCGCCCATAGGCATCCTTTGCGAAAAACTCTCACCAGGATCGGGACCCGCTGCGAATCCAGTTCACCGATTGCGAAAATCTATCACAGGAATGGCACTTTGTGAATATCAATCACAACGAGGTATGGAAATCCTGGCCAGCGAACCCGCCATGATTGTTCAGCGCCTCCCGCTGCGCAAATCGTCGACCAGATGCGAGCCCGATTCCAGCTTCCGCGCCAGTGCCTCGATAAAGCCTTCGTAGCGCTCTTTGCCCTGCGCTTGCGGCAGCCCTTGCGGATACTGGTATCTGCGGATTGGCGGTCAACCAGAACCGCACAAACAGAGCCAGAGCCTCGTTCGCCACCTCGATCTGGAAGTCCAGCTGCTCATTTTGTTTCGACAGCCGATCAAGCCGCCTCGTGACGGCCGAGCCGTAGAGGCTGGACATACCCGGCAGCGCAATTGCAACCCGGTGCTGGCGCCAAAGCGCATCGGGCAACGTTTTGGCGAGGATGGTGCCCAGCCAATGAGACTCCCTCTCGGTGCGTTTTCCCGATCGGGAAGTTTTTATAGACATTCCTCAAAAATCCATGATACTTTCCTGTTCGGTAAATATAATGGCCAGACGCAACCTCACCACCGCCGAGATCGGCGACATCGTCCGAACCACCCGCAAGGCCGCTGGCCTGCGGCAGGACGAGCTTGCGGGTGCATCGGACGTCGGCCTGCGCTTCATCGTTGATCTCGAGGCCGGCAAGCCGACCGCACAAATCGGCAAGACGCTTCAGGTCCTGTCTGCGCTCGGATGTTCATTCGATATCACGCCGCCGCCCGACACCAAAGGAGCGCGGAAGCGATGACGCGCACCCTCGATATTTGGTGGGACGGGTGCCTGGTGGGCCAGCTGACACAGGACCGGCATGGTGAACTCGGCTTCGCCTATGCGCCTGCTTGGCTTGACGATGAGGTGGCGCAGCCCTTGTCCGTTTCGCTGCCAAAGCGGGCGGAGCCGTTCACTCGCCGCGATTGCCGCCCGTTTTTCGGCGGCCTATTGCCGGATGAAGGCCAGCGCGACGCGGCGGCTCAGGCGCTCGGCGTGTCGCGCGCCAATGATTTCGCCCTTCTCAATCGCCTCGGCGGCGATGTCGCGGGCGCGCTCCAGCTTCTGCCCCCCGGCGAAGTGCCGGCTACTCTTGCCCCCGATAAACGGCCGACCCCGCTTAAAGCTGCTGGCCTGATCCGGGTGCTGGACGCGCTACCCGTCCGACCGCTCCTCGCGGGCGAGGAAGGATTGCGCCTCTCTCTGGCCGGCGCGCAATCGAAGGTGCCGGTAGTTCTGCTGGATGAAGCGGTGGCGTTGCCTGCGCCTGGCCAGCCCACGACGCATATTCTAAAGTCCCCGATATGGCGTTTCGCGGCCACGACCGAGAACGAGGCGTTCGTGATGCGACTTGCTGCCGCAATCGGTCTCGATGTCGCGCCGGCAGAAGCGCGCACTGTTCAGGATCGAACGTTTCTGCTGGTCCATCGCTATGACCGCGCCATCGGCGCCGATGGCATTGTGCGCCGGATCCACCAGGAGGATTTCTGCCAAGCGCTCGGCGTGCCGCCGGAAACCAAATACGCCAGCGAGGGCGGCCCGACCTTCAAGGAT
>JBMOGG010000168.1:0-6629 GCA_049318505.1 Sphingomonas sp. | reverse complement strand
CCTTGGCGTTTGCGTCGATGCACGACATCACCATTTGCCGTGGCGGTTGAGCTCTGTCTGCGCAAAACATGCCGAGGCCTTGCGCCCTATCTCTTTGGCTCAGGACAACGCCTTCACCTCATATTCCAGCAACTTGAGCCGATCCCGGTCATTGGCAGCCAGCGCTACGGCACGCGTTCGTCGGCTCGCCTTTTTGCGGCACCAGCGCCGCAACGTCTCCGCCCTGCAACCAATCTTGCCTGTAATTGAGCTCAGCGCTGCCCATTCCGAGGCAGAGTTCGCACGATGCTCTTAAACCATCGGCACCGCATGATCGCGGACCTCGCGCGAAAACTGAGATGCAGCGGTCAGGCTATCGGATCGGAAAGGCAAAGGATTAAGGTCTTCCATACGTTTTACCTCATGGGCTGCAAGACGAGAGTTTGGAAATGAAGCATAGGATCTTGAAGAGCAGCGTTTTGTGCGCCCTGATCGTCAGCCTGATTGGCTGCGGCGGCGACAATAGTGGCACGACGACGGCCGCTCCTTCGGCGCCCGTGCTGTCTCCACCGCCTCCGGTTGCCGACAAATGGGCCGCCGTGAAAGCCGAGCTCAACGCCTTTTCTGTCCCGAACGCTGCACTTATCATCGGCACCAAGACCGGTGGCGTCCGCCTGCGCTATGAAAAGGGGACATTTAAACTCACTGATGCACATCTTGTCGCCTCGGCGTCGAAAATGATGGCGGGCCTTACGATCCTGAAGATGGTCGAGGACGGCCAGATGTCGCTGGCGGACAATCCGCAAAAATACCTGCCCTATTGGACGACGAGCCCAAGCGACCCGCGCAGCAAGATCACGCTCGCACAGCTGCTTGCCTTCACGTCGGGCTTCAACCAGTCCGAGACGGCGGTCGATTGCATCAGCAATCCCAACACGACCCTCCAAGCCTGCGCACAGGCATATTATGATCAAGGGATAACCACCTCGCCCGGCTCCGCGTTCGTTTACGGCAACGCCCATCTCGAAATTGCCGGAGCCATGGCCGAAATTGCCGGCAGCAAAGCTTTTTCACAGCTCTTCAAAGACAAGCTCAGCACCCGCCTTGCGATCGGACAAATCAGCGCCATTGATTTCCCCAGCGCGGCCAATCCGCGTGTCGCTGGCGGTGGCAAATCAACCGGCGAGGAATATGCCAAGATGCTCGACGCGGTTCTCGGCGGTCGCGCTTTGAATAGCCTGACGACATTCCAGACCGACCAGACTGCCAATGTTAGCTTCGTCTTCCGCCCGTCCGCCGCGACAAGCACGGGCGACTGGCATTATGCCGCTGCGTCATGGCGCGAGTGCGACGCGCCGCTCTGGAACGCGAGCTGCGCGGCGTCGTTTACAATCTCGAGCCCGGGCAAGTTCGGATGGACGCCGTGGATCGACTTCGACAATAATTATTACGCGATCATCGCTATGGAGGGCGACAACGCGCTCGATTCGAGCGCGATCAGTGTTGCGCTTGAACAGCGCTTGCAACCACTCATCCTTGCAGCACTCGCCGCGGGTGGCTGAAATCCAAACGCATGCAACAGGACGCTGGCCGATGCGAGATTTTTGCCCTCGCCATGCTTAGTGCCGAGCGCCCGCAGCGCCGCTTGCAGTTCAGTGACAGACGACTGGTTGCGGCAATTCGTCCTTGGCCGTGAAGGTGATTGCACCACACAGGCATGATCCGGCGGGTATCGCTCCTGCCTCGTCTTCGCGCTCGTCCGCCGCAAACGTCGGGTTTCAGGAACAATGCATGCAGAGGACGACGACGGCAACCACAAAAGGCGCCGTCGTGCCCGACTCCTGACCCACCGCCGCCGCCTTGCGGCACACGTTAGACAGCGTTTCAATTGTCATCTTCGTGACCTTTTGCGTGGCGCGGCATGGCTACCCGGCCCGGCGGTCACCGGCTATGACGACCGCCATGCCGTCACATCAAAACCTCTGGCGCGTCGAAGCGCGTGCGCTGCTTGCGCTCGCCATGCCGCTCATTCTCGGCAATCTGGCGCAGTCGATGATCTATGCGACCGATCTCGTGCTCCTTGGCCGACTGGGTCCCGATGCGCTCGCCGCCGGGTCGCTTGCGGTCAATATCTATGGTCCGTTCATGATGCTGGGAACCGGGCTGTTGTCGGCGCTTGCCCCGATGATCGCGACCGAGCGCGGGCGGATGCGCCATTCTGTCCGCGATGTCCGCCGTTCCGTGCGACAGGGCCTGTGGGTTGCCGCTGTGCTCACCGTGCCGTCTTGGCTTTTGCTTTGGCACGGCGAAGCGATGCTGCGCGCGCTGGGGCAGGACCCAGCCCTGTCGAAGCAGGGCGGGCTGTTCCTTCAAATCGTGATGTGGAGCCTGCCCGCTTATTTTGTGCACCTGGCGCTGCGGTTCTACATCTCCGCCATGGAACGCGCCTTCGCCGTCTTCGCGGTGCTGTTCGCCACAGTGGTCGTCAATGCAGTCGCCAGCTGGGCGCTGATCTGGGGACATTTCGGCCTGCCCGCAATGGGCTTTGCCGGGGCACCGCTGGGGAGCGTCATCTCCACCTATTTCCTCTGCTTCGGCCTGATTGCGGTCGTTCTGACCTCGCGTCATTTCCGGCGATATCGCCTGTTCGGGCGCTGGTGGCGAGCAGACTGGCAGCGATTCGCCACCATCTGGAAGCTTGGCCTGCCGATTGCGGTGATGATCTTGCTCGAGATCGGCGTCTTCAACGCAGCGGTGTTCGTTATGGGCCTGATCGACCGGACGTCGCTCGCCGCCCATGCCATCGCGATCCAGATTGCTGCCTTTGCCTTCATGGTGCCGATGGGCGTAGCGCAGGCGGCCACCGTGCGGGTCGGTCTCGGCCTTGGCGCGGGCGACAAGGGGCTGATCACACGTGCGGGCTGGCTGGCCTTTGCGATTGGCGTCGGGTTCATGTGTACGACGGCGCTCGCGCTGCTCGTCTTCCCGCGGCAGCTGGTCGGTATCTTCCTCGACCTCGGCGATCCCGCAAATGCGACGATCATCACCTTGGCAGTGTCCTTCCTGTCGGTTGCCGCGCTGTTCCAGATCGTCGATGGTGCACAGGTCGTGGGCGCAGGTGTGCTACGCGGGCTGCACGATACGCGCTGGCCAATGATCTATGCGGTCATCGGCTATTGGGTGATCGGCGTCGGCATCGGCGTAACGCTGGCTTTCCCCATTGGTCTGCGCGGCCTGGGGATCTGGCTCGGCCTCGCGAGCGGTCTGGCAGTGGTCGCCGTTCTGGTGCTGTGGCGATGGATGCGGCGCGAGGCGCTGGGCCTCGTGCCGCATTCCGTCCGCTAGTTAGACGCCAACAACACCGCCATCGTCCTTGGTGATAACAATCGTAGCCGAACGCGGCCGTGCGGTCGGGGCCGGGCCGGTTTGCGACGCCGGCCAGTTCGACGGCAGCGGGTTCGGCGGCGTGGCCGACCCCGTTTCTCCCGGGTGCTGGATGTTGACGAACACCGTGCGGCCGTCAGGCGTCGAGTCGATGCCCGTGACTTCCGAGCCCTTCGGCGCAACGAGGAAGCGGCGCAGGTTCGTCCCCGGCAGCGCGCCGATGCGGGTCTGAACGGTCACGGTGGAACCGTTTGCCAGGGTGCTGGTGACGTTGCGAACGCCGCCATCGCCGACCCGCCCAGGTTGTCCGACCAGCATCATGCAATTCGTGACATCGGTGAAGGCTCCGTCGTCGGTCTGCACCCAGAGCAGCGGCGCGCCCACACCGCCCGCATTCTGGCTACGCGAGAACCACAAGCCGTCGGGCGACGACATGTCGTTGGTCGCATCGAGTGCCGACAGGTTGATGTTGACAGAGTCGAGATCCGATCCCGCCGAAAACACATAAATGTCCCACGTGAAGGTCGTCGCCTCGGTCGTGTCGCCGGTTTCGCGCAAGCGAATGATATGGCCGTTGCGGTTCGAGCGTGTGGCACTCGGCGGGTCGACATAGGTACGCGGATTGGCGGCGTCGAGCGGCAGCGTTGTGCCGTTACGCGTCGGGCCGTTGGTCAGCGTCAGGTACATCTCGCCATTGGCCGGGTTGACCGCTGTCCACTCGGGCCGGTCCATCCGCGTTGCGCCGACGGCATCGCCGGCAAGGCGGGCATGCGTCAGCACATCGGCTTGATCGGCAAACGGATAAGCAGGGTTAGCGGCAGTCAGATTGCCGGTCCCGAACGTCAAGGGCAGCCAGACCCCCGACCCGTCGGCATTGAAGCGTGCGACATAGAGCGTGCCCGCATCGAGGTATTTGTCGCCGATCGCGAGACGGTTGGTCGCGGATGCATCGGCCGCCGCCCAGGGCGTCGACGACACGAACTTGTAGCAATAATCGCCCGCCGCATCGTCACCCATGTACCAAGTCGGCCGGACACCGGCGACAAAGCGACCGGGCCACGCACCCTCATGTGCCATGCGACCGAGCGCCGTCCGTTTGCGCGGTGTCGACGTCGGGTCATAGGGATCGATCTCGACGACCCAGCCGAATTGGTTAGCTTCATTGCGGAAATCAGCAGCCGCTGAGGCACCGGAAACCTCAGCATTCCAACGGCGGTAGCTTGTGTTCGCCGGGTCGGCGGCCTGAACCGTGAACCAGGAGTTGTTGCCGCTCAGAGGACCGCCGCCGACCGAATAGCGCGTCAGCCCCGCGACTTCCTTGGCAGTGCGCCGCGGATTGTCGATGGTGGCGTTGCGACGGAAGTAACCCGCCCAGTTTTCTTCGCACGTCAGATAGGTACTCCAAGGCGTAAAGCCGTTGGCGCAATTGTTGATCGTTCCACGACCCAGAACGCCGGTCGGTGAAAACGCCGTATGGAGCAGCGCATTACCGCTGACCGGCCCGCTGAATTGCATCGGCGTCAGCGGTGTGATGCGGCGATTGAGCGCCGACGTGCGACTGTAGCTCCAGGCGCCACTGTTACCTCCACGCGAAACTTCGATCACGCTGACGCCGTGCGCTTCGATTTCCTTGATCGCTTCGGCTTCGGGCCGGACACCCCCGGGTGCTGTCACGCCATTCGGCTGGAGATAGGATTCGGTGATGTTTTCGTGATTGATGCAGAGAATGCCGCGCGTGCTGTTCGTCGGATCGGGCGTCGTACCGGTCGCCGACAACCCGAAATAATACATGCCGTCGTGGTGGTCGCCCGCGCGCGCGCCGAAGTTGGTGTCGGTCCCGTTGCCGACATAGTCGGGTGTCGCTGAATTGATGGGATCGCCCAACCGGTAAAGGACCGAAATGCTATACCCGGCGGGGACTGTCACGACATCAGCGAGGCTCTTTGCAACGGGATTGAAGCCGAGCACGGCCGGGTTGACGTTGACCGAGGTCGATGCGCTGGAACTCTGCGACGACTGGCCCGTGACGGCGAGTTGGAACGCCAGCGTCGTCGCGGCTGCAGTCGCGGGCGCGATGAAGCTGAGCGTCTGTGTGTTTGCGCCCGTCAGGGTCACGGTCGGCCCGGCGGTCTGCGTCCAGGCGAACGAACTCGGCACACCCTGTGCGAGAGCGCCGACGATATTCACGACCCTGCCTGCACTCGTTGTCACCGTTTGCCCTGCCACCACCGTCAGCGGTTCGGCCGGCGTGGTCTCGCTTTCGGTACATGCAGCCAGCAGGCCGAACCCCGGCAGTGCGACGGTCGCCGCCGTCATGCCCCCGAATAGGGCCTGACGGCGCGAGTAGCGCTCGGTGATGATTTCATGGATCCCGGGATTGTTCGACCGGTTGGTATCGACGTCGCCGTCGCTGTATCTCACGATGCTTGCTTCATCCATGACTGGCCCCTTGCTTCAGACAGCGAGCCATTGGACTCGCGCTGCAGGAGCGTTGACAGCCGGATGTAACAATCCGGCGGCATTTCGATGAACCTATCTGGGCAGTTTCGCGACGATTCAGCTACACCCAGCGTAGCGCCGCCGAAATATGGTCGCCCATTCTGACAACCGTCCTTCGGCAATTGCCAAACGCAGCCCTGCCATGACCTGTTGATAAAACCACAAATTATGCTCGGTCATGAGCATCGCGCCCAGCATTTCGCCCGAACGGACCAGGTGATGAAGGTAGGACTTGCTCCACGCGGCGACCGGCGATGCGGGGTCGAGGGGTGTCAGGTCCTCGGCGAATTTGGCGTTGCGAATGTTGATCGGCCCGTCCCAGGTGAAGGCCTGTCCGTTGCGGCCTGACCGCGTCGGCAGGACGCAATCGAACATGTCGATGCCGCGCTCGACCGCACCCACGATGTCATCGGGCTTGCCGACACCCATCAGATAGCGCGGCTTGGTGGCGGGCAGCATCGGTACCGCAAAGTCGAGCACACGGAACATCTCTGCCTGCCCCTCGCCGACCGCCAGGCCCCCGACCGCATAGCCGTCGAAACCGATCTCGGTCAGGGCGTCGGTGGAGACCTGCCGCAGATCCTCGAACATCGAACCCTGCTGTATCCCGAACAGCGCAGCCCCGTTAGTCAGGCCATCGCGCGAACGCCGTGCCCAGCGCATCGAGCGCTCCATCGACGCCTGCGCGACCTCATGCGTGGCCGGAAACGGTGTGCATTCGTCGAACGCCATCACGATGTCGCTGCCGATCGCCATCTGGATGTCCA
>JBMOGG010000167.1:0-6664 GCA_049318505.1 Sphingomonas sp. | reverse complement strand
GAGCCGCGCACTTTCGCTTCGCTGGCCGCCCGTGCTCGGCTTTGATCCCGGCGAGGACCGCGCTCAGGCGCCCCGCGCCGTCGCGTCCCGTCGGCGGGGTCTGGCCTACGACTTTATGATGATGCCCGATCGCCGCGATCCGACGCACCAGCGTCGAAACCGCGGTGCCGCTTTGTGCCTGGTGTGCGATGAAGACCGCAACCTGTTCGGCGGACGCGGGCAGGGAAGAGAGATCGTGCGTTGAACACCATGTCTGGTAGATGCGCCAGTCGCTGGCATAGGCACGCAGCGTTGCTGCACTTTTGGCGCTGCGGGCATAATGTTCGGCGGCGGCGATGTCGACGCCCAGCGCGGGCGAAACCGTAGCGAGGTTGGCCAGGTCAGTGATAGCGAGCGCGGTCAGCGGAAGAGCTCCAGTTTGACCCCGACCTGCTTGGCGAATTCTTTCCACGCGCGATCGCCGGTCACCGCAGGGCATTTGCGATGGATAGCCAGCGCCAGGCAAGCGCGGTCGCCGAGCGAGACGTTAAATGCTTTGGTCGCGCCGCGAAGCTTGCCGGCGAGCGTTGCCTGTTCGCTGTCAAATGACACGACGGTAAGTCCAAGATCGGCGAGCGTGGCATCGATAATGGCGTCCTCGATGCCCTTGTCCTGCATTTTGGCGATGACCTCGCTCAAGTTGACGCTGCCGATAACCGCATCGGGGAGCAGTGCTTCGACCTTTGCTGCGCCCTTCTCGTCGAAGATCAGCGCGCACAGCGCCGAGGCATCGAGCACGACGATCATGCCGCGTTCTCGCGCGCTGCTTCGGCACGGCGCTCAGCGATCAGCTCGTCGACGACTGACGTGCCTTCTTCTAGGTAGGGCCGCAGGCGGGCGCGGACCCGCGCGAGCATGGCTTTCTGCGAGCGCAGGTGGATTTCACCATCGACCAGCTCTAGGACAACCGTGTCACCATCTGCCAGCCCGACGGCGTTACGCATAGCAGCGGGCAATTGGACGCGTCCGCCCGAAACGACCTTACTTTTAGCGAGCGTCATAGCCATACTTAAATTCTCATTTTGTCTGACCTGTCATCTCAAAGATATACGTCTACGTGCTACATGGCAACCATTCGACAGGATTTGTATCGATTGTCCGAGAAGGAACATTATCGGACAAAACGTTGACGGTCATCTGTAGGAGGGCGAACTCGTTCATGGCAGCCGCACTAGGCCAGAGACCTGGCCTTCTGGCGACGACACCTAGATCTAGGATGTCGGGTGGTGCCGATCGATCGGCGCCACACCGCCGCCAAGCTAACAAAAGCGACAGCGAGGCAAATAGACCAGCGTTGCACCCTCCTTTTTGATTGAAAAGCGCAGGTCCGTGTTGCCGCCACTGCCGGTGCTTGGAGGAGTGACGAACGCGAAGGTCGCACTGCCTGTTTTTGTGACAGGGGTCGTTTCGTCGTTTACGGAACAATAGTTGCGGTGACCTCAAGCTCGAATTCTTCAGCTCAAATCGGTCGAGGAGACGCGCAGCCGCTCAAGGTCTGCCAAGGGCCGCGATCATGCACCATTATGTCACCAAAATGCCGCTGTTCTAAAAGAGAGATGTGGCCCCGCGCGCTTGCCGGGATTGATTGCTACAGCAGGAAGGGAGATGGGTAGAGACCAAGGCGCGCAAGACGAAGGAGAAAGACCTTTCCACAGCGCACAGATTTGATGGGGAGGAATGAAATGAAGGCGTTCGTTTCGCGGGTGGCGATAGCGTTAACTGCAGCCACCGGATTATCCCCCGTCACCGCCCAATCCCAAGCGGATTCAGAACGAGGCGCGCCCACCAACAGCGCCACCGCTGAAAAGCGCGCGGCACAGATTGTATCGCAGATGACGGCGAACGAGAAATTGGTGCTGACCCATGGCATCATTGCCATTCCCTTGTTCCCGGGTATGAAAATTCCGCCCGAAGCCGTTGCGGGTGCGGGTTATGTGCCTGGTATACCCCGCCTGAAAATCCCGGCGCTTACCGAAACCGATGCGAGCCTGGGCGTTTCCTATGTCATGGGACTGCGCGGCGATGGTGGCGCAACAGCCTTGCCGTCGGGCGTCGCCATGGCGTCGACCTGGAATCCGGAACTCCTCTATCGGGCCGGAGCCATGATCGGGGTCGAGGCGCGGGCCAAGGGGTTCAATGTTCTGCTCGCCGGCGGGGCAAATCTGATGCGCGATCCACGCAACGGCCGGACATTCGAGTATCTCTCGGAAGACCCGCTGCTGACCGGCATGCTGGCCGGCGCTTCGATTGCAGGCATCCAGTCGAACCATATGATCGCGACGATCAAGCACTTCGCCTTGAACGGTCAGGAAACCGGACGGAATTTTATCGATTCGAGGATTTCCGACAGCGCTGCCCGCGAAAGTGACCTGCTCGCGTTTCAGATCGGCATCGAGCGTGGTCGGCCCGGATCGGTCATGTGCGCGTATAATCAGGTTAACGGCAACCAGGCCTGCGACAGCGATTATCTCCTCAACCAGGTGCTCAAGCGCGACTGGCGCTACAAAGGTTTCGTGATGTCCGACTGGGGCGCTGTGCCAGGGTTGCCGGCAGCGCTTCACGGGCTTGATCAGCAATCGGGCGCGCAACTCGACAAGCAGGTCTTTTTCGATAAGCCGCTGGCCGAAGCCGCGCGCAGCGACCCCGCCTATGCGGCGCGTATCGACGACATGAATCGGCGGATCCTGACCGCGATACTGGCGAACGGCCTTGATAGTGACCCGGCGGTGAAGGGTGGCAGCTGGAACAAGCAAGCGCATGCCGCCATTGCAGAGGAAGTGGCGCGACAAGGGATTGTCCTGCTGCGCAATCGCGCCGGGGCGCTGCCACTTGCGGCTTCGGTAAAGCGCATCGCGGTCATCGGCGGTTATGCCGACACCGGCGTGCTTTCGGGCGGGGGGTCGGCACAGGTTCAGGGCGATGGCGGCGCAGCCGTTGCCGTTTCGATGGGCGGGGAAGGGCCGATCGCGCAGTTCATTTCCGAGCAATACCACCGTTCAGTTCCGCTGCAGGCGATCAAAGCGCGGGCACCGACAGCGAAGGTGAGCTATACCAACAGCCGTTACCCATCGGCGGCAGCCATGAGTGCCGCCAATGCAGACATCGCCATTGTGTTCGCCACTCAATGGGCAACGGAAGGGATGGATCAGCCCGATCTGTCGCTGCCCAACGGTCAAGATGCCGTGATCGAAGCCGTGGCCGCCGCCAATCCCAATACCATCGTTGTCCTTGAAACCGGTGGCCCGGTGCTGATGCCCTGGCTGGACAAGACCGCTGCCGTGATCGAAGCTTGGTATCCCGGTGCCCGGGGCGGGGAAGCAATTGCCGCCGTGCTGTTCGGCCAAGCAAATCCGAGCGGTCGCCTGCCGATTACTTTTCCAGCCAGCGTCGCAGACCTGCCGCGGCCCAGGCTTGACGGTTTCGGTACCATCGAAACGACAATCATGGGTGCGGTCCGGCCAAAGGATTTCACGCTGTTTGCCGATTACAATATCGAAGGGTCAAACGTCGGCTACCGCTGGAACGCCCGCGAAAAGAAGAAGGCACTTTTCCCCTTTGGCTACGGCTTGAGCTATACCAGTTTTCAGACGAGTTCCCCAAAGATCAGCGGGCTGAACGCGCGCTTTACGGTGAAGAATACCGGGCCGCGCGATGGCGCAACAACGGCGCAACTCTATCTCATCTCGCGCGCCGGCGCGCCGAAACAGCGGCTGGTCGGCTTCAGCCGTGTCTCGCTGACTTCGGGGGCGTCACAATCGATCGACCTGACGATCGATCCGCGCCTGCTCGCCGACTGGAAAGACGGCAGCTGGGTGATGGCAGGAGGCGACTACGGATTTGCCCTGGGTGATGACGCAGAGACACTCGGCCCAATCGTCAAAGCGCGGATGAGCAGCCGTCGCTGGCGCGACTAGAGGCGTTTCCGAAGTCGCGGAACCGATACGCGATTGACCTAAACCCGCTGACGCAATTGAGCGGGTTGGAATGGCTTCCTGATGAGTGGCTTTGGTTGGCCGACCAACGCTCAACGAGGACACCATCCGATGACTGATGATGTTACCGCAACCATAGATCCGTAAAAAACGCTAAACGAGAACAAATGTGAACGGATTGGGCCGGACGCTATGCGGGGAGGCTGATTCTCAAGCGACGCATCTCGCGATAAACTGTCGAACGACCGAGGCCGAGTTGCTTTGCGGCTTCCGCCGGTGACGTGTTCGCTTCAATGAGCGTCAGAGCTGACACGGGCGTAGCCAAGAATGTCAGTCACTATATCCGTCATCGCGCCGACAGGAGCTTCAGGCCCGGCACCTCGATCTTGGACCACTCATTGGGGGCCGGTCAGGACGATCGTGGTTCAGCCGCTTTTAACCGTCGATCCCGCGACAAGCTTGGTTTGAAGGACGTGCTCTTCTTGCAGGCATGCGTTCTGCAGCGCGCTGAACCACAATCTCTTGATTAGGAAACGCGCAGGCCCGGCTACAGAAAGCCATAACCCTCAATGTCTCACAAACTCGGGGCGGCCCCATGGGCTCAGGTCGGTCACCGATGATCGGCTGACGTTACAAGACCTAATTGACGACCAAGCCGCCCGCTTTTGCTGACTTGGCGACGAGGCAGCTGATTGATTTGAGCAACATACCCATGGCTACGGGTTTGAGAATAACGTCATCGGCGCCGTCATCCAGACAACGCTTACGTAGATCAATGGCTGTGTCGGCGGTGACAACGATGACCGGAATCCGCGCTTTTGCATCTGGGCGACTGCGGATTTTTTGAATCGCGGTCAAACCGTCCATGCCAGGCATGCGCAAGTCCATCAGAATAATGTTGTAGGTACCGTCTTCAATCATCTGGAGACCCGTCTCGGCATTCTCCGCCTCGTCCATCGATGCGCCGACGACGCTGAGCATGTCCTTGACGACACGTCGGTTCATGGCGTCGTCTTCGACGAACAGGATCTGCATCGGTTGCCTTTCAGATACTCAACACCCTTACCCGCATTTGGGTAAACAGTTTGTTACCTATCAAGCGGCATGCGCCTTGAGCGATGGCGCAATGAATTGCTCCGGAACGGGCGTATACAACGTCGCCAGTGCTTCAAGCAGGTCGTCAATCCCGATAGGCTTTACGATCAGTTGCGAGGCGCCGATCATCATGAGCTCGGCGATCGTTGGCCCTTGTCCCGACGCGACCATGAGCGTGATAAGCACGTTGGCGCGATCCGCGGCCGTCGTGACCCGCCGAAGCGCATCGAGCGGATCTTCGGCCGACGCCTCAACAGTGCGGATGTCGAACAGAACATGAGTTATGCCGCCATCAATGATCGCGGCGATCGCATCATCGCTGGTTGCAGCGACCGCGACGCTTTGAGCTTCAGACATCAACACCATCGCCATCGTCGCCCGACTATCCGGGTTGCTATCGACGATCAGCATCGCGGCACTCGACAGCGCCGACGCGTCATTATCGGCCGCGTGCCCCTCGGATCCACTTGCTGGTCGGTCAAGCGGCAACCGGACAGTGAAGGTTGATCCCTTACCAACTTCGCTAGCAACGCCGATTGTCCCGCCAAGCGCGTCGGCCAAACGGCGACAAATGGCGAGCCCGAGCCCCGTACCGCCGTATTTGCGTGTCACGCCTGCATCAGCCTGCTTGAAAGACTGAAAGATATCTTCGTGCATCTCTGCAGGAATGCCGATGCCCGTATCGCTGACCCGCACGACGAGTTCTTCGGCGCCCGTCGAGCCTTCTTCTGCCACGACGGATAATTTGACATGTCCCGCTTCGGTGAATTTCAGGCTGTTCGACATCAGGTTGAAGATGATCTGCCGGAGGCGCCCGCCATCGGACATAATATGGCGCGGTGCAGTCTCGGTCTCGAGGATGAGCTCGAGCTTCTTGCCCTCGGCTTGCCCCGCCCAAAGCCGACCTGTTTCCCGCAGTATTTCAGCCAGATCAGTCTTTTCATGGGCAATCGTCAGCTCGCCGCTTTCCATTTTCGCCATGTCGAGAATATCGTCGACCAGCGCGCGCATCGCCTCGCCTGCGCTGTTCACGACCTCGATCCGTTCGCGCATGACGGGCGCCACGCTCTGATCCGTCAACATGACCTGGGTCATGCCAAGGATGCCGTTTAGTGGCGTGCGAATCTCGTGGCTTGTCATCGCCAGGAATTCGGCTTTGGCCCGCAATGCCTTTTCAAGCGACGTATTCGAAAGCGTCAGCGAGTCGTTCGCCGCCCTGATGACATTGCGGCTCCGGCGAACCTGGATAAATCCGAGCAGAAGCAGCGCAAAGACAATGCTTAGTGCCGCAAGCTGAATTCGCGCGCTCATTATGTCGCGCGCCAGCTGGTCTTCCTTGAGCCGCGAGATCTTGAGGTTCTGATTGGCAAAGTCGAACCGGGCTGCGATCAGCTGCGAGGCGTTTGATGCCGTCAGGCGCTGCGCTTCGCTGTCGAGCCGCTGGAAGGCCTTGAAATGCGCCAGCGCCTTTTCCCGATCTCCAACCGATTCGTAAAACGTCGATGCTGCAGCGTGGTAATCGCGAAACAGCATGTCGCTTTTGGTGAGGTCGACGCCGTCGAACGCCTGCGAAAACAGCTGCGCCGCCCGGGCCTTGT
>JBMOGG010000166.1:0-6667 GCA_049318505.1 Sphingomonas sp. | reverse complement strand
GCACACCCTACGCGCCCCGAGCGTGTTGTGAATGCCACCAATTACGTCAGTTTGAATTTCGACCATGGCAATCAATCGAACGGCAGTCCGTTCATGACCCGTCTGGGAAACATCACGCAGGTGACGCCCGGTGGGCCCTGCGTTGGCACTGATTATCAGCGCAAACAATTATCAAGCGCGGGCATTGGCCCCGTCGTGACGGCACGTGCCGGCGGAAAATTATGGATCGTGATTGGCACCGATTCCGGGTTCGAAGGGCGAACCGAACTCTATTATCTTGATGGCAAAGCGGAGTTGGTCCCCCTTTCGGCGTGAGGACGGCGCCAGGTCATTGGTCGGGAATGGCGAAAGGAGCGACGTTGGGGGTTGTTGTCATGTGCCACTATCTCCACCCGTCGCACCGGCATGAGCTCGCACAGAAACGCTACAGGTAAGACCTTTGTGTGACCTTTGCCGCGACCGGCCTCAGGCGGTGGTTGCGGGTGTTGCTTCAGCCGTGGCGCGCGGCCGGGTCCACAGCCCCTCGCGCGACACCAGTTTCGGTCGGTTGACCATTGCCTGGCCGAACGCGCGCGCGACCCAGCCGGCTTTTTCGGCCTTGCTCGTCACGACCCGGTGGTCCCAGGCGGCATGGTCGAGCGCGTCGACCTTGCGCGCGATATCGCCATAGATGCCCGCCGCCGACAGCACCGCCCAGCGTGACCGCAATGGCAGCTTCGCCGCCCCCACCCGGGCGGAGGCTTCATACTCGCCGACCATATTCGCCAGCCACCACGCCATGTCGGCCAGGCGGCTGCGGAAGTGCGGCTTCATGTGCTCGCCGGGCTGGATGTCGGCCTCGACCAGCCAGTCAATCGGCAGGTAACAGCGGCCGACCGCGTCGTCCTCGCTGATGTCGCGCGCGATATTGGCGAGCTGGAACGCCAGACCCAGGTCGCACGCGCGGTCGAGCGTCTCCTCGTCCTTAGGGTCCACGCCCATCACCACCGCCATCATGCAGCCGACGACACCCGCGACATGGTAGCAATAACGCAGCAGGTCGTTCTCGCTGCGCGGGCTCCAGTCCTCGGCATCGAGCGCGAAGCCGGCGATATGGTCGTTGATGAAGGCGCGCGGGATGCCGCACTCGCGCGCGACGATGCCCAGTGCGTCGAACGCCGCGTCGCCCGTCGCTTGCCCGTCGAGCGCCATGTCGGTCAAATAGCGGATCGTGCTCAGCCGCGCCATCGGGTCGACGACCAACTGGCGCGCGCCGCCATGGTCCTGCCCGTCGGCCAGATCGTCGCAGCGGCGACACCAGCTGTACAGCAGCCACGCCCGCTCGCGGGTCCGCCGGTCGAATAATTGCGAGGCAAAGGCGAACGACTTGCTGCCGCGCCCGATCGAGGCGGCGGCAGCCTCGACGGTTGCAGTGCGGTCGATCACAGCTGCGCCGCCGTCATCCTGAAGATCGTGTCATGCGGCGCGTAAGCCGCCATGCGGCCAAGCAGGCTGTCGAGGTCGCTGTCCGCAATCATGATCCCGGCATGCTGTGCGCGAATGAACCCGACGTCGATCATGTGCGCGTTGAACGCGATCAGCCCATCGTAGAAGCCCGCGACGTTGAGCACGCCGACCGGCTTTTCGTGATAGCCGAGCTGTGCCCAGCTGATCGCCTCCCACAGCTCGTCCATCGTGCCGACGCCGCCGGGCAGGGTGACGAAGCCGTCGGACAGGTCGGTGAACAGCGCCTTGCGCTCATGCATCCCGCTGACGACGCGCAGCTCGGTACAGCCACGGTGCGCGACTTCGGCATCGACCAGCGCCTGCGGAATGATGCCGATCACCTCGCCGCCGGCCGCGAGCGCCGCATCGGCGACCGCACCCATCAGGCCCAGCCGCCCGCCGCCATAGACAACGCCGATCCCGCGCGTTGCCAGCGCATGGCCGACGGCGCGCGCGGCTTCGACATAGACAGGGTCTGCCGGCATGGCCGATCCGCAATAGACCGCGAGGCGTTTCACCTCATGTCTTCGAGCATCAGTGCCGCGGTCGCCTTCGCGCTGCCGACGACACCCGGGATGCCCGCGCCCGGATGCGTGCCCGCGCCCACGAAGTACAGGTTCGGGATGGCATCGTCGCGATTATGGACGCGGAACCAGGCGCTCTGCGTCAGGATCGGCTCCAGGCTGAACGCGCTGCCGAGATGGGCACTCAGGTCGCGGCCGAAATCGGTCGGCGCATAGTAGAACTCGGTCATGATCCGGCTGCGGATGTCGGGCACGAACCGCTTCTGGATCTCGTCGAGGATGCGCTCCTTCAGCTGTTCGCCGACATGGCCGTCCCAGTCTGCCGGGAACTTCCCCATGTGCGGCACCGGGCACAGCACGTAGAAGGTCGAGCATCCCTCGGGCGCCAGACTGGGATCGGTCACGGTCGGGTGGTGCAGGTAGAGCGAAAAGTCCTCGCTCAGCACGCCGTGCTCGTAAATGTCCTTCAGCAGCCCGGCATAGCGTGGGCCCATCATGATGACATGGTGCGGAATGCCCGGCCAGGCGCCCTTGAGGCCAAAGTGGACGACGAACAGCGACGGCGAGTAGCGCTTCCTGACGAGCGAACGCGTGGCGCGCTGCGCCCGGTTCGAATTGGGCATCAGATCACGATAGGTGTGCACGACATCGGCGTTGGAGGCGACCGCATCGGTATCGGTGCGCCAGCCGCTCTTCGTCCGCACGCCGACGACCTTGTCGCCCTGCGTCTCGATCTCGGCTACGCCGTCGTTCAGGCGAACCACGCCGCCCAGCCGCTCGAAATGGGTGACCATTCCGGCGATCAACGCCTGCGTGCCGCCCTTGGCGAACCACACGCCACCAACCTTCTCGAGCTTGTGGATCAGCGCATAGATGCTGCTGGTGTTCATCGGGTTGCCACCGACAAGGAGCGTGTGGAAGCTGAGCACTTCACGCAGCTTCTCGTTTTTTACGAACCTCGACACGAGTTTGTAGACCGACTGCCAGGCCTTAGCCTTGATGAGCGCTGGCGACGCGGCGATCATCGACTTGAAGTCGAGGAACGCGACCGTGCCGAGCTTCTTGTAGCCCTCCTCATAGACATAGGTCGAGAATTCGAGGAATTTCTCGTAGCCCGCGACATCCTCGGGATTGAGCTTGGCGATCTCGGCGCGCAACTCGTCTTCCCGATTTGAGTAATCGAAATTCGTCCCGTCGGGCCAGTTGATCCGGTAGAACGGAAACACCGGCAACAGCGTCACGTCGTCGGCCATCTCGCGGCCCGACAATGCCCACAATTGTTCCAGACAATCGGGATCGGTGATCACCGTGGGGCCTGCATCGAAGGTGAACCCGTCTTTGACCCAGTGATAGGCCCGCCCGCCTGGTTTATCGCGCGATTCGATGACCGTGGTTTCGATGCCGGCCGATTGCAGCCGGATTGCCAGTGCGAGACCGCCAAAACCGGCCCCGATCACTACCGCGCGCTTCAACTCAAGTCTCCTGAAGAACCTTCAATGCACGGCCAATAGGGACAGGTGGCTTCCCCGCCAAGACCCGCATTTTGTCGAACGTCGTCGAGCGCCCCGCATAGAAGCGCTCGATCAGCGGCGCGCGCAGGCGATAGAAGCGCTGGTAGATGCGAAAGCGGTCGCCGGGCGTTGCGGCACGGAATACCATCCGGTTGAGAAAACGGTAAAATCCGCCAGTTTGCCAGCGTGCCAGGGCCTGTGCGTGCAAAGCGTCGGCAAGCGCGTCGCCCGACAAGTCGGGCATCGCACAAATCATCGACGCTGTGCGGACCGCATCGGGCAGCGAATAGCCCGTTGCCGGATGGAACAGCCCGGCGCGCATCCCGACCTTTCCGGCATCCCCTCCGGATCGCCAGTACGCTTCGAAGTCACCGCCCAGCGTGACAGGAAGGGCGCCCGCCTCGCGCGACAGGATCTCGGCAATCTGCCAGCCGTGGTCGGCTGCATAGTCGGCAATCCGCGCGGCCAGCGCATTCTGGTCCACCGCAGGTCCGTCGCTGTAATAAGTGTCTTCGATGAACAGCCGATCGGGCGCAAAGGGTAGCACATAGACAAAACGATAGCCGTCATACTGGTCGACGCTGGCGTCCATGATGATGGGACCGTCCAGCCCATGTGGTTTGGTGGTCCGCACTTCATGACCCACGAACTTCTGCCAGCCCATGTCGAGCAGCCCGGTCTTCGATGCACCGCGCGCATCGATGACGCCCTTGGCGAGGATCAACGCCTGGGTGTTGAGCGAGACGTTGGTCCGCGTCAGGTGGACGGCTGCAGCTTCGACCGGCATGTCGTTCGGCAAGGCCGCCCGCAGGCGCGAATCGAAGCTGGGTGATCGAATCGAGTTGTACTGGACGCCGAAACGCCGCGCGTAATCCGGGAAGCGAACCTCGTAATTGTTCCAGCTATGGTCGATAAAGGGTTCGATGATCCAGCGGTCGTCTGCCGCTATGTCGTTGGAAAAAAACGACCAGACATGATTGCCACCAAAGGCGGGCCCGGACTCGATCAGGCGAACGACCAGTTCGGGACGTCGCTGTGACAAGGCATAGGCGATGAGCCCGCCGGCGAGGCCGCCGCCGACAATTGCCAGATCACAACGGACTGCGCGCGCCATGGTGCACAGACTATCCGACTCCAGGCTTGTTTCGCATCCGAAATGTTGCGGGGGGTCAGTATTTGGTCCGGTCAAAATGGAACACTCGGCTCAGTGTGACGCAATCTGCCGTCCCTGATTGTCTGTGCCGTTTGCGCTTTGCCGCGTCGAGATTGCTTGCGGCTCAGAACGAGCCCGGCACTTCGCGCTGGGCCGGACTTGGCGCCAGCGGTGTGAGCATTTCGAGCGGGGACGCTGCCGGCACGCTGCGCACTGCGGCCGAGGTCTGGCCCGAAGCCGCGATCGCCGTGCAGCTTTGCCCCTGCAGGAAATCGAGCGCGGCGCGGGTTGAGGCTTCTGCGGCGGTGCCGAGTGGCTGGGTATAGTCGTCGATCGCACGGCAAGTCACTGGCACCGTAGTGGCAAGGCCGTTGAAGTAGGAATCGGAATTCGCCGAATTGCGCGTCGAGAAAGCAACGACCCGCAACCGGTCGTCACACGCGCTGCGGTCGAGCGCGATCTGGCCCACTGGCTTGCCGTAGGTATTCGTGCCGACGAGCGCCATGTTGGTGCCAAGATAGGGAATAAACGCGTTGATGACAAACTCGCTGGCGGAAGCGGTCGCGGCTGTGCCGATAAAGGCAATTTTGACGGGTGAGACCGATTGGGATGCCGGGGCAAAGCGTCGGACCGAATTCCGGCTGGATTTGCTCGTCCGGTAGGTGGTCTGCGAAAAAATGTTCGACGTCGTTCGGTTGCCGCCGAGAAGGTCGCCCATGAGCTCTGCCGTCGAGACCAAACCGCCGCCGTTATAGCGGAAATCGATAATGAAATTTGTGATGCCCTGGGCGCGGAAGGAATCGAACGCGGCGCGCAGCGCAGGGTCCGCCGTTGAGATAAATGTGCGCAAGTTGAAATAGCCGACACGCAAGCCGCCATCGGTGATGACCTGCGCGCCATAGCGTGACGAGACCGGGGTCAGCGCGTAATCCGCTTTGGCGACGGTGAGTGTCCGGGTACCTGCGGGACCACTCACGTGCAGCGTGCGCGTCACCCCGGCCGTGCTCGGCCCGAGCGCACTGGTGACGCCTGCGGTACCTTCTGCGGCAATGATATCCGAGACATTGCGCAGCGTCGTGGGCGTATCGCCAATGGCGAGGATCTCGTCGCCCCGGTCGATGCCGGCAGCGAGCGCGGTCGTCCCCTCAAACGCTTCCATGACGAACGAGCGCCGTGCTGTCGCGTCGTTCGCGATCCGAATGCCGAACCCGGCGCTCGACCCTGACGACAAGAAGGCGTTTTCCTGCGCGATGGAGGTCAGATAGGTGAAGTACCGGTCGCGGTTCTCGCCGCGCGCCGTGGCGGTCAACGCGTCGATATAGTCGGTGACTGTTGCATAAGGCGTAGGACTGAGGCTCGCGGGCAAGGTCTCGGCAAACAAATACCATTCGTTCAACTGCGCGAATGCCCAGTTCTGCCGGTCGAGCAGCGAACAGGTGTTGCTGGTGGGCGGGGTCGTCGTAGTGCCGCCTGAGGTTGCGGTGCCGCCGCCGCTATCCCCGCCGCCGCAGCCCGCAAGGACAAGCGACAGCATGATGATCCCGGCGGTGATACGCGACATGCCAAAGCGCCCCTTTCAGACTTACCCTCGTTTTGCGCTGCCTGATCGGGATTGTCAGGTAAAAATTTCGAGCGCGAAGAAGCGAGCCTGCCGCCTAAAAGCTCATCTCGCCGTAAATTCTCGACAGGTCACCCGCCCACTCGCCGTGATACTTGTCGAGCAGGCGTTGGGCCGGGACTTTGCCCGACGCAACGATTTCGTGAAGCGGGTTGAGAAAGCTCTGCTCGCTGTCGCCGGCGCCGTTGAGCCTGCCACGCGCCTTCAACCCGGCATCGGCGATCGTCATCACCTCGCGTGCGACGTCGAGCAGGGCCCGTCCACCGGGCGCTCGGGCATCGAGCGCCAGCCGCGGCACGTCGTCGCGCAATTGCTGCTGCTCGGCGATGCTCCAGTCCTTGACGAGGTCCCAGGCCGCATCGAGCGCGGTCTGGTC
>JBMOGG010000165.1:0-6690 GCA_049318505.1 Sphingomonas sp. | reverse complement strand
GGGCTTCGACCTGATGCACGCAGGCCAAAGCATCCGCTCGGTCGTGGTGTTTTGAGCATAAACAAAAAACAAAAAGGAGAGAAAAAAATGTACAGTCACATGATGGTCGGCAGCAATGACGTCGACCGGTCGAAGATATTTTATGACGCAACTTTCGCCGCGATGGGCGGCAAACCAGGCATGAAGGATGCCAAGGGCCGTCTGATCTATATGCACAACGGATCGATGTTCCTTGTTACCCCGCCGATCAACGGCGAGGCTGCGACCCACGGAAATGGCTGTACGATCGGTTTTGCGATGACGCCCGAACAAGCTGATGCTTGGCATGCGGCAGGTGTGGCTAACGGCGGCACGGCGATCGAGGACGATCCAGGCGTGCGTGAAGGCGGCGGCATGAAGCTCTATCTCGCTTATCTGCGCGATCCTGATGGTAACAAGCTGTGCGCGCTGCACAGGCTTGCGGCCTAGACCGCCGATGACATTCGAGACCGTGAGCAAGGTCCGCAGCCACGGCGGGGTGCAGGGGGTCTATACCCATGCGTCCGCCGTGACCGGCACGGCCATGACCTTTTCGGTTTTCGTTCCCGACCATGCGCCGGGGACGAAGCTGCCTGTCGTCTGGTATCTGTCGGGCCTGACCTGCACGCACGCCAATGTTACCGAAAAGGGCGAGTACCGTGCGGCCTGTGCCGCACTTGGCCTGATCCTCGTTGCGCCCGACACATCGCCGCGTGGGGAGGGTGTCGCCAATGACGAAGCCTATGACATGGGACAGGGTGCGGGGTTCTACGTCGATGCGACGCAGGCACCCTGGGCGCCGCATTTCCGGATGCGCAGCTATGTCGAGCAGGAATTGCCAGCGCTGATTGCTGCGGGCTTTCCGGTGGATATGGCGCGACAAGGTATCACTGGCCATTCAATGGGCGGTCATGGCGCGCTGACGATCGGGCTGCGCAATCCCGATCGGTACCGCAGTATCAGCGCATTCGCCCCCATCGTCGCCCCTTCGCAAGTGCCCTGGGGGCAAAAGGCGCTGGGGGGGTATCTTGGCGACGGTGCACAGGCATGGCGTGACCATGACGCTGTCGCGCTCATCGAAGACGGCGCGAGAGTGGCCGAACTGCTTGTCGACCAAGGCGCTGCAGACAGTTTCCTGGCCGAACAGCTCCGGCCCGAACTTCTGGCTCAGGCGTGTGAGGCAGCGGGCATTTCGCTGACGCTGCGCCTGCAACCCGGCTACGATCACAGCTATTATTTTATCTCGACCTTTATGGCTGACCATCTTCGTTGGCATGGGGAGCGCCTCGGCCGCGTCTAGAGCCTGTGCCCGGATGTCGAAGAAATGGGGCATTCGACATGATATAGATGGGCACTCAAATCATTGGGAAACCTCTGAGCCGCTGACGTATCAGGGCCTGGATGCGCCCAGTTTATGCTCCTTGGCGGCCTGCTGCACGATCCCCAGAGCGGTCGTATGCGTGTTTCGCAAATTCCGGGACAGCAACTGCGCCAATCCGGCGTCGTCATCTTGCCCCGGTGGTAGCGGCCAGCTGGAAATCCCCGCCTCCCGCGCCCGCAGCAAGTACGTCGATACCGTCGTCTTGCTCAGCTGCAGCCGCTCCGAAATGGCGCGTACCGACAGCCCTTGCTCGTAGCTCAGCCTCAAAATCAATCGCAGGTCTTTCACGTTCGCTCGTCTCGCTTGCTTCCGTCTCGGCATCATCCGCTCCCATCACCACGATGAAAACCGGCTTTGCCTGATCGGCGCCCCCGAAAAACGAACCTCTATCCCGCTCTTTCCACTGTCCGGGAATTACCGAAATCACTGTCCCGGAATTACTGAAACCGGTGTCCGCGAATTAGCGAAACAGCTGTCCCGTTAATGTGAAATCCGCAGTCGCGCATACATGATCGAATCCAGCGTTTGTTGAATGGCCGGAACTGGGACTTTCATACCGGTTCGATTTTGGGCGGCTAGGTGTCGATGGCCGCTGTTCCCTTTTTGGAAAGCGGCCGGTCGGCTGGCGCTCAGATATCGCCATTCTCATCGAATGCTAGAGAGTGCCTTGCCGGCCGCTGCCACCGTCCGCGCCACATCGTCCGCAGTCGTGTTCCAGCCGCAGACGCTGATCCGCATCACCCGCTCAGCGTTCCAGCTGCCGCCACTGAGGAATGCTTCTCCACTGGCGTTGATCTGCGAGATGACAGCATCGCTGATATTGGCACCGTCTTTCGCATCGAAGCGGATCAGGCCCTGGTTCATGGTCGGACGGGCAATGCCGACGGCACCCTCAATATCGGTAATTCTGTCGTAAATGGCGGCAGCATGATCGCAGCATCGCTCGATCATTGCCGCAAGCCCATCACGTCCGAGTTCCATCAGCGCAGCCAGCGCCGGCAGGGCCCGGGCGCGGCGTGACCATTCCGGCGTGAAATCCATAGGGTCGCGGACCGGCCCGCCAGTGGTCAGATAGGCGGCGGTCATCCGCATCGCCGCACGGTGCGCAGCTGGATGGCGGGTGATGGCCATGCCACAGTCGTACGGCGTATTGAGCCATTTGTGCCCGTCCGTGGCCCAGCTATCGGCCTGTTCCACGCCCACAACCAACGGAGCAAGGCGTGGGCTAGCATTGGCCCAAAGTCCGAATGCGCCGTCGACGTGAACCCAGGCGCCGGCTGCCTGCGCAATCGGACACAGCGTCGCGAAATCGTCGCACTCACCAATGTTGAGATCACCCGCGTTGAGAATGAGGATGGTCGGTGCATCGGGTGCCTCTGCAAGCGCCATGCGCAGTGTCTCGGGTCCTACCCGACCTGGCCTGTCCCCACCCAGCGGTACAACGCACTCACTTCCCAGTCCTAGCAGGCGCAAAGCCCTGGTAACCGACGAATGGTGATGAGCGTTAGCCAGCACGCGGATGAAAGGGGCTCCCTGCAGGCCCTTGGCTTCCACGTCCCAACCCTTGCGTCCAAGCACGGCATGACGCGCAGCGGCAAGTGCTGTCGCATGGGCCATTTGGCATCCCGTGACGAAAGCGTAACTGGCGTCAGCCGGCAGTCCGAGAGCATTGAGAAGGTACCGGCCTGCAACCTCTTCGAGAACGGCACCTGCCGGACTGGTGGACGCCAGCACGGCATTCTGGTCCCATGCAGAACACATGATGTCGGTTGCGAGCGCAGCGGGCAGCGCACCGCCCTTTACCCAGGCGAAAAAGCGTCCACCTGCGTTAGCCGTCAACCCAGGTTCTGCCGCTGCCGCAATCGCGCGGACAACTTCATTTGCCAGCATGCCGCTCTCGGGGAATGCCGCAGGAAAGTGTGATCGTATTTCTTCAGCTGTACCGCGCGACGCCACCGGCCGTGTGTCGAGTGAGGCGAGGTAGCGGCGGGCTTCCGCAAAGGCGATGTCGAGCGTGTCCATAACGGGCGCAGTAAAATGTCGGTCGGCGCGAGTCCATGTCAATGCGGACGCGTTATGAATGCTGGGTCATAGTCCGACCGGAGATTTCCAAGCCAGCGACCTGTCAGCTTCGCTGCTGCAGGGCCAGTCGGGTAAATAGGCGTCGAACAGGGACCCCCGATCGTTTAGGCAAGCTGTCCTCGGGTGCTTTGGCTTGGGCAGCAGACGCGAATGCCGAAAGGTGTTGCCTGACATGTCGCCGTCCGACCTGGGTGGGATAGTAAAAGTCATTTGCGTGATCGGTTCATTACCCCGTGTGGCGGCGTCTTTAGATCCGGAAAATCCAGAATCGTCGTGCCTTTGGGAGGGTCAAAATGACCGAGAGTTTCGCTCATCAAATCAACCCCCTTCGGCTTACGGCCGATGCGGCGGCGCGTGCTGCGCAGTCGGCGCAGAACCTTCAGGACTGGCGCGCGGCGGTCGAGGAAATCCATAGCTGGCCTGAATATGCGCCGCAGCCCCTGCATGTGCTCGACGCGGCAGCGGCACGGCTAGGTGTCGCCAAGATATTTTATAAGGATGAAAGCCAACGCTTCGGTCGGGATCTGGGTAGCTTTAAGGCGCTCGGGGCTCCCTACACCGTAGCCGTGCTATTGGCCGATGAGGTCGAACGGGTGACTGGGACGCGCCCGACACATGAGCAACTCCGCTCAGGCGCATTTCGATCGATCACCGAACGCGTGACGGTGTGCGTCGCGACAGACGGCAATCAGGGGCGCGGACTGGCCTACGGTGCCAAGACTTTTGGCTGCCGCTGTGTTGATTACATTCACGATCACGTGAGCCCCGCGCGCAAGGAAGCGATGGAACGCTATGGAGCGGTCGTCATCCGTATCGATGGTGAATATGAGGCCTCGGTGGCCCGCGCCAAGGAAGATGCGCGGATGAATGGCTGGCATTTCGTCAGCAGCACGTCGTGGGACGATTTCCGGTCGCCGATACCGCGCAATGTCATGGCGGCATACATGGTGATGGTCGAGGAAGCGCTCGACCAGATACCCGACCTCGACAGCGTCACGCATGTTTTCATGCAAGGTGGTGTCGGCAGTATTGCTGCGGCCGTTTTTCTTGGGTTCAATACGCGACTCAAGGCCGCCATTCCGCGCTTCGTCATGATCGAGCCGAATGAGGCCGATTGCCTGTTCCAGAGTGCTGTAAACAGCTGTCCTACCCCATCGTCTGGATCGCTGCGGACGATCATGGCAGGGCTTGCCTGCCGCGAGGTTTCACCGGCGGCATGGGCAGTATTGGAGTGGCTTGGCAGCGACTTCTTGAGGATTCCGGACAGCTGGGTTGAGGAGGCAATGCGGGCGCTGGCGGCAGGCAGCGGCGACACCCCCATCGTCAGTGGCGAATCCGCTGCCGGTGGCATGGGCGTATTGATCCGCGCAGCTCAGGATGCAGGTTTGCGGGCGGCGCTGTCACTCGATGCGAACAGCAAGATCGTTCTGTTCGGCTGCGAAGGTGCGACCGATCCTGATATTTATCAAAAGATTGTTGGCGAAAGCGCGGAGTTAGTTTTTTCGCGCCAAGGGCCTTTCAGCTAGGGCGATCGATGTCGGTGATCCACTGGGAGGGCGGCAACCACCCCATCTCATAAGATCTTGCCAATCCGGTTCCGCAGAAGCGTTCCCGAAAGCCGGCGGGCAGCATTTTCCAATCTTTGCGGATGAGGCCGCTAACGTCGATTGCCTAAACGGTCTCGGCCGGCGCCAGCGAGCATGCCTCGTCTTCATTGCTCAGATTCCGACGGATGACGACCTTACAAAACTCGCTTCGCTCCATGCTAACGTTGACAGCTCCAACACGCACTATCAGCGCTCGGACCAGACACTCAAGGCGCCGCATGCTCCCGCCGCCGGAGCAGCACTCCCGCCCGCCAGTAATGGAACAACGCCCAGGGCGTCACGGCCACCAGGCTCAGCATTGCATAGCGGAGCGACTCCTCGCTGTAAGTCGGCTTCAATAGATCGCTGATCACGCCGATCATCGTTGGCCCCAGACCCAGCCCGATCAGGTTGATGACGAGCAACGTCACCGCCGCCCACAAGGCCCGCATCCTGAGTGGTGCCAGCCCCTGAATCAGCGCGAAGGTCGGGCCGAGATAGCTGTTGGTCAGTAGCAGCGAGGCGAAATAGGCGACCAGCGCACTCGTCGCGTCGCCTGCCAGGTAGAACAGGAAGGACAGCGGCAACCCGACCGACTTCATTGCCAGCACCAGCCACGCCTGCGCATGCAGCCCGTACCGCTTGGCGGCGATATTAGCGAGCCACCCGCCCATCAATGCCGAGGTCGTCCCCATCACCGCCCCGATTGGCGCGACGAAGCGCGATATGTCGGTCAGCCCGAGGCCGAGCGACCGGATCAGGAAACTCGGCCCGAATGCGGTCTGGCCGTATCCGATCAAGGCGGTGATGGTGACACCCATCACAAGGTGGAACGCAGCCCGATCGGCGAATAGCGCCCGGAATCCTTGCGCGAGCGTGGGAGCGGCCGCGTCGCGTTCGGTTTGCGTCTGTTGACGGGCGTCGGACAGCCCGCGCCGCGGCTCGACGACGAACAGCTTGACGATCACCGCCAACAGCACGCCGGGTAGGCCGACTGCCATGATCGCGACGCGCCATCCGAACAGCGCGGCCAGCTCGCCACCGATGATCGACCCTCCGGCCGCGCCCAGCACCACGCCCAGCGAGTAGATGCCCATCGCCCCGGCCCGCTGCTCGGGGGGATATAGGTCGGCGATAATCGAATGGCTCGGCGGGCTCGATCCCGCCTCGCCGATCCCAACGCCGATCCGCGCGAACAGCAGCTGAACGAAGTTCTGCGCCAGCCCGCAAACCGCCGTCATCACGCTCCATACCGCCAAAGCGATCGCTATGATGTTCACCCGGTTGCTCCGGTCCGCCAAGCGGGCAACCGGAATACCCAACGTTGCGTAGAATAGCGCAAAAGCGAAACCGGCGAGCAATCCAAGCTGGGTGTCCGACAGCTGGAGGTCGGCACGGATCAGCTCCTGTAGGATCGCCAAGATCTGTCGGTCGAGGTAGCTGAAGAAATAAGCGGTGGTGAGCAACGCCAGCGTCGCCCCACGCCGACGCATCGCGCGCGCGTCGGCGGTCTCAGGCGCGGTAGGGGCGGCGGAGGGACGGCTGGACATGTCGGGAACCTTCTACTCACCCTCAATTAAAAGGCCATCGTCCGAGGGCTGTGGTCAGAGGGGTGTGGCAGGT
>JBMOGG010000164.1:0-6801 GCA_049318505.1 Sphingomonas sp. | reverse complement strand
GAAAACCGGGTATACCAATCCCAATTGCAGTGCGGGAAATCACCATGAAGTTACCAATCGTCGTGCAGATCCTTGTCGGCGGTACGATTGCGATCGCAACATGCGCCATCGCCGCTAAACCGGCCGATACGGTTGCCGCCCGGCAGGCCAATTACAAGCAAGTCGGCAAAGCCATGAAGGGCATCGGCGACGAGCTCAAAAAGGCAGAGCCGTCGGTGCCGGTGATCCAGGCGAACGCCAAGACCATCGTCGGTTTGGCACCGCACGTGCTCAAATGGTTTCCTAAGGGCTCCGGTCCTGAGGCGGGAGTAAAAACCGGCGCACTTCCCGTGATCTGGGAGAAATGGCCAGAGTTCAAGATCGCGGCCGTGAGGATGCTGACCGCGAGCAAGGCGCTCGACGCGGCTGCCGCAACGGGCGACCTCGGCCAGATCAAGCCAGCGGTCGGGGCGCTGGGCGGAACATGCCGCGGCTGCCACGAAGCTTTCCGCGCCAAGGATAGTTGATTCCGGCCGGGCTCGCGGCAGTGCAGATCAAAATCTGGGATAAGCCGGTCCGGGCCGTTCATTGGGCGATTGTCGTTCTGATGCCGGCCCAGTGGTGGACGGCTGACTCGGGCGACATGACCCGGCACAAGCAGCTCGGCTATCTGATGCTTGCCTTGGTCGCCTTCCGCTTCTTCTGGGGCGTGGCAGGCAGCCCCACCGCGCGCTTCGCTGCTTTTCTAAGAGGGCCGCGCGCTATCATATCCTATGCGTCGGGCCTTTTCGGCAAGGAAAGTGCGGTCGTTGTCGGGCATAACCCACTCGGCGGCTGGAGCGCGACAGTGCTGCTGTTATTGCTTGCCACGCAGATCGTCATCGGTCTCTTTGCACAGGACGTCGACGGTATCGAGTCTGGGCCGTTGAGCTATCTGGTGTCCTACGATACGGCTGACGCGGCGCGTGGCTGGCATCATTTCCTGTTTAATGTCCTGCTGGGCTTCATTGCCCTGCATATCGTCGCGATCCTGTTCTACCTGATCGTCAAGCGCGACAATCTTATCGGCCCGATGATTTCGGGTAGGAAAAACGTGGCAGCGGGGGTCACGCAGCCGCTATTTGCGCCAGCCTGGCGGGTAGCCGCCGGCGTGATTGGCAGCGCGGCATTGGCATGGTGGATCTCTGCGGGGGCGCCGCACTGACCTGATGCGGGCGCAAGCATCGATGCCGGGTGAGCGAGACGGCTGCAGCCTGCCACCCCGAATGCCCAGCCAACCCGAATGCATCATAAGGTCGAATGTCGGCATACAACCGTGGGGAGCGACTCGGCCCCTGCCTGTCTGCCGGAGAAGCGGGGAGTGGGTTAGCATCGCGCCATCATGAGCGTTTCCAGGCGCGCTCGAGATCGTCGGGCGTGTCCACATCGAGAAGCTCGGCCCGGGACGCCCGGACCAAAACAGCCTTGCGCAGCAGGGACCGCGCGCCCGTGTCACCAACCATGTCGGCCAGGTCATCGACCAAACCGATCGCAAACAAGGCGGGCGGCACGCGGGCGTCATCCATATCGGACGCAACGACGCAACGTTCGTCGTGCGCGTCAAACTGCTCAAGCAGGCGACGGATATGGTTGCGTGACACCGCAGGCATGTCGCCAAGCGCAAAGAGGATGCCCGCCAGCGGCGCAGTACGCAGCGCGCGAATGCCTGTGCGCAAAGAATCCGACTGCAAACCTTCGGCCCTGTCGACATCCACCCGGTCGAAGCCAAGGCCGGCAACGTCCAGAGTTGTCGGCTGGCAGACAATTATTTTCTGGGCGAAATCGAACGAATTCAGCGTTTCTAAGACGTGGTGCAGCAGCGGCTTGCCACAGAGTTCGGCGGCGAGCTTATCCGCCGTTCCAAAACGTTCCGACCGACCGGCCGCCAAAACGATGCACGCGACCTGGTTCGCGGCTATACCCATTCCCATGTACCCGAACTCGATGATGCCGAACGCCAGCGTGATCGCACATCCTATCCAGATTTCTATGCGCGAGCGACCCAGCCATGGATGAGCCGCGCCGTGTCTTCCGCTTCATTGCCGACAGCCTCAGTCGGGGTGAACCCGTGGCGCTGGTCACGGTGGTAGCGGTTACAGGGTCATCGGTGCGCAGCGCAGGCGCGCAAATGGCGGTTGCCGCCGGGGGCGACTATGTCGGGTCGCTGTCGGGCGGATGCTTCGAAGGGGCTGTCGTCGCCGAGGCGCAGGCGGCGATCAAGGCGGGCAGGCCGCGCATGCAGCACTATGGCGCAGGCTCCCCCCTTATCGATATCCGGTTGCCATGCGGTGGCGCCGTCCATCTGCTGATTTGCCCCGTCGATGACGCGGGCTGGTGCAACGATATCCTTGACGGGTTCACCCGGAGAGAGGCGGTAGAATTCGAGCTTGCAGGACCGCAGCAGCGACGCTTTGTTATCCGCCATGCCCCACCGCTACGGCTGGCGATCTTCGGCTTTGGCGCAGCCACGTCGGTCCTCGCGCGACTGACGCGTACAATGGGTGCCGATGTCGGGCTATGGTCACCCGACGCCCAGATCTGCGCCGAGTTCGGCAACCAGGCGACCCTCCTTCGGACGCCGCGGGAGACGATCGATCTTCGTGGCGACGACTGGACCGCGATCGCCATGCTGTTTCATGATCACGACTGGGAAGCGCCATTGCTGACGCAGCTTTTGCAGCTGAAGAGCCTTTCGGTCGCGGCCATGGGAAGCCGCGCGACGCAGGCTGCCCGGCTGGCGGGTCTGGAAGAGCTGGGCGTTTCCCCACAGGACCGTGCCCGGATCAAGTGCCCGATCGGCCTGATCCATGCGTCGCGGGATCCCGATACGCTGGCGCTGTCGGCATTTGTCGAGGCGGTCGATTCCTATAACCGCACGAACCCGACCGAAATCTTCGAACGCGATTGAAAAAACGTACTCGGCGGCCTTCAGACCCGCATCGGCATCAGGACGTAGAGCGCCTCGGCCTTGTCGTTCTCGCGGATCAGCGTGGGGGCAGCGGCGTCAGCGAGGTGGACCTCGACCGTGTCGCCTTCGACCTGCTGCAGGATATCGACCAGATACTTCGCATTAAACCCGATTTCGAATCCGGCCGCGCTGTAATCGCCGGGCACTTCCTCAGCCGCAGTGCCGTTCTCGGGCGAGGTTACCGACAGCGTGATCTTGTCGCGATCGAGCGCCATCTTCACGGCACGCGTCTTCTCGCTGGCAATCGTCGCCACGCGGTCGACACCCTGCAGGAAACTTTTGGGATCGATGATCAACAACTTGTCATTACCCGTCGGGATGACGCGGCTGTAGTCCGGGAAAGTGCCGTCGATGAGCTTGCTGGTCAGCACCGCATGGCCGAGCGTGAAGCGGATCTTGGACGCGGACAGCGAAACCTCGACCGCACCCTCGACCTCGTCGAGCAGCTTGCGCAGCTCGCCGATGCACTTCCGGGGCACGATGATGTCGGGCATGCCCTGCGCGCCTTCGGGGCGGGCAATGGTGACGCGCGCCAGCCGGTGGCCGTCGGTCGCGGCCGCCTTCAGCACATCGCCGGCGACGTGAATGAAGATGCCGTTCAGATAATAGCGCGTCTCTTCGGTCGAGATCGCAAAGCGGGTCTTGTCGATGATCTGGCGCAGCTTGGCCGCCGGCAGCTCGAACGTCGTCGGCAGCTCTCCCTCGGCAATGATCGGGAAATCGTCCCGCGGCAGGGTCGGCAGGTTCGACTTGTAGCGGCTGGCGGCGATGTGCAGCCGCCCCTCGGCTGCCGACAGGGAAACCTGGCTCCCCTCGGGCAATTTGCGGACGATTTCGAACAGGGTGTGAGCCGAAACCGTAGTTGTGCCCGGCTGATCGATGGCAGCTTCGGCCACGTCAACGATCTGCAGATCAAGATCGGTCGCCATGAACCGCATCGTGCCGCCCTCGCCGGCCTCGATCAGGACGTTCGACAGAATGGGAATGGTGTTGCGCCGCTCGACCACTGACTGGATATGACCCAGACTTTTCAGCAGTGCCGCACGTTCGATCGTCGCCTTCATTCTATGCGTCCCACCCCGGTGTTCAGGTTTGCCCTGTCATGGCGGCGTTTGTTGTGCCCTGCAAGGGGGCGCGGCGCTATCGCACGACCGCCGTGGCCGCCCGTGTCGCCAGCCGTTCGACCGCGGCCGCATGGATGCCCGGGGCACAGGCCAGCACGCCGAACATTTCCCCCTTTGTTGAGTTAAAACGCAGCTTTCTTCCCAGCGCGTCGGTCACCGTCGCACCGGCCTCCTCGGCGATCAGCGCGGCGGCCGCGATGTCCCATTCATGACCCCAGCGCATGGCGGCAAGCAGATCAGCCTCGCCGCGCGCGACCATGGCCATGCGCAGCGCGATCGAATTGGGTTTTTCGACCATAACGAGGTCGCTGTCGCCCTTGGGCAGGATGTCTGCTGGCACACGTGCGCCCGATAGCGTGGTGCGCGAACTTGTCCTTAGGGGTGCGCCGTTGAGCGTCGAACCTTCGCCCACGGCCGCGACCCAGTGCTCGTCACGCGCCGGGGCGTCGAGCACGCCGATGATCGTCCGACCGCCCTCGACCAGCGCGACCGACACAGCCCAGCCGCGCCGCCCGCGCACGAAATCGCGCGTACCGTCGATAGGGTCGACGACCCAGACGCGCGGGACAAGCAGACGTTCAGCGGAATCGACGGTTTCTTCGGACAACCAGCCCGCTTCGGGGTCGATACCGCCAAGCCGTTCGATCAGCAGCGCATCGAGTTCGAGGTCGAGGTCGCAGACCACTTCGCCCGGCATCTTGTCCCAATGCGCAAATTCGCCCCGCCACCGCGCCATTGCCACCTGTCCCGCCTCACGGGCGGCAGCGGAAACAGCGTCCAGAAGCTCATTACGCACCGGCGAGCGTCATCCCGTCGATCCGCACCGTCGGCGCATTGGTGGCGTAGCGGAACACCAGGTCGTCGGCAGGAACCAAGGCAGCAAACATGTCCTTCAGATTGCCCGCTATCGTGACTTCGGCAACCGGCCCCGCAATTTCGCCGTTCACGATGCGAAAGCCGGACGCGCCGCGACTATAGTCGCCGGTCAGGCCGTTCACGCCCATGCCGATCAACTCGGTGACGTAAAAGCCGTCGGCGATGTCAGCCATCAGGGTTGCCGGAGACACGCTGCCCGCCGCCATGTGCAGGTTGCTCGTGCCAGCACCCGGCGCGCCCGACACGCCGCGCCAGGCATGACCGGTGGGCTCAATGCCGAGTTGCCGCGCCGCGGCGACGTCAGCGATCCACTGCGTCAGCACCCCCTCGTCGATCAGCGCGACGGGCCTTGTCGCCAGCCCTTCGCCGTCAAACGCGCGGCTGCGCATACCGCGCGCCCGCCAAGGGTCGTCAACGATCGAGACGCCGGTTGCAAACACCGTTTGCCCCAGCCTGTCGATCAGGAAGCTGGTCTTGCGGGCAATGGCCGCGCCGTTAATCGCACCGGAAAAATGGCCGAGCAGCGACCCGGCGACACGCGGTGAAAAGACGACAGTCATCGCGCCGCTCTTCAGCCGCACCGGATCGAGGCGCGCCACGGCACGTCGTCCGGCCTCGGCACCGATCGCCGCCGCATCATCGAGATCGCTCAGGTGCCGGGCGGAATGACTGTAATAGTCGCGCTGCATCCGCGCGCCTTCGCCCGCAAGGACGCTCGCCGAGACCCCGTGGCTGCTGCCACCCCGCGCGCCGCCAAACCCCGTCGAGGTCGCGATCGCGGTCACGCCGGTGCCATGGCTCGCGCCGCCGCCTTCGCTGTTGGTGACACCCTCGACGGCGCGGGCAGCGTCTTCGGCTTCGAGCGCCCGCAGCCGCAGCGCGTCGGGCTCGACCTCTGTCGCGTCATTGCCATCGAAGTCATCGAAGGGGCCGGTTGCCAACCGATCGGTGGGCGCGAGCCCGGCAAACGGGTCTTCCGGCGCAAGCCGGGCCATCGCCACGGTCCGGTCCACCAGCGCCTCGAGCGCGGTAGCCGACAGGTCGCTGGTCGAAGCACTGGCCGAGCGCGACCCCACGAACACCCGCAGGCCGAGATCGCCCGATTCGGACCGCTGGATGTCCTCGACCTTACCCAGCCGCACCGACACTTCGGTCGATCCGCTCGACACAACGACGCTGTCGGCGGCGTCTGCACCGGCGCGGGTCGCCCGGGCGACGATGTCAGTGGCGTAATCGAGCGCTTGTTCAGGTGTCAGCATGGCTTGCGCTTAAGCAGGCTGTCGAGAGAGGTCAAAGCCCGACGACAAGACAAGCGAGCGCGACGAACAATCCCGTCATGCGATTGCTGCGGAAGCTGGCGAGCACATTGGTCCCGTCTGCGGGGTCAAGCGTCAAGACCTGCCAGCCCAGGTGCGCCGCCGCCGGGACGAGCGCGACAAGGACCAGCGCATCCGGCCGGGTCAGCCAGAAGGCGCCCGCCCATAGGACAAGCGCGAGTCCGTAGAACAAAGTGACGCCTTCGCGCACCCGCGCGCCCATCCGCCGCGCCGATGATCGCACCCCGATCAGAGCGTCGTCCTCGACATCCTGTAGCGCGTAAATCGTATCATAGCCGATGACCCAGGCCATGCTACCGCCGTAAAGCAACCACATCGCAGGATCGGCGCGTCCGGTTACCGCCGTCCAGCCGACGAGGGCGCCCCAGCTGAACACGATGCCAAGCCACGCCTGTGGCCACCAGGTGATCCGCTTCATGAAGGGGTAAGCCGCCACGGGCGCGAGGCTCCTGACGGCAACAGCGGCGGCAAAAGGCGT
>JBMOGG010000163.1:0-6820 GCA_049318505.1 Sphingomonas sp. | reverse complement strand
CGTGCACAGACACGGTCACCGCCTGATAGGCGATGTCGCCATGTCCGCGGCCTTCACCGATGGTCGCGATCCGCAAGGCATCATTCTGGTAGCGGCGGACGAGCGCTTCGATGGGACGCGGCATGGTGGCCGAGAACAGCAGCGTGCGGCGTTCTTGCGGGGTGGCATCGAGTATCGCTTCGAGCTCCTCGCGGAAACCCATGTCGAGCATCTCGTCGGCCTCGTCGAGCACCACTGCTGCAAGGCGCGACAGATCGAGTGCGCCGCGTTCCAAGTGATCGCGCAATCGGCCGGGCGTGCCAACCACGATGGTCGGCCCTTGGCTCAGCACCTTGCGTTCGGCCGAGGGGTTCATCCCGCCGACGCAGGTGGCAATGCGTGCGCCGGTGCGGCCATAGAGCCATTCAAGCTCGCGGCTGACCTGCAGCGCGAGTTCGCGGGTGGGGGTGATGACCAGCGCGCGCGGGGTGCGGTCGGGGATCACGCGGTCCTGCCCGCCGAGCAATTCGGCCGCCATGGCGAGGCCGAAGGCGACCGTCTTGCCCGAACCGGTCTGGGCCGAGACCACAAGATCGCGGCCGACGGCCTCCGGACGGAGCACTTCGGCCTGGACAGGGGTGGCAGCTTCGTAACCGCGCTCGGCGAGGGCGGCTTCGAGCGGGGCGGGCAAGGTGGGGAAATTCATGGGCGTGAAACTCGTGTGAAACGGCGCGCCGGAAAGCGCGGCGAACGCGGCTGTTTGAAGCAGGGCATACAGGGGAGGAAAGCGCGAAGCTGGCGGTCCAGCGCACATATGACAGTGGCCCCTTAGGCGATTTTGCCGCTTTCGGCTTGTGAAAAATGAACGCTGCCGGTTGCCCGCTGGTGAAGCGGCCGAATCTTCGCCGCGATGGCTTGCCAAAGGACGGCATATACTGGACGAGAGCCACTTGGGGCGATAGGATACCAGTTTGGCAGTGTGGCAGTCCGTTTGGTAATCTTTGGGGGCTTGGGTGACACGGAGATTGCGTAAGATTGTGCCCGCGGCGCTGGCTATGGCGTTGCTTGCAGGCTGCGGCACAGGCGCCAAGCGGACACCTCCGGTGCTTCCGGTCGAGGTTATCACGGTCGCCGCGCAGGATACCTCGCTCTATTCCGAGTATATCGGCGACATCCGCGCTGCCAACGAGGTCGCGATCTATCCCCGCATCAACGGCGTCGTGCTACGCCGCGCTTTCGCCGAAGGCACGATGGTGCGCGAGGG
The DNA here is from genome assembly GCA_049318505.1 of Sphingomonas sp. Lineage (GTDB taxonomy): Bacteria > Pseudomonadota > Alphaproteobacteria > Sphingomonadales > Sphingomonadaceae > Sphingomonas_O. The sequence goes on along the minus strand of JBMOGG010000163.1, from coordinate 5,577 downwards.
CCAGCTTCTGTTCGAGATCGAGGCGCGCGAATATGTCTCGGCGCGAGATGTCGCACTTGCCAACGTCGCGGCTGCCGAGGCGCAATCCTCGCGGGCGAACGACGATGTTGCCCGTTACGAGCCATTGGTCGCGGCTGATGCGATTGCGGGGCAAGTCTACGACAATGCCATCGCCACGTCCAAGGCCGCTGCCGCGCAGGTGAAGGCCACGCGGGCAGCGCTGCGCAACGCCGAGATCACGCTCAGCTATGGCCAGGTGCGTGCGCCGATATCGGGCCGGATCGGAAAATCCGCCGTCAGTGACGGCCAACTGGTCGCTGCCGGGCAGGTCGAGCTGGCACGGATTTCCGATGCGGGCCGGATCGAGGTCTATTTCAGTCCCAGCGAGAGCGAATTGCTGAGCTTTTCGCGCCTCACCCCGGAGGAAAAGGCCGCAGCCCAGACCGGGATCAAGCTGGTGCTGGCCGATGGCGAAGTGCTGCCGCAGACCGGCACGATCGACTTTGCCGATCGCGCGGTCGATCCCGCCACGGGCTCCTACCGGCTGCGCGCGGTATTTCCCAATCCGGGGATGGCGGTCCTTCCAGGGCAGTTCGGACGGGTGCAGATCCGCGCACAGCTCAGGAAGGGCGCGGTGACCGTGCCCGACCGGGCAGTGGTCGAGCAGTTCGGCAGCTACTTCGTGATGGTGGTGGGCAAGGACAAGAAGGCCGAGCAGCGCCAGATCAAGGTTGGCGCGCAGGTCGCGGGTGAGTGGATCATCGAGGGCGGTCTCAAGCCCGGCGAGCAGATCATTGTCGAAGGCCTCGCCAAGGTCCAGCCGGGCATGCTTGTTGAACCGCTGCCGCTGGGCAAGTCCAAGCCCTATGCCGACGCCGCAATGAAGAAAGTGCTGGGGAACTAAGCCCCGTGGCACGCATCTTCATCGACCGCCCGGTCTTCGCCATCGTTATCGCCTTGGTGCTCTCGCTCGCGGGGGCCTTGTCGCTGCTCGGTTTGCCGGTCTCGCAATATCCCGACATTGCCCCGCCGACGGTCAAGATCACATCGGTCTATCCCGGCGCGAGCGCGCTGGTGGTGGAAGACGGGGTCACCAAGCCGCTCGACTCGAAGATCAACGGCGTCACCGGGATGAAGTCGATCAAGGGCGTCTCGAGCGCGGACGGCACCTCGGTGGTGACGGTTCAGTTCAGCCTCGAGACTGATCCCGATATCGCCGCGGTCGAAACCCAGAACCGCGTCTCGCAAGTGCTTCCGCAGCTTCCCGGCGAAGTCAACGATATCGGGGTAACGGTGCGCAAGGCCTCGGCCGACACGCTGATGTATGTCGCCTTCTACTCGCCGGAAGCGGGCTACGACCGGACCTTCATCTCCAACTATGTCGACAACCTCGTGGTCGACGAACTCAAGCGCGTGCAGGGGGTGGGGGATGTCACCTTCTTCGGCGCGCCCTTCGCCATGCGCGTGTGGCTCAAGCCTGACCGGATGGCAGCGCTTGCCCTCACGCCGATGGACGTCGTTGCCGCGGTGCGTGAGCAGAACGCTCAGGCCGCACCGGGCGCAGTCGGCCAGCCACCGACGCGCACCGCGAGCGGGTTCCAGTATTCGCTCGAGCTGCAAGGTCGCATCAGCGAAGCCTCGCAGTTCGAGAACATCGTTTTACGCACCGGCCCCGACGGGCGCCAGTTGCGCATCCGCGACGTTGCCCGGGTGGAGCTCGGCTCGAAGGCCTATACGCAGGAGGCCTCGCTCAATGGCAAGCCTGCCGCGGCGGTCGGTATCGCGCTGTCGCCTGGTGCCAATGCGATGGCGACCGCGGAAGAACTCAAGGCGCGGATGGAGTCGCTGAAGGCCAGCTTCCCGCCCGATTTCGACTATGAAATTGTCTATGACAGTTCGACCTTCGTCGAGGAATCGATTGCCGAGGTCGAGCATACGCTGCGCGATGCGATCATCCTGGTGTTGCTGGTGGTGTTCCTGTTCCTCCAAAGCTGGCGCGCCACGCTGATCCCGATGCTCGCGGTGCCGGTATCGCTGCTGGCGACGCTGATTGCCTATCAGGTTCTCGGATTCTCTATCAACACGCTCTCGCTGTTCGGCATGGTGCTGGCTATCGGCATCGTGGTCGACGACGCGATCGTGGTGGTCGAGATGGTCGAGCACAAGATGGCGCATGACAAGCTCTCTCCGCGCGATGCGACCCGCGCAGCGATGGATGAGGTGTCGGGGCCGGTGGTGGCAATCGCGCTGGTGCTGGCCGCAGTGTTCGTGCCGATGGCCTTTGTGCCGGGCGTGAGCGGGCAGCTCTACAAGCAGTTTGCGCTCACCATCGCGGTCTCCACGATGTTTTCGGCGCTGGTGGCGCTGACTCTCACGCCGGCCCTGTGCGCGATGCTCCTGAAGCCCAAGTCGGACGTGCCGCCCAGCAATTTCCTCGACCGGTTCTTCGCCCGCTTCAACGCCTGGTTCGATCGACTGACCGAGCGCTATGGCCGTTTTATCGGCATGACGACCGGCAGCTTGAAGCGCGTTGCCGTGTTCCTGTTGCTGGTGATTGTGGGCATTGTACTGCTGTTCCGCGTTACCCCGACCGGCTTTGTCCCTGACGAGGACGTCGGTGCGTTCTTCGTCCAGGCGATCCTGCCCGATGCCGCCAACAGCCAGCGCACCGAACAGGTGCTGACCGACTTCTCGGGCCGTCTGCGCGAGCTTGAGGGGGTCGAGGCGGTCATGACGATCTCCAACTTCGACGTGCTCTCGGGCACTGTCACCCCGAGCGGGGGCTTGATGATCGCAAAACTCGCTCCGTGGCACGAGCGCGGCCTGAGGACTTCGGCGAAGGCCCTGATCATGAAGGCCAACCTCGCCGGATACCTCACGCCGCAGGCGATGATGTTCGGCTTCGGCCCGCCTGCACTGCCGGGCTACGGCGCGTCGTCGGGCTTCTCGATGATGATCCAGGCCCGCGCCGGCCAGCCGAGCGACGAACTGGCTGACATAACCCGCCAGTTTATCGCCGAAGCCAGCCAGCAGCCCGAAATCGCGCGCATCTCCTCGACCTTCAGCGCGGGGACACCTAATTACCAGCTCACCATCGACCGCGAACGGGCCAAGCAGCTCGGGCTGGCATTGACCGACGTTTATCAGAGCCTGCAGATTCTGCTGGGCGGGACACAGGTCAACGACTTCAGTCTCTATGGCAAGAATTACAAGGTGATGTTGCAGGCCGATGCCGATTATCGCGAGGATATCGGCGCCCTTGGTCTCATCAATGTGCGCAGCCGCACCAGCGGGCAAATGGTGCCGCTCTCTGCGGTGGTGACAGTCGAGAAAGGCGCGGCGCCGCGGTTCACCAACCGCTACAACCTATACGGCTCGGCCGATATCAGCGGTGCGCCCGCGGAGGGCTATTCCTCGGGCGATGCGGTGGCCGCGCTCGAGCGCACCGCGGCCAAAGTGCTTCCAGCGGGCTATGGCTACGAATGGACCGGTGTCACCCGCGAGGAAGTCGAGACCGGCAATGCCGCGACGCTGGTGATGGCGCTGTCGGTGCTTGTGGTGTTCCTCTTCCTTGCCGCGCTCTACGAGAGCTGGTCGGTGCCGGTGGCGGTGTTGCTGGGCGTTCCCTTCGGCGTGCTCGGGGCGCTGCTGGCGCTGCAGCTACGCGGGCTCGATTTCAACGTCTACGGCCAGATCGGGGTTGTCACGCTGGTCGGCTTGTCCGCCAAGAACGCGATCCTGATCGTCGAGTTCGCCAAGCAGTTCCACGAACAGGGCATGCCCATCGCCGAGGCCGCACGCGAGGCCGCCAAGCAGCGCCTGCGCCCGATCCTGATGACGTCCTTTGCCTTCATCATGGGCGTGATCCCGCTCCTGCTTGCGACCGGCGCGGGGGCCGCGTCGAAGGCGTCGGTCGGCACGGTGGTGTTCGGCGGGATGCTGGTCGCGACTGTGCTTGCGGTGCTGGTGGTGCCGGCGCTTTATGTGATCGTCCAGAGCGTGACCGAGCGGTATTTTGGCGGGCCCAAGGAGGCACCGCCTGCCGCATCCGATCCCGAATTGCTGGAGCACCCGGCATGAGCCTGCGGCTGCTGAAGGTGGGCGGGGGGGCAACGCTGGCACTGGCGCTCGCGGGCTGCGCGATCGTCGGCACCGACTATGAGCGCCCCAATCTGTCGCTGCCGGACCAGCATGCGGTCGCGATTGACGTAAGCACCGCGCAATCGGCAGCGAACCTCAATTGGTTCGAGCTCTACCGCGATCCCGAGCTGCGCCCGCTGATCGAGGAGGCGCTCGCCAACAATCTCGATCTGCAACAGGCCTATGCCCGGATCGAGGAATCGCGCGCTCGGCTGCAGGTCGCGCGCAGCCGGTACTTTCCGTCGATCGACGGCGCGCTGCAGACCGCGCCCACGCCGCAGGGCAACAACAATGACGGGGTGTTTACGCTCGGGCTGGTGCTCAACTGGGAGATCGACCTGTTCGGCAAGCTGCGCCGTCAGAACGAGGCCGCCCGCGCGCAGCTGCTCGCCACCGAGGCGGGCCAGGCGGCGGTGGTCACCACACTGGTGCAGCAAGTCGCGACCGTGTGGCTGACGATCCGCGAATTGCAGGCCGAAGAAGCGATCCTTGAACGCAACATTGCCATCCAGCAGCGCAGTCTTGAGCTGGTGCAACTGCTTCACCGGCAGGGCGTCGTCTCCGACAGCGAGGAGCAGCAGGCGATCGCGCAGGTGGCAGGCACCCGCGCATTGCTGCCGCAGGTGCAGCAGGCGCGGCTGGTGAATGCCAACCTGTTGGCGGTGCTGCTCGGACGCTATCCGACCGCGATGGAGCTGACGCCGTTCGATCCCGAGAGGCAGGCGCGCGGAATCGGTGCCTATGAACTGCCGCTGGGCGTGCCGAGCGAGCTGCTTGCGCGGCGGCCTGATGTGATCATTGCCGAACAATCGCTCGCTGCCGCTACCGCCAGCGAAGGCGTGGCGATGGCCAACCGTTTCCCGTTCCCGACGATCGGCTTCAGCACGCTGTTCGGCCGCACTTCGACCGACCTCGGTTCGCTGTTCGATAGCGGGGCTTCGGCGGCGATCAATTCCTGGGGGCCGCAGATCGGGCTGCCGATCCTCAATGTCGGGCGCGATCTCGGCAATGTCCGCGTCGCCCGTGCGCAGACAAGCCAGGCACTGATCGGCTATCGCCGCGCGGTGCAAGGGGCGCTGTTCGATATCAACGCGGCAAGCTACGCCTACCGCTCTGCCGATGAACAGCTTGCGCCGCTGACCGAGCAATATACCGCTGCCGCACGCACGCTGATGTTGCAGGAGCTGCGGTTCAAGGCCGGGGTGGTGAATTATCTCTCTGTGCTCGACGCGCAGCGGCTGGTGCTGTCGAGTGACCTGTCGCTGGCGCGTGCACGGCTGGCGCGCGATCTCGCCTTTGTCGACCTTTATCAGGCGCTCGGCGGAGGCTGGGATCCGGACGCGCCGCTACCTGAACCCAGCGAATAGCGCGTCAGGACATCCGCGCGAAATTGGCGACCCCGGGGGCCGGTGTGCGCAGGGGCGCAGGGCTGCCAGA
>JBMOGG010000162.1:0-6853 GCA_049318505.1 Sphingomonas sp. | reverse complement strand
CCGCTCAACACCGGTCAGGCGCACCATTATGGTGCGCAAGCTGCGCTTAACTCGCTGGAGCGCTGGGTGCGTTCGGGCCGTCCGCCTGCTTCGACCCAGCCACTAACTCTCGCCACCGGCGGGAGCGACGGGGTTGTGCCTTCATTGGCGCTGGACGCCAATGGGTTGGCGCGGGGCGGGGTGCGCACTCCTTGGGTTGATGTGCCGACCACGGCACTGTCGGGAAAAGGCGATCCGAGCGATTTCCTTAGCATGTTGGCCGGAACTGCGGTGCCATTCGATGCAGCGAAGCTCGCAATGCTGTATCCCGGCGGTAAGGCAGATTACCTGCGAAAGTTCACCCGCGCACTCGACGAGGCGATTGCCAAGGGCCACATCCTGAGCGACGACCGCGCCGAAATTCTGGCGATTGCCGCGATCAACTTCGACGCAGTTTCAAGCGCCCCTAAATAACTGCTGCAATTGTACTGGAGTCTTGGGGGAGTTACGAAAATCCCTGAATATCCGTTATTTACAGCACAGCCGAAGTCAGCCCCATCACCCGAAGCCTACCCAAACTACGCTAAGTCACCCAGAGCGCCCATCTTGAGGAGCGCGTACTGCTGTCTCAATAGCGGTCCATTCCCCGCACCGATTTTGAAAAGACTTCAGATCGACCTCGCCTCACGCGCCCCTCCCACGCAGTGGGTTCGTGCATCCATCCAATTTGCGACATAGGCGACGGGTAGCGAACCCTATTAGCCGACGTCGCGAGACCGCGCTTCCCTGAGCCGTTGCATCAGATCAGCGGTTAGCTCGATGCCGACGCCACGCGATATGCCTGCGAGGGCCGTCCGGGCATATGTGGTGCGGACATAGCGGCGAGATGACTTGCTAAATGCCCCGCCGGTCCCGCCTCTTACTTGTCGCCAGAACGCATCATACGGCTCGCGGCGACCATCGCTGACGGCAAACAGATACGCCAAGGCAAAACGAAGCGCGAAGCCGGGCTTGATCGGTGCAGTGTCGCATTGGTCAATTGCTTCATCGAGCGCGCAAAGGGCTTTGAAAATCAAATGGTCGCGGTCGAATCGCATTTAGGAACATAAACAGAACAAACCGGTGTGCGCCAGCTAGATGTGGACGGGTTCGCGCACTGGTCGTGCCTTCTACCAGCGCTGCCTCGCAGGAATACATCAGTCGATTGGCGGCTTTTTGATGTAAAGCCAGCGGAACTGAACAAGCGCAAGAACGGCCAACCCGAAGGCACCAGCGAGCGTATACAGAACACTAGCAATGCCTGAATTGCCGGTATCTGACCTCCCCACGATAAGCCCGGCTACGATAAGGGCGATAGCTATGAAGGCTGCCCTTCGGGCCTTACGCCAATCCGGAGAGATAACTTCCTGGCGGCGCAGATCGGCTGCGAATTTCTCACGGCTATCTCGGTCCATCGAGTTACCTCTCCAATGAAAATGTCCGAAGGTATTCAGTCAGCCGCGACCTGTCTTTGCCGGTCAGTTGTGTGCCATCGGCGAATTCTAGTCGGGCTAGTCGCTCAATCTGCTCGCTCGAGAGCACGAGGCGAACCTCGGCGGCGATCTTTTCGATTTCACGGTATATTTTGTCGTAAGCGTCCCAATTGATAGTCTGAAAGTGCCGACGGGGCGTTAGCCCGTCGCCCATGATGACCCATTCTGGATCGACGTCGAATATCTCCCGGATCTTGATCAATGCAGCGACGGGCGGGGGTGATTGATCTTTCTCCCAAACGTGCAGCGTCCTTCGCGAGAAGCCCAAATGATCTGCAAATGCCTGCTGAGGTAGCCCAGCCTGTTTGCGAACGGCTTCAATTCGCTTTCCGATCGACATCGTAAACAATGGTTCCCATTTGCAAATAAATCGGTTAAACATAGAATCAGTGGTGAACTTACCGGAAACGTCGAAAATGACAAACACGATCGATACATCCCGGCTGCTCAAGGATCTCCTGCGGCTGCACGGCACAAGTTACGCCCAAATAGCTCGAAATCTCGGCATTTCTCGAACCGCCGTGTCGCTGGTGGCCAGTGGGCGCTCCAATTCAACGCGCGTACGCGAGGCCATCGCCGAAGCATCGGGCCTGACCGTCGCACAAATCTGGCCCGACTGCAGCGCAAGTTGTGCCCTCGAAGCGAAGGGAACATGATTGTGACCGCCGTGACGCCAATCATTGACCGCGCCAGAACGCCCGAAGCCTGGATCGAGCTTCTTGCAGAGAAGCAGATCATCCTGTCACCACGCACCCTGCGCGGGTTGGCCCGCCGCTGGGGTGCTTGCCACAAATTTGGCAGGGTCATGCTGATCACCCCCGAACAAATCGATCACATCATCGAAAGCCAGAAGAAATGCCCCTCGAACCTTATCCCCGCGGCGCGATCTGGTGGACGCGCGGCCGAGTCGAATACAATGGCACGCCGATTACCGAATACTACCGATGCAGCACTGGCGCATCTGAGGAACCGGGCGCTTGGGACTGGTGCCGGAAGGAAGAGCAAAGGGTCATCCGCATCCACCTGCTAGGCGAGGATCCGGACGAACAGATCATCACCTTTGCCGATGCCGTCCTCCAATATGATGCCAAGCCCAAAGAGGCTGCCTTCCTGGTCCCGATAACACAGCAGATCGGCGCTACCCCTATCAGGGACATCAGTCCCAAAGTCGTCCGCGAGCTTGGACAAAAGCTTTATCCAAAATGCTCCACAGACACCTGGACCCGTCAGGTCGTGACGCCGGTCAGGGCGGTTCTGAACAACATCAACGACAGCGAGAGCGGAATCGCTTTCCGAGTGCGGGGCTACACTCAAAAAGAGAAAGTCGCGCAGGACATCAAGCGCAAGAGTACGGGCCGGAAGAAGTACCCACCGGGCAGCTGGGAATGGCTGCTGAAGTTTCGGCATAAAGCATCGCCCCGATTGGGAGCCTTGGCTTTGCTGATGTTCGTCACGGGCGCGCGCATCAGCCAGGCCGTCTCCATGCATCCCCGGAAACACATCAACAAAGCCAAGGGCATGGTCTGCATTCCCGGAGCCAAGGGCCACGGGGACCGCTGGTTGCGTGTGCCCAACGACGTAATGGAAGAACTCACGGCGCTTCCCGAGATTTACCCGCGCGATTGGCCGCGAAAACCCGAGAACCTCCGACTATTTGGCTATGCTGACCGTGGCGGACCACGCAAACTCTGGGCCAAAGCCTGCGCGGCAGCGGGCATCGAACAAATTCCGTTTCACCCGGCGGGTAGGCATGGCTTTGGTCAGGAGATGAATGTTCGCGAGAACGTCGATGAAAAAGCGGCCGGTGCGTTTGGTGGCTGGTCCGACCTTAACCTGATGCGCAACACCTACACCCACGCCGAGGACACCGAGACCAAGATCAATGAAGCCCTCATTCGAGGCCTGTTGAAGGCCGAAATCAAGACGAAGCTCAAGCTCAGAAAGGAGCCCTGACCGTGTACGGAGTTTGTACGAGCGAGGGTCGAAATGACCCATTTTTTGCCGCCGAAAGGCGTTATTGCCCAAAGAATGGAAATCGGTCGATCCATAAATTTCCTATATTTCAAAGGCATTTATGGTGGGCGCGGCAGGGTTTGAACCTGCGACCCCTCCCGTGTGAAGGGAGTGCTCTACCGCTGAGCTACGCGCCCGAGACCCGTAATCCGGGACCGAGCGGCGCTGATAGCGTCGCCGGTCTACGGGTCAATCGGTTTCGTTATCGGCTTAGTTTACCGAGTCCTTCAAGCCTTTGCCCGACTTGAACTTGGGCTGCGACGACGCCTTGATCGCCATCGGCTCGCCCGTGCGCGGGTTCCGACCGGTCGACGCCTTGCGCTTCGAGACCGAGAATGTGCCGAACCCGACGAGGCGAACCTCGCCGCCCTTTTTCAGCGTCGCAGTGATCGTGTCGAAAACTGCTTCCACTGCCTTGACCGCATCGCCCTTTGAAAGGCCGGCGGTGTCCGCAACATGACCGATCAATTCCTGCTTGTTCATGCTGTATAAGCCCCTGTTATGTTCGGTGCACCCTACGGAATCAGGGCGCGAAGTCCTTGCATAACGACGAGATGACGGGCCGTGTCAAAGCAAAAATACCCAAAGCCCTGCAATAGGCGACGGCTGCCGCGCGCCGTTTATGCCTTAGTGCCGCACGGCCTCCTCGGTCATGACTGCCGCAATCGGGGGCTGCGCGGCTAGCTCGTCGGCTTCGGTCCATTCAATCGGGACGAGCGGTTCGACAAGTGCCAATGCCAGCACCTCGTCGACATGACGAACCGGCACAATCTTCAGCCCGTCGCGGATGTTGGCTGGAATCTCCACGAGATCCTTTTCGTTTTCCTGCGGAATAAGGACGGTCGTGATGCCGCCACGGAGCGCCGCAAGAAGCTTTTCCTTCAACCCGCCAATGGGAAGCACCCTGCCCCGCAACGTCACTTCGCCGGTCATCGCGACGTCGCGACGCACGCGAATACCACTCAAGGTAGAGACCATCGCGGTCACCATGCCAACGCCCGCCGACGGCCCATCCTTGGGCACCGCACCCTCGGGCAGATGGATGTGGATGTCCTTGCGTGCGAACAAGCTCGGCTTGATGCCATACGACGGCGCACGTGCCTTTACATAGCTGAGCGCGGTCTGGATCGACTCACCCATAACATCGCCGAGCTTGCCGGTCGAACGCACCGCGCCCTTCCCCTGCACCGTCACCGCTTCGATCGTCAGCAACTCGCCGCCGACTTCGGTCCAGGCGAGACCGGTAACGGCGCCGATCTGGTCCTCTTCCTCGCCCAGCCCGTGGCGGAACTTCTGTACCCCGGCAAACTCGTGGAGGTTGTCGGCCGTGATCGTGACGCCTTCCACCTTCTTCTCGAGAATCTGGCGCAGGACCTTGCGCGCGAGCTTGGCAATCTCACGCTCGAGCGTGCGAACACCGGCTTCACGCGTGTATTGCTGGATCAGCGTGCGCAGCCCCTCGTCGGTCAGGACGAATTCACCGGCCTTCAGGCCATGCGCCTCGATCTGCTTTTCGATCAGGTGGCGCTTGGCGATTTCGACCTTCTCATCCTCGGTATACCCCTCCAGCCGGATGATCTCCATGCGGTCGAGCAGCGGCTGAGGTAGGTTGAGCGTGTTAGCCGTTGTCACGAACATGACGTCCGACAGATCGACGTCGATTTCCAGATAATGGTCGTTGAATTTGCCATTCTGCTCGGGGTCGAGCACCTCGAGCAGGGCCGACGCCGGATCGCCGCGGAAATCTTGGCCCAGCTTGTCAATCTCGTCGAGCAGGAACAGCGGGTTCGAGGTGCCAGCCTTCTTCAGGTTGGTCACGATCTTGCCCGGCAGGGAACCGATATAGGTGCGCCGATGGCCCCGGATTTCGGCCTCGTCGCGCACGCCGCCCAGCGACTGGCGGATAAACTCTCGCCCGGTCGCCTTGGCGATGCTCTTGCCCAGCGACGTCTTGCCGACGCCCGGTGGTCCGACGAGGCACAGGATCGGCCCCTTCAGCTTGCCGGTGCGCGATTGCACCGCAAGATATTCAACAATGCGATCCTTGACCTTGTCGAGCGCGTAATGATCGTCGTCGAGCACGGCCTGCGCCGCCACGAGATCCTTCTTCAGCTTCGACTTCTTGCCCCAAGGCAGGCCCAGCAGCACGTCGAGATAATTGCGCACGACCGTCGCCTCGGCGGACATCGGCGCCATCGTCTTGAGCTTCTTCAGCTCTGCCGTCGCCTTGGTACGCGCTTCCTTCGACAGCTTCAGGCTGGCGATCTTGTGAGTTAGCTCGGCAATCTCGTTGCCATCACCGTCTTCGCTATCGTTGCCCAGCTCACGCTGGATCGCCTTCAGCTGCTCGTTGAGGTAGTATTCGCGCTGGGTCTTTTCCATCTGGCGCTTCACGCGGCCGCGAATCTTCTTCTCGACCTGCAGCACGCCGAGTTCGCCCTCCATGAAGGCGAAGACCATCTCGAGTCGCTTGGCCGGATCGGCCTCGGCCAGCAGCACCTGCTTGTCCGCAACCTTGACCGAGATATTGGCAGCAACCGCATCCGCGAGCCGGCCGGGCTCCTCAAAATCCGCGAGCTGGACGGCGGTCTCTGCCGGCAGCTTCTTGTTTAGCTTGGCATAATTGTCGAACTGGTCGACGACCGAGCGCATCAAAGCCGTGACTTCATCGCCCTCGGCCGCAAGATCGCCCACTTCGGCAATCGTTGCGGTCAGATGCCCCTCGGAACCTGCCAGCTCGACGAGCCGCGCGCGCCGCTTGCCTTCAACCAGTACCCGCACGGTGCCGTCAGGAAGCTTCAGCAGTTGGACGACGCTCGCAATGACGCCGAGATCATAAAGGTCGTCGCGCGACGGATCATCTTCGGACGGGTCTAGCTGCGCGACAAGGAAGATTTCCTTGTCGGCGGCCATGGCCGCTTCGAGGGCCGACACCGACTTGTCGCGGCCGACAAAGAGGGGGACGATCATCTGCGGGAATACAACGATGTCGCGCAGCGGGAGGACGGGAAAGATTTCGCTCATACCACATTATATGGGGGAGCTGTGCGGAGCGTGCAATGCGGAGGTGAGTTGTTGGGCGGTGCCGGTTGGTTTTGTTGAGAATCTGTGCCCGAGGAAGGTCCGGAACCAGGAGAAGACCGTATGTTCGGTCGGCGACGTTGGACCACCCCCATAGTAAGCAAGACCCGGGAATAAACAAGAATCGGGGGTTGCGCCGGAAGGGCCGGCACCAGGCCCCATGCTCAAGCGAGGGTGGACCACGGACAGGGATAGCGAAGTTTTTGTCGGACTCGATACCTCAAAATTGAAAATCTTGGTCGGGGTTG
>JBMOGG010000161.1:0-6856 GCA_049318505.1 Sphingomonas sp. | reverse complement strand
TGCCGGTCGCACCTGTGCCAGCGAGCGACAGAACTCCTCGATCTGTCCTCGAAGGGTCGATACCGGCATGCTCTCGCCACGCACAGCTTCCCAGAAGACCGCTTCGAGGTAAGTGCGATGTTCCTCTTGCGTCTGCGGCGACAGGGTAATCCCGCCCTGATCGTAGGGCAGAAGGATTTCCTCGGTGGTGAGCTGAAGATCATCCACGGGAACGCCCAGTCGCTCGGCGATGTGTCGCCGCACCGCTGCCAATGACGTGTTGTGCTTGTGCAAAACGCAGTTGAAGCCGATACGGCCCCAGGGGCGTAGACGATCGTAGAGCTTGCGGATCGCTGCACGCTGGGACGGGTCTTCTAGCGGATCGGGTCCCCGGAAGCGCATCGCCGGCCCGTCATGACTGATCCCGACGCTGAACCCGAGCGCGTCGAGTAACTCGATCTTATCGTCGTCGATCAGGGCGCCATTAGTGATGATGTTGAAGCGCGCCTTCGGATAGGCCGATCGCAGCGCAGATGCGAGCACGCGAAAGATCTTCCAGTAGACCAGCGGTTCACCGCCCCAGAACTCGATCCGGACGCCGCTGCCGTCTCCCTTCTCGCCCCCATCAAACCACTTCGGCAGCGCCGCGAGGAAGCGATGAACGTCGCCGATATCTCCCTGGATCTCGTGGGGCTGGGATGCTTGGTTGCAGTAGGTGCAGGCATAGTTGCACTTCAGCCCCATCTGAATCTTGAGGAGCCGCGTGTCTCTGGACTTGCGGCCCGGGTTCCGAGGGGAGATCGGCTCGGCTACGGTCCACTGACGCGGAGCAGTGTCATACTCCATCCCGACCAGACGGATATCGACCCGCTCACCCGTGTCTTCCCACAGGAGTTCAGAACGATGCGGTCGGTAGAGCAGCGCGCGCGCATATCCGTTCCGGCCCGCCATCGCGAGCCGGTATTCAAGTGTTTCTGTCATGTCAGGGTACCTTGATATGATTGCGCGCGAGGGCGCCGTTTTCCTGTTGGTCGAGCCAGGCAAAAACCCGATGTTTCTCGCGGGACAGTCGGCAGTCGAGTTCGTGGGTCTGGGACAGATGGCAATTGCCCCGACACCAGGAGCGGATCGGGCAGGCTTGGCATTCGGCGCTTCTCACCCAGCGCCAGGCGTGATCGAGGGCGTCTTGTTCGCCCTGATCGCGCGGCCCGGTCTCGTCGAAGAGATGCCCGGTTCGAAAACCGCGCTTCACACTGTGGTGGCAGGCATAGCGGTTCCCGGCGAGATCGACCGACAGATGGCTGGCGCTGTGGCACAGCGGCTCCACCGGAGCCGCCGCGCGCGCCAAACCGCGCCGCCACTCATCGAGATGGCCGTCGAAGAACAGGCTGGCATGTCGATGGCCCGCCAGCCGCATCCGCGCTAGCTCCCAGAGATGCTCGACATGGCGGTCGAGGCTCTCGGGCGTGAACCAGTAGCGTTGCGCGCATCCCTTGGTCGTACGGACCCAATGGGCATAGGGCCAGAACGGTCTGCCGTATTCCGCTTCGAGACGGTCGAGCTTTGCGAACAGCGGCCAGATGAAAGGGGTCTCGGCGGTGAACAGAAAGGAAATGCTCGACCGCTTGAGCCTGCGCACCATGTCCCATGCCGGCTGGCCGAACTCGCCATGGTCGCTGACGACGACGTAGAAGCTCCAGTCGTTCATCGGCCCAATGAAATCCGGCGCCAGCAGACTGCCGTTGGTCGTGATGCGTACGAAATCGAAAGTCAGCCCCGCCCGCTCGAATGCCGTATGAATGGCGCTGATCTCGCGCCAATAGAGCAGCGGCTCGCCGCCCCAATAGTCGATCCGCTTGATCCCATTCTCCCGGACGAATGGGATGACGCGTTCGATGAAGGGCTCGATCGGGTAACGCTGCCGCACGGCATCGGGCGCATCGAGTTCTTGAAGGCAGTAGCTGCATGAGAAATTGCACGCATAGCCGAGGAAGATGTTGAGCACGGCTCAGACCACCTGAACCTTCACTTCGGCGACGCTGCTGAAGTGTCGCCAGCCAACGCGCCGAAGGATGGGCCGCGATCCGTGAGCCCTATGACGATGGCGGCGTTTCGGGTGGTACGCTCGACCGCCCGGCGCTGAAACGTCTTCTGGCCGATGTCGAAGCCGGGCTGATCGACGTGATCGTCGTCTACAAGATCGACCGGCTGTCGCGATCCCTCATGGATTTCGCGCGGCTGGTCGAGATCTTCGAACGAAACCAGGTGACCTTCGTCTCGGTCACACAGTCGTTCAACACCACGACGTCGATGGGTCGCCTGACGCTGAACATCCTTCTGTCCTTCGCGCAGTTCGAACGTGAGGTGATTGGGGAGCGAATCCGCGACAAGGTCGCAGCATCTCGCAAACGCGGCATGTGGATGGGCGGCTATGTGCCGCTAGGCTACGACGTTCGTGACCGCAAGCTCGTGGTCAACGAGAACGAAGCTGCCACGGTCAGGATGATCTTCCAGCGCTTCGCGGCGATCGGCTCTGCGACCATGCTGGCCAAGGCGCTCGCGGCCGAGGGCGTGCTGAACAAGCGCGGCAAGTTGGTCGACAAGGGCTTCCTCTACAAGCTGATCAACAACCGGGTCTATCGCGGCGAAGCCGTTCACAAGGGAATGGCCTATCTCGGCGAGCACGCGGCGATCATTGATCAGGGCCTCTGGGACAACGTGCACGCCATCCTTCAGGAGAGTCCGCGACTTCGGGCCAAGAACACGCGCGCCCAGACACCGGCCTTGCTCAAGGGGATCATCTTCACGGAGACCGGCACGGCGATGACGCCGACCGCGACCAAGAAGGGCTCGCGCCTCTATCGCTATTACGCGTCTATGGATCTGATCAGGAACCGCCCGATCGGCGACATCGCGGGACCGTTGCGCTTGCCCGCTGGCATGGTCGAGGACGCCGTCATCGGTGAGATCCGGCGCATGATCCGCGCGCCGGAGATCGCAGTCCGCGTGATCAAGGCGCTGCGAGAAGAGAGCGCTGCGGTGGATGAGAAGGCGGTCATCAAGGCGCTCGGCCAATTCGACCAGATCTGGACCGCGCTCTACCCGGCGGAGCAGACCCGTATCATCCAGCTCCTGGTCGACCGGGTTACCGTTGGGACAAACGGCATCGCCGTCGACTTGCGCCAAGCAGGGCTGGGATCGGTTTTGCGCGACATGATGGCGCCCCGCCAGAAGGAGGCCTGCGCATGAGCGGTTCGTCGGACACCATTCGGGTCGTCATCCCGCTGAGCATCCGCAAGCGCAACGGGCGGCCAAAGATCCTGCCGCCCGAGGACCACTGCGCACGGGAAGGCCGGACGCAGGACCCGCACGTGCTCCGCGCCATCGCGCGGGCGTGGAAGTGGCGGCGGCAGCTGGAAAGCGGCGCCATGTCCACCATCCAGGATATCGCTGTGGCTGAGAACGTCTCCGACCGCTTCATCGGACGGATGATCCGGTTGGCCTACCTGGCCCCAAGCGTCTTGGAGGCGCTGGTGATTGCCCGGCGACCGCTGGCGATAGCGATCAATGACCTGATGGCCTTGGCCGAGTTGCCGTGGGATGAGCAGATGCAGCGGGTGTTTGGGCAGGCGTGAGAATCGCGCTGAGCTGTCCGGACTGGCTAAGTGTCTGCAGTTCATCTGCTCCGCCGATATGGCGGCCATGGACAAACACCTGCGGCACAGTGTTTCGCCCACTTCGGGCGATCATGGTGCCGGCGGCGGCTGCGTCTTGCTCTACGTCTATTTCCGTAAAGGAAATGCGATATTCGCTCAGCAACGTTTTTGCAGCCTTGCAATGCGGGCAGGTTGGCGTGGTGTAGATCTGTACTCCAAGTTGTTTGTCGGCGGGGTGGGGATTTTTCCGAAGCCATGCCACTACGTCTGCTGTGGCTCGGTCTGGCGGAAACACCGGATAGAACGCATGCGTGATAGTGCCGTCATCAATGATGAGAGTAAGGCGCTTTATGAGGCGCATACCTTCAACCACCATGGTTGGCAGGCGCAGTGCCTCGGTCAGCTTCATCTCCGCATCGCTCAGGATAGCGAACGAGATTTTGAGGCGATCGGCTAACTCTTGCTGATATTCTGGCGTTTGTGCGCTGAGCCCAAACACGGTGACGCCGAGAGCCGCAAACACATCCATTTCGGCCTGAAACGACAATGTCTGAGGCGTGCAACCGCGGGCGCCGGGGATATCGTTCCAGCCGGTCGGTAGCTCTACGCCAGGGACACCGGTCATAGGGTAGGCGTAGACGACAGTACGACCTCTCACCGCGGACAGGTCTACCAGGATGCCAGAGGTCCCGCGAAGGATGAGTGTTGGGAGCTTTGTGCCAGCCAGATGGTCCGCGCCGCCATCATCCACCGGGCGCGGCAAGTTATCGGGCAAGAGCATCGGGTTGCTGGTGTGGGTTGCGGTCATGGCGGGCTCCTCTGATGGGCCTTAGCTTCTCCGGAAAGTGGACCATCAAGAAGTGCCATTTAGCCCGAATCGTGCTAGTCCATTTTCATGTCCAAACGCCGTGTAGCTTTCGTTGCTCCCTCCTTAAGGCCAGTTGAGCTTCAAAGTGGCTTGGTCGGTCGGCAATTAGCACAGCGCCTGCGCGACGCGATTGCCAACGGCGAGCTCAAACCTGGCGAGCGTCTGCCATCGACGCGCACGCTGGCGAAGTCACTCGGAGTTGCGCGTGGCACTGTTGTGGAAGTGTTCGGACAACTAACTGCGGAAGGCTACCTCAACGCTAAGGTCGGCGCAGGCACCAGCGTTGCAATGGCACTTGGCGATGGCCCGTTGATGCCGTCGCCACGCGTAGGTGTGCGACGCATCGATCCTGGCTCGCCGTTGCCTCCAGCTGCGGCTCGGCTGGCGGCTGTTGCAAGAACCCTTGTTCCGCAGCCTCCTTTTCCGTTCGCCGTAGCCGTACCCGCAGGGGGTATAGCCCCGGACGATACGTGGCGGCGGCTTGGCAATCGTATCCGCGCATCCCGCAGAGCGGCCCCCGCAAGCTACGCCGATTCATTCGGGCTACCTGAGCTTCGTGTCGCAATCGCTGCATATGTTCGACGAGCTCGTGCCGTTCACTGCGAGATGGAGAATGTCGTCATTACTTCAGGAACACAGCAGGGCCTGTACATGGCTGGGCGTGTGCTGCTTTCACAAGGTGACGCCGTTTGGGCTGAAGACCCGGCCTATCCTGGCTTGACCGCAGTTCTCGATGACCTTGGTGTGAAGACCCATCGCGTACCCGTCGATGAGCACGGGCTGAATGTTGAGCAGGGTCTTGCGATCAATCCAAACGCTCGCGCCGCTTTTGTCACGCCATCACATCAGTACCCGGTCGGCATGCCGATGAGCATGGCGCGCCGGCAGGCGCTACTGAACTGGGCCGAACAAACCAACGCATGGATCGTGGAGGACGACTACGACAGTGAACTGCGCTACGCGGGCCATCCATTTCCCGCAATGCAAGGGCTTAACCCGGCGCGAGTCATCTATCTCGGCACGTTTAGCAAGGTGCTTTTTCCATCGCTTCGTCTCGGGTATCTCATCGCCCCAGCGCCTCTCATTGAAGCATTCGCGGGCGCGCGAGCGATCATTGACAGACACTCGCCTTTGACTGACCAGCATGTGCTTGCCGCCTATATGCAGGAAGGCTTCTTCGAAGCTCATGTGCGGCGAATTCGAAACCTGTATGCTGAACGGCGGTCTGTGTTGCTCGAGGCTTTGGCGACGAGCCTTCCTCCAGGCTGGACGATCCAGCATTGCGATCAAGGCATGCACATCGTGGTCTGGCTGCCGGACGGGGTCGACGACGTGGAGATTGCCACAAGGCTCCACGCGGCAGGGATCGTTACCCGGGCGATTTCCCCCATGTACGCTGCTCAAAACGGCCGTCGTGGCCTGATGCTCGGGTTCGGCGGATTTCCAGCCGAGGAGCTTCGCGAGGCAGTCATGCGACTAGGCAGCCTCGTGCGAAGCGTTTGAGGGTTTAGCTGCGTTCAAACGGGAGCCTTTGAGGCGGCTAACGCGTTCCGTCGGCGCGACAAGGCCAACGCGCCATTGGCGCTGCCCCATACGCGGGTGACCGCCACGGTGCGCGCCATCATGCCCATCTCGGGCTCTCTCTTTTAGCTTGCATGCCAGCGAGACCGCCCGGAACAGGTCTGGTGTTCTCATCAGTCAAGCGATTGAAAACGATACTCTTTCATGTACCGAACCGAAAACGGCGAGGTTCGCTCGGTTAGAGACGAAAGCCGTTCAGAGACCGCATTGCGGCCCGTGGTCAGTCTCTGAGGTTCGGATGGTGCCGCCAAACCCCTTTGAAACAACGCCAAATTTCGGCGTCGCTGGGGTAGCTGTCGGAGTTTGCGACGGGAATATGGCGGACAGGGCGGGATTCGAACCCGCGATACGGTTTTGCCGTATACACACTTTCCAGGCGTGCGCCTTCAACCACTCGGCCACCTGTCCACTTCACTTATCAACTCACGAGGCTATCGTGGTTGAACTTTCTTTGACGGTTTTTCTGGCGAAAAACCTGTGGCACTCGGCCACCTGTTCCCTTCGTTTTACAGGTGGCCATCCTGAGATGACGGTTTGGATGGAACCAAACCTTTGCACCTGTCCACACTTCGTACGCCAAAGGCGCACGCAAATTCTCTACATGACGCTTTCTCTTTTGAGAAAGCTGGTGCGCCTATCTGGGTTGATCGATAGGCGGGACTTCTTGCTACTCGCACGTTGTGTAAATGACAAGTGTTTTTGCGGGCCAAGTCGGCCTTCCTGTCGGCCTTGACGCGCATATGGGCCTGCACCATTTCCTTAGTATGGTTAA
>JBMOGG010000160.1:0-6869 GCA_049318505.1 Sphingomonas sp. | reverse complement strand
CGCCAGATCCTGCGCGAACTTCAAACCGACGGCCGCATGACGAATGTCGAACTTGCCGGTCGGGTGGGGCTGACGGCACCGCCCTGTTTGCGCAGGGTAAGGACGCTCGAGGAAGAGGGCACGATTCGCGGCTATCACGCTGACCTCGACGCGGCGCGCCTCGGCTACGGCATTACGGTGTTCGCGATGGTCAGCCTGAAGACACAGGCTGAAGCCGATTTGCAGTCATTCGAAGCACATGTCGCCTCGCTGGACCCGGTGCGCGAATGCCATATGCTCAACGGCGAGATCGATTTCATGTTGAAAATCGTCGCGCACGACTTGCAGGAATTCCAGGCATTCCTGACGACGCATATCACCCCTGCACCCAATGTTGCCGGGGTAAAGACCTCGCTTACAATCCGCACGTCGAAGTCGCAGCCGGGCGTCCCGGTCCGTACCGAGGATACGTACCGGTAAGCCCGACCCCTGTTCGACCTTAGCCCGTGTTCGACCTTAAGCTGTGGTCTGCGGCGCGTCGAGGAACGCCATCCAGAGCGTAGCGATCTCAGCGCGCGTTCCCTTGACCGCCTGGAATGCGGCGCGCGCGCCTTGCTTGTCGCCGCTCAGTGCCAGCGCAATGCCCAGCCGGGTATTGACGGTGTCGGCATCAACGCCGGTTTTGGTCAATGCCGAGCGATAGAGCACAATGGCCTTGGCATATTCGCCATAGCTGAGGTGGCCGTCCCCCGCGCCCATCGTCGGACGTGCCAAGGGCGACGCTGCGGCAGCCCGTTCGCTTGCCGGCAGGCCTGCCAAATCGGCCGCGATCTTGGGGGTTGCCGCTGCGCGCAACTCGGCCAGGTTTTTGCTCGTTGCAAGCTTTGCATCACGCGAGATCGCGAGATCGACAACGGCCTTTGCTTCACCCGGCAGGCCGCGCTCGCTCGCGATCGCTGCATAGTCATAATAATCTCGCTCACCGGCAATGCTCCGGGTCGCACGCATCAAACGATAGAGGTCGAGCGTGATCTGCCCCTCCATCTGCTTGCTGTCACGATAGAGGACCAGCGTGCTGCGCCAGTTTTCCGAGGTCGGATAAGCCGTGACCAGCATCGCGCCCCACTTGACCAGATCCGTTCCGCTCTTGGCGTTGTAAGCGGCGCTCAGCGCGCGCTGGTACCAGTCTTCAGGAACTGCCTGTCCGGCAGTTTTCTCGGCGGCAATGGCCTGTTCGGCATAGCCGAGGCCGACCACATATTGCTTTTGCTTGAAGCTGATGTCGGCCGCCATGATCAGCAGTTCGGGCGGCTTGTTGCCGAGGCGGATCGACTCGTTCAGATAGGCGAGCGCCTTGGGATAATCCTTGGTGAAATAGGCTTCGCGGCCGAGCAGGTAATTGAGCGAGCCCTGCTGCTCGACCGGCGCTACACCGCTGGTAAGCATGGCCGTGGCGCCGGCGATCGTGCCGGGCGTATCCTTGGCGTTGGCCGCAACCTGGTACTGGAACAGCCCGGCGTAGAATTTGTCGTCAGGCGTGCTGGCTGCGGCCTGCGCGGCAGGCAAAGCCGCCGCGGCAGCAGCAAAATCCTTTGTCTGGATCGCCTTTTGCAAAGCCTGTGCCGCGACGCGGAACTCCTTGGACAAATTTGGTCCCTTTGCGGGCGCGGCGGGCTTTTCCTTAGCGACTACAGGCGATGTAACCGCAGCGAGCGCGAGGACGGCAGCAATCGCCAGACGGGAAACGGGTTTCACTCTTCTCTCCTTGACCATCCATGACGGGGCAGAACCCCCAATTAACCCTCACGCCGCATCGACACAAGCCAAGTGCGCCTTGCGAACCCATAGTTGGACGCTAGGGCCCAATGGATGAACGAAGACCGAACCGCAAAGTTTCTGGTTGTCGGCGCCGGTGGCATCGGCCGGGCACTGACGAAGCGCCTGGCGAGCAAAGGGGAAGTGACCGTCTGGAGCCGGACGATCGGGGTCGACGTCACGGTCGAGAGCGACATCGTCGCAGCCGCTCCAGCGCTCCCCAACGAACTCGCCAGCGTCTTCGTCACCACCGGCATGCTCCACGACGCTCTCCAGCGCCCTGAACGATCGATGCGCGCGCTCAATGCCGAACAGATGGCGCGCAGCTTTCTGGTCAATGCCATCGCGCCGGCGCTGGTCGCCAAGCACGTCCTTCCCCGCCTGCCCCGTGACCGGCGCGCCGTGTTTGCTGTCCTTGGCGCGCGGGTCGGCAGTATCGGCGACAACCGCACGGGCGGCTGGCACGGCTATCGTGCTTCAAAGGCTGCACTGGTGATGCTGGTCAGGACGCTCAGCATCGAACTGAAACGCACCCATCCGCAGGCGATCTGCGTCGCCCTGCATCCGGGCACTGTCGACACCGCCATGTCGAAGCCATTTCAGGGCAATGTGGCAGCCGACACGCTCTTTACGCCGGATTTTTCGGCCGAAAGGCTCATTGCGGTGGCGGCCGCACTGACGCCGTCAGACAGCGGTGGGCACTTCGCCTGGGATGGCGTCCGCATTCCCGACTGATCGCTGTTTGAATCCTCGCGCACACGCGCGCACGCGAGGCTGGTATCCAGGCGTTGCACCCGCTAGAGCGGTGTAACCCAAACGTCATCGAAAGCAGCACGCCCTAATGAGCGACGAGACTATCCTCGCCGACCCTTCCGATATTTCGCCGATCAACATCGTCGACGAGATGAAGTCGAGCTATCTCGACTATGCCATGTCGGTCATCGTTTCGCGCGCGCTGCCCGACGTGCGCGATGGCTTGAAGCCGGTGCACCGTCGCATCCTCTGGGCGAGCCAAGAAGGTGGCTTTGTGGCGGGCAAACCGTATCGCAAGTCGGCAAAGATCGTCGGCGACGTGATGGGCAACTACCATCCGCACGGCGACTCGGCGATCTATGACGCGCTGGCCCGCATGACGCAGGACTGGTCGATGCGACTGCCGCTGATCGATGGCCAGGGCAATTTCGGTTCGATGGATCCCGATCCCCCCGCCTCGATGCGCTACACCGAAGCGCGGCTGGCCAAAGTCGCCAATTTCCTGCTGGCCGACGTCGACAAGGATACGGTCGATTTCCAGCCGAACTATGACGCGCAGCGCGAAGAGCCACAGGTCCTGCCGGCGCGCTTTCCCAATCTGCTCGTTAATGGTGGCGGTGGCATCGCGGTCGGCATGGCGACCAATATCCCGCCGCACAATTTGGGCGAAGTCATCGATGCGTGTTTTGCCTATATGGACGATAGCAGCGTCACGTCCGAAGACCTGTACGCCATTGTCCCCGCGCCTGATTTCCCGACCGGCGGGCTGATCCTCGGCACGCACGGCGCCAAGTCTGCCTATACGACCGGGCGCGGCTCGATCATCGTGCGCTCGCGGCACATCGTCGAGGAAGGGCGCGGCGACAAGCGCGCCATCGTGCTCACCGAAATCCCCTTCCAGCTCGGCAAGAACGGCCTGGTTGAAAAGATCGCCGAAGCCGTCAAGGACAAGCGCATCGAGGGCGTCGGCGAAATGCGCGATGAATCGAACCGGTTCGGCGTGCGCATTGTCATGGAGTTGAAGCGCGACGCCAGCGTCGACGTCGTGCTCAACCAGCTGTGGCGACACACCCCTGCGCAGTCGAGCTTCCCGGCGAACATGCTCGCGATCCGCGGTGGTCGTCCCGAGACGCTGACCCTGCGCGACATGATCGAAGCGTTCGTCAAATTCCGCGAACAGGTCATCACCCGCCGCTCGAAGTTCGAGCTCGCCAAGGCCCGTGAGCGCGCCCATCTGTTGCTCGGCCTTGTCGTTGCCGTGTCGAACGTCGACGAAGTCGTCCGCATCATCCGCGGCTCAGCCAGCCCCGCCGTCGCCCGCGATGCCCTGCTCGCGCGCGAATGGTCGATCGCCGAAATCCTGCCCTACATCATGCTTGTCGAAGCAATGGAGCCACAGGCAGGTGCTTCGACCTACAAGCTGTCCGAGCTGCAGGTAAAGGCGATCCTCGACCTGCGCCTCGCCCGCCTGACAGCTCTCGGCCGTGAAGAAATTGGTGATGAGTTAAAGGTACTTGCGGGAAGTATTTCAGAATTGCTGGAAATACTTGCTGACCGCATCAAACTCTATGCGGTGATGCGCGCCGAGCTTCAGGAAGTGCGTGACGAATTCGCGACGCCGCGCAAGTCGGAGATCACCGCCGCGTTCGACGGCATCGACGACGAGGCGCTGATCGAGCGCGAGGAGATGGTCGTTACCGTCACCATGGCGGGCTATATCAAACGCACCCCGCTTGAGGCATTCCGCGCGCAGCGGCGCGGCGGCAAGGGCCGCGCGGGCATGGCGACCAAGGACGAGGATGCCATCACCGAATTATTTGTGACAAGCACCCACACGCCGGTACTGTTCTTCTCCACCCACGGCAAAGTGTACCGCAAGAAAGTCTGGCGCTTGCCCGAAGGCGGCCCGAATACGCGCGGACGACCAATGGTCAACCTGCTGCCGCTGGCAGAAGGCGAGACGATCTCGACCGTGCTGCCGCTGCCCGAAGACGAGGACAGCTGGGCCGACCTGCACGTGATGTTTGCGACGTCCAAGGGCAATGTGCGGCGCAACTCTATGGATTTGTTCGCAAATATTCCGACGGCAGGCAAGATCGCGATGAAGTTCGAGGGCGAGGATGCCGACGACCGGCTGATCGGCGTCGCGCTGCTGACTGAGGACGACGACGTGCTGCTGGCTACCCGCCAGGGCAAGGCTATCCGTTTCATGGGGTCGGACGTCCGCGCCTTCCAGTCGCGCAATTCCACCGGCGTGCGCGGTGTAACGCTGCGTCCCGATGATGCGGTGATCTCGCTGTCGATGCTGCAGCGTTCGGGCGCAAGTCAGGAAGAGCGCGAAGCGTATCTGCGTGCGGCCCCGTGGAAGGATAACGACCGCGAAGCCACGCTCGAGCCCGCACGGGTGACCGAAATGGCCGAGGTCGAGCAGTTCATCCTGACGGTCTGCGCCAATGGCTATGGCAAGCGTAGTTCGGCTTATGAATACCGCCGCACCAACCGCGGCGGACAGGGCATCACCAACATCGACAATCTGGCGCGCAATGGCCCCGTCGTCGCCAGCTTCCCCTGTTCGAACGGCCAGCAGCTGATGCTCGTCACCGACCAGGCAAAGCTCATCCGCATGACGGTCGGCGACCTGCGCGTCATCGGGCGAAATTCGGCGGGCGTTCGCCTGTTCGACGTGGCGCCGGGCGAACATGTGGTCAGCGCCGCGCGCATCGAGGAAAGCGAGGATGAGGCCGAAGCTGTGCTGGTCGAAGGGATCGATCCCGAAACCGCGCCAGATAATGGCGCAACCATCGGCGACGACGTTGCAGAAGGGCCTGAGGACGGGCAGTGAAGCCCGGCAACACCGGCATTCTCATCATCGCGCTGGCGGCCAATGTCGGCATTGCCGTTTCCAAGTTCGTCGCCGCAGCGATGACCGGGTCGTCGGCAATGCTGACCGAAGCGGTCCAAAGGCTCGTCGATTCCACCAACCAGCTGCTGCGCTTATATGGGCAGAAGCGCGCCGCCAAGGCACCCGACGCGATGCACCCGGCCGGCCATGGTCGGGAACTGTACCAGCTGTGGTCGGGAACTGTACTGATGGAGCTTCGTCGTCGCGCTGCTCGTCTTTGCGCCCGGCGCGGGCGTGTCGGTCTATGAGGGCATCGTGCACATCCTTGAGCCCGAAACCGCATTGTCACCGCTCGTCGCGTGCGGCGTGGCTGATCGTCAATGTTCCAAGGCTGACGATCCACGAGGTCATTGTGGTAGATCTGGCCTTCGCATCCGGGTGAGGCAGTCGCGCAAATCTATCTGCGTTTCCCGAAGTACTGCGACCAACAAGATGTCAGGCGACTGCTTCAAGACCCTTGCGCTGGATCATTGAGGGTAACCTCAGAGCCGGGCCACCTGGCCGCTTCTCGCCCCGTTCCCAGTCGGAAACGAGGTTCTTGGACACGTTAAGATAGCGCGCAAACACCGGCTGCAAGACGTGCTGCGCCTCGCGGATTGCCTTGATCCCGTCGGCCTTGAGCGGTGTCGCCGGAGCAAGACATGCCGCGTCGAACTCGCGCAGGGTCTGCTTGTCGATGACACCGGCCCGAGGGAACCCCTCCATCATCTCGTGGACAGCGGCAAGCGCCTTACTCTTATCCGGGAATCTTCACATGTCGCTCGGGGAATGGTCGGCACTCTGTCTTGATCAACTGGCCGGGAGCAAGGGGACGGGTCGCATATTGTCGCCGGCCTCGTACCAGTTGGTGCAGACCGCTTGGCGGGATGTCCATGCCCAGTTTGTGTCAACCTAGATATGATTATGGGCACCACCGAACAAGTGCCAATCTGTCCAAAAAAGATGTATGTTTTTCGGACATGCCGAACTGGACATATGTCCGAAAGTCGCATATGAATTTCGGACATGACGCTGCTTCGTGATTCTCTGCTTACGCGCCTGGCTGACGCCCCGGATCGCGTTTGGACGCCGGCCGATTTCACAGATCTCGCGCCGCGCACGACAGTCGACAAGGCGCTGCAACGCCTGACCAATGACGGAAAATTGCGGCGGATCGATCGCGGCCTGTACGACATCCCCAAAACAAACGGACTGACCGGCAAGCCCGCCGCCCCAAATCCGCGCGCCGCGATCGACGCTGTCGCTAGGCGCAACCAGCTCAGAGTCATCGTCGATGGCATGACCGCCGCCAACGATCTAGGATTGACCGACGCAGTGCCCGCAAAGGTGATCGCGCATACCGAACGCCGCCTTAAATCGATCGCACTCGGAAAGCTGAAAGTTGAATTCAAGCCCACTACTGCGAGCAAGCTGTTCTGGG